>NZ_CP042172.1:2433031-2737160 GCF_005937985.2 Arthrobacter sp. KBS0702 | reverse complement strand
TGCGCCATCGACGCCGGTGTGGCGTTCGTCAACGCGCTGCCGGTCTTCATCGCCGGGACCAAGGAATGGGCGGACAAGTTCACCGCCGCCGGCGTGCCGATCGTGGGCGACGACATCAAGAGCCAGATCGGTGCCACCATCACGCACCGCGTCATGGCCAAGCTGTTCGAGGACCGCGGCGTCACCCTGGACCGCACCTACCAGCTGAATGTCGGCGGCAACATGGACTTCAAGAACATGCTCGAGCGGGACCGCCTCGAATCCAAGAAGATCTCCAAGACGCAGGCGGTCACCTCCAACGTCGAGGCCGAACTCGCCGCCAAGGACGTTCACATCGGCCCGTCGGACTACGTCCAGTGGCTCGACGACCGCAAGTGGGCCTTCGTCCGCCTCGAGGGCCGCAACTTTGGCGACGCGCCCGTCTCGCTCGAATACAAGCTGGAGGTCTGGGACTCGCCCAACTCCGCCGGCGTGATCATCGACGCCGTCCGTGCCGCCAAGATCGGCCTGGACCGCGGCATCGGCGGCCCGCTGCTCTCGGCGTCGAGCTACTTCATGAAGTCCCCGCCGGAGCAGTTCAACGACGACCTCGCCCGCGAAAAGGTCGAGGCCTTCATCCGCGGCGACGTGGAGCGCTAAGCCCCACCCTTCCTTGAGTTGCCCTATCACTTACGGCGCCTAAACAGCCGGTTTAGCCGCCACAAGTGATAGGGCAACCGGCGTTTAACGGCCGTGGAGCGCTAGGCGGACCCGTCGGACGGCACCGCGGAAGTCGTCCGCCAGGTCGTCGGCGTTGAATTTGAAGTAGCGCCAGCCGGCCGCGTTGAACCTTTCGTCGCGGCGATTGTCGCGGGACTGTTGTTCGCGCGTGAGGTGGTGGCCGCCGTCGTACTGGATTGCAATCCTTTGCCTCCGGTATCCGAGGTCGGCCGCGGGGGAGAGAGGGTCGTCCGGCACCATCCTGAGCTGCAGCTCGGGCTCCGGCAGCCCGGCAGCGGTCAATGCCAGTCGCATGAAGGTTTCCGGCGCGGAGTCGGAACCGGGCCGGATGTGCTCCAGCGCCTGGCGCGCTTTCACGATTCCTTTGAGCTTGGGGTGCCGGGTGAGCATGTCCCGCAGCTGAGGGAGTGTGGCCCACGGCTCCGAACGGCCCTCCAGCTCCAGGCGGGGCTGCCGTACGAGCTGGTCGCCCGCGGCTACGAGATCCTCCAACGGCAGGATGCGGGCAAGGTCCAACCACGTCCGGGCAGGCGTTGAAATCCGGATGCCGTCCCAGACCATGAGCTCGTCGTCGAACGCAAGAACGGTATGGCCCACAACGCCCTCGCGCCGGACGGGCGGCAGCGCCTTCGGCTTGCTGAGATGGAGCTCCCGGCAGCCACGAAACCACGACGGGAGCCACAGCCCCAGCAACACAGCGGCCGTAAGGTGCGAAATCCACGCGCCCGGCGTTGCGGCCGAAAGGGCGCGGGCCAGGCCGCGGAGCTCGAACTCCCAGCCGGCAGGCAGGTAGAGCAACCGGCCGGCCGTCGCGAGGTCGGAAGCGCGGAGCCGCGACGTTCCCGGCGTCGCGGCCCGCGCTTCATAGACGGTGAACGGGGCCGAGGCGAGGTGGGCCGGCAAGGCAACAGGTGGTCGCATGCGGACCATTCTTATCCGAACCCCGGATCCCCGCTCCGGTTATCCACAGGCCTGTTGAGCTGTCACTTTTGGTCGCCATCCGCCGGGAATGGCAGCCAAGAGTGATAGCGCAACGGGGTTAGAAGAGCCCGACCGGGTTGCCGTCGGCGTCGACGTCCATCCGCATCGCGGCCGGAACCTTGGGCAGGCCGGGCATGGTCATCACCGCGCCCGTGAGCGCCACGATGAACCCGGCCCCGGTCTTGGGAATCAGGTCGCGCACGTGGACCGTGAAGCCCTTCGGAGCGCCCAGCTTGGTGGCGTCGTCGCTGAAGGAGTACTGCGTCTTCGCCATGCAGACCGGCATCCCGGACCAGCCGTTCTTCTCGATTTCCGCGAGCCGCTTGAGCGCCGGGACGGAGAAGTCGACGCCGTCGGCCCCGTAAATCTCCTGCACGATGGTGCGGATCTTGTCCTCCACGGTCATCTCCAGCGGGTACAAGTGCCGGAAGCCATGCGGGGCGTCGATGGCGGCGGCGACCTTCGCGGCGAGTTCATCGCCGCCGTCGCCGCCTCCGCCGCGGCCCCAGACGTCGGCCACGGCGGCCTGCACGCCCTCCGCGGCGCACCAGTCCAGCAGCCAATCCAGCTCCTCCTGGGTATCCGTGCCGAACCTGTTGATGGCCACCACCGGGGTGATGCCGAACTTCTCCACGTTGCGCACGTGCCGCTGCAGGTTGGCGACGCCGGCGGCCAGCGCCTCGACGTTGGGCTCCTTGAGCTGGTCCTTGGCGACACCGCCGTGCATCTTCAGCGCGCGGATGGTCGCCACCACCACGACGGCGGACGGCGCGACGTCGGCCATCCTCGCTTTGATGTCCATGTACTTTTCGGCGCCCAGGTCGGCGCCGAAGCCGGCCTCGGTGATGACGACGTCGGCCAGGGACCGCGCCGTCTGGGTGGCTATCAGCGAGTTGCAGCCGTGGGCGATGTTGGCGAACGGACCGCCGTGCACCAGGGCAGGGGTGCCGGCGATGGTCTGCACCAGGTTGGGCTTGATCGCGTCCTTGAGCAGCATGGTCAGGGCGCCCTGGACACCGAGGTCGGCCACCGTGACCGGCTCCCGGTCGTAGGTGTAGCCGAAGGTGATCCGGCCGAGCCGGGTGCGCAGGTCGTTCAGGTCGGTGGCGAGGCAGAACACCGCCATGATCTCCGAGGCCACTGTGATGTCGAAGCCGTCCTGCCGCGGCACGCCCTGCGTCGGGCCGCCCAGGCCGATCACGACCTCGCGCAGCGCCCGGTCGTTCATGTCCAGCACCCGCTTGAATGTCATCCGGCGCGGATCGATGTTGAGCGCGTTGCCCTGGTAGATGTGGTTGTCCACGAGCGCCATCAGCGCGTTGTTCGCCGAGGTGATGGCGTGGAAGTCGCCGGTGAAATGCAGGTTGATCTCATCCATCGGGAGGACCTGGGAGTAGCCGCCGCCGGTCGCGCCGCCCTTCATGCCCAGAATCGGCCCCAGTGATGGCTCGCGCAGCGCGATCATCACCCGGTGTCCCGCCCGGGCCAGGGAGTCGGCCAGGCCCACGGTGGTGGTGGACTTGCCCTCGCCGGCCGGGGTCGGGGACATCGCCGAGACCAGCACCACCTTGCCGGGGGCGTGGGCACCGTCCCGCTCCAGCTTGGCCGGGTCAATCTTCGCCTTGTAGCGGCCGTAGAACTCCAGTGCCTCCGGGTTGATCCCGGCGGCGGCGGCGATATCCTCGATCGGCTGCATGGTGGCGCGCTGCGCGATTTCCAGGTCGCTCGGGACCGGCGCCTGGGCGGCCCCGCTGGCGGCCACGTCGACGGTGGCGTGCCCGGCTGCTGCGGTTTCCGTGGTGTTCTCAGACATCGTTGTCCTTCGGCTCGTGGCGTCGTGGCGCTCCCGCCGGTGGTTTCGGCAGGGCGCCCGGTCTGATCCCGGTCAAGGCGTGTGGGCCACCGGGATGCTTCGTGTTCCAAAATACTGGACCAGGGCGGCCTGGTAGCTCTCCAGCGTGATCGCGGCGGTGCGCTGCCAGCCGAAGCCCTGGGCGTGCACGGATGCCGCGCGGCCCATGTCCTCCCGGGTGGCCGGGTCGTCATGCAGGGCCTCGAGCGCATCGGCCCAGTCCGCGGCCTTGTGGCCCTCCACCAGTAACCCGGTCCGGCCGTCGAAGATGGCCCGGGACAGGCCGCCGACCTTGGTGGCCACCACGGGGGTGCCGCAGGCCTGGGCCTCCAGGGCGACGAGACCGAAGGACTCGCTGTAGGAGGGCATCACCACGACGTCGGCCGAGCGGTACCAGCCGGCCAGCTTGGGCGCGCTGACCGGCGGGTGGTGCGTGACGACGTCGTCCATGCCCGCGGCGGTGATCAGCGCCTTGAGGTCGAAATCCTTTGTCCCGCTCACCGCGCCCAGGATGGTGATCTGCAGGTCGATGTCCGGGCGGCGGGCGCGCAGCAGCGCGGCGGCCTTGACCAGGATCTGCGGGCCCTTGAGCCGCTGGATGCGCCCGGCAAACAGCAGGTGGAAGCGCCCCGGCGGGACACCGTGCTGGCTGCGGGCGCGGCTCCGGAAGGCGGGGGTGAACACGGAGAGGTCAACGCCCGGCGGCGCCACATCGATGCGGTCGGGATCGGCGTCGTAATGCGAAACGAGTTCGGCGGCCTCGGTGCCGGTGTTGGCGATCAGCCGGGTGGCGCCGTCGACGATCCGGTGTTCGCCCTCCTCGCGCCGACGCGGCTCCTGCTGCTCGCCGGATTCGAGCAGCAGGTTCTTGACCTTGGCCATGGTGTGCATGGTGTGTACCAGCGGCACCCCCCACAGCTCCGAAAGCTCCAGCCCCGCGACCCCGGAAACCCAATAGTGGGAGTGGACGACGTCGTAGCGGCCATGCGGCTGCAACTGCTTGATCCGGTCGATTTCTGCGACCATGCTGTGCAGCAGCGCCGGAAGTTCCTCCTTGGGAAGCTTTCTCGGCGGCCCGGCGAGCACGTTGTGGACACAGACCCCCGGGGACGGGTGCTCGACGGCGGGCTGGCCGGCAGCGGTGGACCGGGTGAAGATCTCCACCTCGACGCCGGTCTCGGCCAGGGCCGCGGCCAGGGCGCGGACGTACACGTTCATGCCCCCGGCGTCACCGGAGCCGGGCTGTTCCATCGGCGAGGTGTGCAGGGAGAGGAAGGCGACGCGGCGGACCAACGGCATCCTGCTCCCCTCCCTTCGCGCGACGTGGATTCGGTAAAACACTACTCCTGAACCGCGGACCGGTTCGCCGGCGGTTGCGGGCTGCTATCGTGGCGGCTGTGAGCGCACCCGCAGAAACCCCGCCGGCCCCGGCCCCGTGGGAGATCCGTGAGGCCACCCCAGCGGACTGGGCCGCCATCTGGGAGATCCTGGAGCCCGTCATCCGGGCGGGGGAGACCTTCACCTGGGACCGCGACACCACCGAGGCGCAGGCCCGCGCCAAGTGGTTCAAGACGGCCCCGGGCCAGACCTTCGTGGCCGTCGGCCGTGGCGAGACCGGTGGCGTCGTTCTGGGCACCGGCGAGCTGCACCCGAACCAGGCGGGTGGCGGCAGCCACGTAGCCAACGCCGCTTACATGGTCCGCGCCGGGTATGGCGGCCGGGGCGTGGCCCGCGCGCTGTGCGCCTACTCGCTGGATGCTGCCCGGGCCGCCGGGTTCCGCGCCATGCAGTTCAACGCCGTGGTGGAAAGCAACGTCCGGGCCGTCGCCGCCTGGCAGGGCATGGGCTTCGAGATCCTCGGCACCATCCCGGAGGCTTTCAACCACCCGCGGCTGGGCTACGTTGGCCTGCATGTGATGTACCGCCGGCTCTAGTACTCCGCGCCCCAGAGCTACGGCGTGCCCCAGAACGCCGCGAGGTCCGGGAATGCCGCCTCGTAGCCGGCGAGCAGCCGGGCCGCGAGCTCCTCCGAATCGACCAGGGGATGCCGGGCGAACGCGGCCAGGGCGTCCTCCCGCCGGCCCCCGCCGCCGGACGCGGACTGCGGGCCGGTGGCCCGAACCACGAGCCGTTCGACCTCCTTGACCCGCCGCATCAGCGCCAGTTGCGCCTCGGCGGGCCGGTCCTGCGGGATCGGAACCACGCCGCCCGCGCCCACCCGGCAGGGGACCTCGACGACGGCGTCCACCGGCAGGCCCGGGATGGCCGCGGTCGGCGCCCCGCCCCGAGCCGGCACCGCGTTTGGGGTATTGAGCACCAGTTCTGCGTCGCCACCGCCGGCCAGCGCCCGCATCGCCGCCAGGGCAACGCGCTCGTAGCCGCCTCCGGCCAGATCATCCTCGTCCCGCTGCTCGCCGGCGGCCCGGGCCTCGGCCAGGTAGCCCTCCTCGCGGGAGCGACGCGCGGCATCCCAGAGCCGGTACGCCTCACCGCCCGCGGACGCGAGCCGCGGATAGAGCTCGGCCTGCTGGCGGTGGATGGACTCGCCGCGGGTCTGCGCCGCGGCCCGCATGGCGGCCTTGGCCCGGGCCGTCTCGTAGTAGTAGTACAGGTACTCGTTCGGGAGGCAGCCCAGCCGGGCCAGGAAGGGCTGGGGAAAGAGCCGGCCCTCCTCGAAGCCGGCCAGCGCCCCGGCGTCGGCCAGCAGACCGGGAAGGACGTCCGTGCCGGCGGCCTCCAACCGGTACAGCCAGCCCAGGTGGTTGAGCCCGTAGTAGCCCGCGCCGTCGAGCCGGCCCTCCGGGAGCGGGACGCCGGCGGCCCGGGCCGCGCGGTGCACCAGCCCGCCGGCCGAATCGCAGATGCCCACCACCCTGCGGCCCAGCACCGGGACCAGCGCCTCGGTCACCATGCCCGCCGGGTTGGTGAAGTTCACCAGCGATGCCTCGGGGCGGAGGCGTTGCATCGCCCGGGCCAGCTCCAGCATCGGCGGGATAGTGCGCAGGGCGTAGGAGATCCCGCCGGCCCCGGTCGTCTCCTGGCCCAGCAGCCCCAGGTCCTGCGCCACCCGCTCGTCGACGGTGCGTCCGGCGGTGCCGCCGGGCCGGATCGCGGCGAACACCATGTCCGTGCCGGCCAGTGCGTCCGCCAGAGAGGTGCTGGTGCGGATGCGCGGTCCGCCGCTGCGTGCCCCATTCGGTGGCGGCGGCACGGAGGCCAGCACCGCCTCGACGGCGGCGAGCCGGCCGGCGTCGACGTCGTACAGCACCAGCTCCCCGACCAGGCCGGCGAACGGCCCGGCGGAGAGAGCCCGGTAGAGCAGCGGCACCCGGAATCCGCCGCCGCCGGCAATCATGAGCCGCATGTCTGCAGTCTATTCCGCGAGGCGCCGGAGGGCCGGGAGCGCCGTCTACCGTGGGCCACAGGGACGGCGTAGTCTGCCGTGTATGGACGCCATTCCAGCGCCGCGCTTCGACCCGCTCGCCGCCGTCCGGACCCCGGCAGCGGGGGGTCTTGACCTGCTCCTGACGGGCACGGTGTTCCAGGACATCATCTTCACCGGCCTCCCGCACGCACCCCTGCCCGGCACCGAGATCTGGAGCGAGGGGATGGGCAGCTGCCCCGGCGGGGTGGCGAACCAGGCCATCGCCGCGGCCCGGCTGGGGCTGCGGACCGGGCTCGCCGCCGCCTTCGGCGACGACGGCTACGGCGACTACAACTGGAAAATCCTGGACCGTCAGGAACACGTGGACCTCTCGCTCTCCCGGCGTGTCCCGGGCTGGCACTCGCCGGTCACCGTGTCGCTGAGCGTCGAGAAGGACCGCTCCATGGTGACCCACGGCCACCCGGCGCCGGTCACCTCCAGCGAGCTGATCGGTTGCCCGCCGCCCGCGCTCGCCGCCGTCGCGGAGCTGGGCGAGGAGTTGGAACCGTGGGCAGTCGACGCGCACCGGGCCGGCGTGCGGCTCTTTGGCGACGTCGGCTGGGACCCCACCGGAACGTGGGCGCAGGCGCGGCTGGACAACCTGCAGTACTTCCACGCCTTTATGCCCAACCAGCAGGAGGCCATGGCCTTCACTGGCAAGGACAACCCGTGGGCCGCGCTCTACACGCTCGCGGACAAGGTGCCGGTGGCTGTGGTGACCCTGGGTCCGCAGGGATCCATGGCGGTGGATTCCGAAACCGGTGAAGAGGAGTGGGTGCCGTCGCTGCCTGTTCCTGCCTTCGACCCCACCGGCGCCGGGGACTGTTTCGGGGCGGCGTTCATCGTCGGCTGCCTGGCCGGCTGGCCGCTGGGTGACCGGCTCCGCTTCGCCAACCTGTGCGCCGCCCTGGCCGTCCAGCACGTCGGCGGCTCGCTCGCCGCACCCGGCTGGGGCGACCTCGCCGACTGGTGGCAACGCGCCAACGCCCGCAAGGAACGCCAGGGCAGCCAGTGGCTGCGCCGCTACAGTTTCCTCGAAGAAATCGTCCGCAACGTGCCTCCCGAGGCGCAACGGCGGGCGACGGCGACCATTGCGCACCTGTCCGACGCGTAGCCCCGGCTGTGTAGCCCCGGCAGTGTAGCCCCGGCAGTGTAGCCCCGGCAGTGCCGGGACATGTTCCGCGGGTGGTGACGGGCTGCCAGCCGACGGACATGCCCTCTGGCCGGGCCCAGGACTGGACATAATCCCCATATGTCCGCTCGTGGCCCTGAAGAATGGGCAAGTCCCGCGGTAAGGAATGGGATGTGGCGGAACGCCCGGGAACGAACCCCGTGCGCGAAGGGACATGCCCTCTGGCCGGGCCCAGGATTGGACATATTCCCCATATGTCCACTCGTGGCCTCGAAGAATGGGCATGTCCTGCGGCGAAGAATGGGCATGTCCCACAGCAAGGAATGGGCATGTCCCGCGGCGGGGAATGGGCGTGCTCAGAGGGCGCGGGGCCGGCCCGAATTCAGGAGCATCTGCCACCACCCGTAGAATCGTAAAGTGATATACCCAGCAGCAACAGGTGATTTCCGGCCCGTGGCGGAAGCAGGTCCCGGCCGTGTCGAGGAGCGCTCGGCCGTGATCGACCTTGAGGCCATCCGGCACAACGTCCGGCGGCTGGCGGCCGTGGCATCGCCGGCCAAAGTGATGGCGGTCGTCAAGGCTGACGCCTACGGACATGGTGCCATCCCTGTCGCCCGTGCCGCCCTCAGGGCCGGGGCCAGCTGGCTTGGCGTCGCACACATTTCCGAGGCGCTGGCCCTGCGCGCCGCCGGAATCGAAGCCCCCCTGCTGGCCTGGCTGCACACCCCCGAAAGCAATTTCGCCGCAGCCGTGGCCGCGGGGATCGACATCGGCTGCTCCGGCTGGGAACTCGGCCGGATCGTCGCCGCCGCCCGCGAACAGGAACGCCCCGCCCGGATCCACTTGAAAGTGGACACCGGACTCGGCCGCAACGGGGCCACCCTGGAGTCCTGGGACACGCTGCTCGGCGAGGCGATGGAATACCAGGACCAGGGACTGTTGCGCGTCGTGGGGATCTTCTCCCACCTGGCCGTCGCCGACGAACCCGAACGCCCCGAAACCGACGAGCAGCTGGCCGCCTTCCGCGAGGTACTGGCGATGGCCCAGGACGCCGGCGTCGACCCCGAGGTCCGCCACCTCGCCAACACCCCTGCGACGCTGTCCCGGCCGGACACCCACTTCGACCTGGTCCGCGTGGGCCTCGGTATCTATGGACTCTCACCGTTCGAGGGGCAAAGCTCCGCGGAAGTCGGGTTGCGCCCCGCGATGACCGTCCGCACCGTCGTCGCGCACTGCAAGGACGTGCCGGCAGGCCAGGGCGTCTCCTACGGGCTGAACTACCGCACCGCCGGCAAGAGCACGCTGGGCCTCGTCCCCCTTGGCTACGCCGACGGCGTGCCGCGGATCGCCACCGGCGGCCCCATCCGGGTGGACGGTCGGACCTACCCCGTGGTGGGCCGCATCGCCATGGACCAGATGGTGATCGACCTCGGTCCGCTGCACGTCTCCGCCGGGGGACCCACCCTGCTGGGCGCCGAGGCCGTGATGTTCGGCGACGGCGCCGACGGCGGCCCCACCGCCGAGGACTGGGCCCGGGCGGCCGGCACCAACAACTACGAGATCGTCACCCGCATCAGCCCGCGGGTGCCGCGCCGTTACGTCAATGAAGAGTCAGCGCCCGGCGACGGAGCCGGACAGTGAGCGGAGCGGCCTGGGAGCGGACCCTTACCATGGGGACCGCCGCGCAGACGCATGAGCTCGCGGCCGCCCTCGGCGCGGTTCTGGAAGCCGGCGACCTGCTGGTCCTCAGCGGCGAACTCGGCGCCGGCAAGACCACCTTCACGCAGGGGCTCGGCGAAGGCCTCGGCGTCCGCGCCGGGATCATCTCGCCCACCTTCGTGCTGGTCCGGATCCATCCCAACCTGCCGGACGGGCCGCGACCCGGCGGCCCGGACCTGGTCCACGTCGATGCCTACCGGCTGGGATCGGCCTCCGAAATCGATGACATCGATCTGGAAAACACCATGGACAGCTCCGTGACCGTGGTGGAATGGGGCCGCGGCCGGGTGGAACACCTGAGCGAGAGCCGGCTCGAGGTGGAGCTGCACCGCCAGCTCGGCGGCACCCCGCCCGGCGCACTGACCGGCGGCCAGGCCGCCACCCAGCCCGCCGGCACTGAAGTGCTGGACTTTGACACCGACGACGCCGACGAGCCCCGCACCGTGGTGTTCCGCGGCTTCGGTCCGCGCTGGGCGGAGCCGCCGGCCGCCCTGGCGGCCCTCCCGTCCCTGCCCGCGACCACGGAAACGGACTGAACATGCTCATCCTTGCCATCGATACCTCGGCCGTTGCCAGCGCGGCGCTCGTCTCCGACGATTCCCTGGAGTCCGTGGTCGGCAGCTTCGCCACCGCGGACACGCGCAGCCACGCCGAGGTGCTGGCCCCGGGGATCGAGCAGCTGCTCTCCGGCGCGGGCCTTCGCGGCGCCGACATCGACGCGATCGTCACCGGGGTGGGACCGGGACCGTTCACCGGCCTCCGCTCCGGCATCGTCACGGCGCGCAGCCTGGCCTTCGTCTGGCAGAAACCGCTGTATGGGCTGATGAGCCTCGACGCCATTGCCCTGGAGGTGGCCGAGTCCACGGAGGCGGCGGAGGAGTTCATTGTGGCCACCGATGCGCGGCGCAAGGAGGTCTACTGGGCCCGCTACGCCCAGGCCGCCGGCCAGCTGCCGCAACTGCTGGACGGACCGCATGTGGGTTTCGCCGCCGATCTGCCGGACCTGCCCGTCTACGGCGCCGGCGCCGGCCTGTACCCGGACGTCGTGAACGCGGTGCCTGAATTCGCCGGCCGGCAGCCCGAGGCGCTCTCGCTGGGCCAGTTCGCCCTCGCACGCCTCGCCGCGGGGGAGCAGCTCCTGGACAGCGCCCCGCTGTACCTGCGGGAATCCGACGCGCAGGTCCCTGGGCCGCGGAAGCGCGCGCTGTGACCGCCCCGGAAACGCGGCCGGGGCCGCCCGGCGTGGATCTCCGGCCAATGGTTCCCGCGGATATCCCCTCTGTCCACGCCCTGGAGCGCCGGCTGTTCCCGGTCGACGCCTGGCCTCTGCAGATGTTCGTCGACGAACTGGCGCAGACCGACACGCGGCATTACCTTGTCGCGGAGGCCGCGGGAGCGATCGTTGGCTACGCCGGGCTGATGTGCATCGAACCCATCGCGGACGTCCAGACCATCGCCGTCGTGCCCGAACAGGAGGGCAAGGGCATCGGGTCGGCCCTGCTGACCGAGCTGATCCGCGAGAGCCGGCGCCGCCATGCCGCCGATGTGCTGCTGGAAGTGCGCGCCGACAACCCCCGGGCCCAGCAGCTCTACCGGCGCTTCGGCTTCGAGCAGATCCACGTCCGGCCGCGCTATTACCGCGACGGCGTGGACGCGCTGATCATGCGCCTCCAACTGCACACACCTTCGAGCGAAACAGGCCGAGCATGAACCACATCCCGCACAGCTCCCAGCCGCTGGTGCTGGGGATCGAATCCTCCTGCGACGAGACCGGCGTCGGCATTGTCCGCGGCACCCGGCTGCTGGCGAACACGGTCTCCTCCTCCATGGACGAGCATGTCCGATTTGGCGGTGTCATCCCCGAGATCGCCTCGCGCGCACACCTTGACGCATTCGTCCCCACCCTCCGGGAGGCCGTTGCCGCGGCGGACGTGACGCTGGCGGACCTTGACGCCATCGCCGTGACCTCCGGCCCGGGGCTCGCCGGCGCGCTCATGGTGGGTGTCTGCGCGGCCAAGGCCCTCGCGGTCGCCACCGGCAAGCCGCTCTACGCGATCAACCACCTGGTGGCGCACGTCGGCGTCGGCCTGCTCGAGCCGGGCGACGGCGCCCCGGGCGTTTTTGCCGCGGACGGCGGGAACGCGTTGCCGGACAACCTCGGCGCACTCTTGGTCTCCGGCGGGCACACCGAAATCCTGCGGATCCGGAGCATCACCGACGACGTCGAGCTCCTCGGTTCCACCATCGACGACGCCGCCGGCGAGGCCTACGACAAGGTGGCCCGGCTGCTGGGGCTGGGCTACCCGGGCGGCCCGGCCATCGACAAGCTGGCGCGCACGGGAAACGCGAAGGCCATCCGATTCCCGCGCGGCCTCACACAGACCAAGTACATGGGCACCGCCGAGGAACCCGGCCCGCACCGCTACGACTGGTCCTTCAGCGGCCTCAAAACCGCCGTCGCACGCTGCGTCGAGCAGTTCGAAGCCCGCGGTGAGGAGGTGCCGGTCGCGGACATCGCCGCCGCCTTCCAGGAAGCCGTGGTGGATGTGATCACGTCCAAGGCGGTGCTCGCCTGCCGCGAACACGGCATCACCGAGCTGCTGCTGGGCGGGGGAGTGGCCGCGAACTCGCGGCTGCGCCAGCTTACGGAGCAGCGCTGCCGTGCCGCCGGGATCCGGCTGACCGTACCTCCGCTGGCCCTGTGCACCGACAACGGGGCCATGGTCGCCGCACTTGGCGCGCAACTGGTGATGGCCGGAACCGCACCGAGCGGGATCGGCTTCGCGCCGGACTCCTCGATGCCGGTCACCTCCGTGTCCGCCTAGGAACAGGGAAACGGTGCCCGGAGACTAGGCTTCGGGACCCTTGCGCATTTGCTTGACCAGATCCAGCACGACGGCGCGCAGGTCCCCGCCGTGTTCGGCGGCGACGCGGCGCTGGCGCTGGTAGCCCGCGCCCCGCCGGATGATCTTCTCCACGTCGGCCAGTTCGGCGCTGCAGCCGAGCTTGGCGGCGACGGGCTGCAGCCGGGTGAGCGTCTCGCGCAGGTGCTCGGTGACGAGCTGTTCGTTGCCGTCGGCGTCGAGGATGATGATCGCGTCCATGCCGTAACGGGCCGCACGCCACTTGTTCTCCTGGACGTGCCAGGGCGGCATGGTCGGGATGGTGCCGCCGTTGTCCAGGATGGTGGAGAACTCGTCCACGAGGCACTGGGTCAGGGCCGCGATCGCGCCGACTTCCTCAAGCGTGGCCAGGCCGTCGCAGATCCGCATCTCGATGGTGCCGAGGTTGGGCACCGGGCGGATGTCCCAGCGGATCTCGGAGAGGGTGTCGATGACGCCGGTGGTGAACATGTCCTGGACGTAGGCCTCGTATTCCTCCCAGCTCGCGAACTGGAACGGCAGGCCCGCCGTCGGGAGCTGCTGGAACATCAGGGCGCGCTGCGAGGCGTAGCCGGTGTCCTCGCCGCCCCAGAACGGGCTGGAGGCGGAGAGCGCCTGGAAGTGCGGGAAGTAGTTGACCAGGCCGTCGAGGACGGGAAGTACCTTGTCGCGGCTGTCAAGGCCCACGTGGACGTGCACCCCGTAGATGACCATCTGGCGGCCCCACCACTGCGTGCGGTCGATCAGTTTGGCGTAGCGCTCCTTGTCCGTGACGGGCTGCAACTGCGGCGGGCTGAAGGGGTGGCTGCCGGCGCAGAAGACCTCGACGCCCATCGGGTCGGTGACCTCGCGCAGAGCGGCGAGGGAACTGTCCAGGTCCGCCTTGGCTTCCGCTACGGTAGTGCAGATTCCGGTGACGAGTTCCACCGTGTTGAGCAGCAGTTCCTGTTTGATGTGGGGATGTTCGTCATCCTCGTTCAGCTCGGGATGGCGGTCGGCCACGCCCCGGAGCACCTCGCCGGCCACCGAGGCCAGCTCGCCGGTTTCTGCATCGACGAGCGCGAGCTCCCATTCCACACCAAGAGTTGATTGCCTGGATGAAGCGAAATCAATCTTCATGTGGTCCCTTCGCTGTTTTGTTGCCCGTTCTGACGCCAGCTGGTTTGCTGCCCGCAGCGGCATGCTGTGGCAAGGCAACGGTGGTTCAAGTCTAGTGCAGGGGTAGCATCGAGCTGGTGGCCAAGTTACAGCTGATACGTGAGAGTTTTCACAGGGGAAGCCGGTTGCCGGCAGTCATGGCGCTCCTGACGGGGTTGGCCGTGGCTGCGGCGGGCTGCAGCGGCCCGGGCACTTCGGGGCCGGGACCGTCCCCGGACCAGGGCTCCTCTGCCGGGGTACCGGCGGCGGACAACGCCGCGAACGGGACGCCGCGCCCGCTCGGCTGGGGTCCGGACCAGCGCGACGCCGATGCCGCCGCCACCGCCGTGGCGGCCATGAGCCTGGAACAAAAGGCCGGGCAGGTGCTGCTGCCGTTCTTCCCGGGACTCGACGCCGAAGCCCACGCCCGGACCATTGAACGACTCCATCTCGCGGGTTCAATTGTTATGGGCGACAACGTCCCCACGGCCCCCGACGGGCAGGTGGACACTGCCGCCATGCACGCCGCCACCGGGCGCCTGCAGCGTGCGGCCCGTGCCGATGGCCGCGGCTGGCCCGGGCTGATCGGGGTGGACCAGGAGGGCGGGGCGGTGGCGCGGCTGCGGGCACCCCTCACCGAGTGGCCTGCCCCGATGAGTTACGGGGCGGCCGACAGTGAACCGCTGGCCTCCGACGCCGGCCGGGCCATCTCCGCGGAACTGGCCGGGCTGGGCTTCAACGTCGATTTCGCGCCCACCGCGGATGTCACCGTGGGTCCCGCCGACCCCACGATCGGCGCCCGGTCCATCTCCGGCAGCCCGGACATCGCCGCGGAAGTGGGCACCGCCTTCTCAAAGGGAATGCTCGACGCCGGCATGCTCCCGGCCGCCAAACACTTTCCCGGGCATGGGTCAGTGACCGTCAACTCGCACGAAGGGATGCCGGTGCAAGGGGCGAGCCTGGACCAGCTGCGGGCCAAGGACCTGAAGCCCTTCCAGGCTGCCATCGACGCCGGCCTGCCAATGGTCATGACCGGGCACATTGCCGTCCCCGCACTGCAGCCCGGAGTCCCCGCCTCGGTCTCGCCGGCCTCCTACGCCGAGCTGCGCCGGATGGGCTTCAAAGGCGTCGCGGTGACCGATGCCATGAACATGGGCGCGATTACGCAGCAGTTCCCAAACGACTCCGCCGCCCCGCTGGCCCTCGCCGCCGGAGCCGACCTGGTGCTGATGCCGGCGTCGGTCGAGACGGCCCACGCCGCGATCGTGGCCGCTGTCCGGAACGGTTCACTGCCGGCCGCGCGCCTGGACGAAGCCGCCCGGCGGGTGGCTACGATGCAGCTCTGGCGCGGCCGCAGCCACCCGCCGCAGGGCACTCCGCCGGGCAGCGGCTCGGCACTGTCGGAGAAGGTCTCCCAAGAAGCCATCACCGTCCTGGCAGGGCCGTGCCACGGGCCGATGGTTCCCGCCAGCGTCCGGGTGAGCGGCGGATCCGAGCAGGACCGGGCACGGTTCGCCGCGGCAGCCAGGCAGGCCGGCATCGGGATCGGTGACGGGCCGCTCGTGACGCTGATCGGCTACGGCGGAGCCCCCGCCACCGCGGATGTGGCGGTCTCGCTCGATGCCCCGTGGCCTCTGGAGAAGTCCGCCGCGCCCGCAAAGATCGCGCTCTTCGGCCGGAGCCAGGAGGCCTTCGACGCGCTGCTGGAGGTGCTTGCCGGCAAAGCGACCGCCCCCGGGAAGCTGCCGGTCGCCGTCGGGCCGCACGGACCGGGCTCCGGCTGCCGCTGAACCTGTGTGGTGGCGTTTAATAGTGCTGTGCCCATCCTGAATAAAGACATGACCATGTGCATCTCGCTCTCGGCCCGGCCGAGCAACAACGGGACCCGCTTCCACAACCACCTGTACGAACAGCTGGGCCTGAACTGGATCTACAAGGCCTTCGCCCCCACCGACCTGGCCCAGGCCATCGCCGGGGTACGCGGCCTGGGTATCCGTGGCTGTGCGGTGTCGATGCCGTACAAGGAGGACGTGATCGCCCTTGTGGACGTCATGGACCCGTCCGCGAAAGCCATCGATTCGGTCAACACGATCGTCAACGACGGCGGCACGCTCACGGCCTACAACACCGACTACACGGCGATCGAGCAGCTGCTGCGGCGCAACGCCGTCCCCACGGACTACTCCGTGTGGCTGCTGGGGGCCGGCGGCATGGCGAAGGCCACCGCGGCGGCACTGCGCGACGCCGGCTTTCGGAACGTCACCGTGATCGCACGCAACGAGGAGGCCGGAAGGGCGCTCGCCGGGCTCTACGGGTTCGCCTGGCGGGCCGACGTCGATCCCTCCGGCACTGCCGACATGCTGATCAACGTGACCCCGATCGGCATGGCGGGCGGCCCGGAGTCCGAGGCGCTGCCTTTCCCGCAGGAGGCGATCGACGCCGCGAAGGTGGTCTTCGACGTCGTCGCGCTGCCCGCCGAGACGCCGCTGGTCAAGGCCGCCCGGGCCGCGGGCAAGCAGGTGATCACCGGCTCCGAGGTCGCCACGATCCAGGCCCTGGAGCAGTTCGTGCTCTACACCGGCATCCGGCCCGGCGACGAACAGGTCCGGGCCGCCGAGGAGTTCATGCGGGCCCAGTAGAGCTGCCCGCCAAGCCCTAGACCGGCTCCACCGAAACGGCCACCCGCTCCTCGCCGATCCTGGTCAGGACCAGGGTGGCCGTCTTGTTGGCGGCGTTCCTGGGGCTTCTGCCGCCGGGCAGGAGCTGTTTGCGCAGTTCCTCCGGCGTAACCGAGGTGCCGCGCTTCTTGATGTCCAGGACGCCGATTCCGTTGTCCCTGACCCAGGACTTGAGCGCCTTGACGTTGAACGGCATCACCTCAAGGACCTTGTAGGCCCTGGCGAAGGGGGTGTCGGTCAGTTCCGGGGCGCAGATGTAGGCGATGTGTTCGTCGAGCAGGTGGCCGCCGATCTGGAGCGCGACGTCGGCGACCAGACCCGCACGGATCACGGCGCCGTCCGGCTCGTAGAGGTAGCCCTCCACCGCCCCCACCGGGGCGACCGGTCCGGCGTCGAACTCCTCCGCGCTGGTGAGTTCCGCGGCGCCCTTCGGCCCCAGGACCAGGGCGGCGCGGCGGATACCGGGCCGGCGGACCGCGTTGAACCAGAGGGCCACCTCGGTGACGTCGCCGCCCACCGAGATCCACTGCGCCTCGCAGTCCGCCGGCACCGACGCATGCGGCATGCCCGGGCCCATCTTGACGCCGACGGCCCGGCCGGTCGCGGCCAGGGACTCCACAAAGGACAGTGGCGGGGAGAAATCTTCCGGGTCCCAGAGCCGTTTCGTTCCGGAGCTGGACGTGGTGCGGCGGGCCGGGTCGAGCCAGACGCCGTCGATCCCGTCGAGCGGGACGGCGACGGCGTCGGCGTGGACCACGGTGGCGTTCCGGAACGGGATCAGGTTCATGGTGGCGCAGGCGGCCGTGGTTTCGTCGAGTTCCACAGCGGTGACCCGGATGTCCAGCGAGGCCAGCGCCATGGCGTCCGCACCCAGTCCGCAGCCCAGGTCCGCCACGTGCGCAATCCCGGCCTCCGCGAACCGCTGCGCATGCCGTGCCGCGACGTTGAGCCGGGTGGCCTGCTCCAGCCCGGCCCGGGTGAAGATCATCTGCCGGGCGAATTCGCCAAACTTGGCCTCCGCCTTGGTCCGCAGGCGGGACTGAGTGAGCGCCGCCGAGACCAGCTCGGGGGAATGGCCGGCCTTCCGGAGCGAGGCGTTGAGGCGGAAGGCCTCCTCCTCGCGGTACGGGCCCAGCGAGGCCAGCAGCTCCCAGCCCTCCGGATTGAGAAGCGGGGCGATCTGGTCCTGCGTAGTCTCAGCCATGCAATCAAGCGTAGTTCAGGCGCGGAAGGCCCGGCGCGACCGATAGGCTGGACGGCATGAACGACAAGGACACAGAGGACTTCGGCGCGGCAGGCACCCGGGAGCAGGGAGACGGGGAGAATCCGGGCCGGCGGGGGCTGGTCCGCTTCGCCCGGCCCGCGCTGATTGCGGGCAGTGTGGTGGCCGTCGTCTGCGTGGCACTGCTGGTGATCATCTTCGCCCTCGACTCCTTCAACGCCACCGTGTATTCCGTTGGCGGCAAGGACGTCACCGACGCCACCGACGAGGCGCGGGCCATCCGCGACACCTATGCCGCCGCCCGGGTGGGAAGCATCATCTTCCTGGTCCTCGGCGCACTGGCTGCCCTCGCCGGCGGCGTTGTGCTCTACCGCGAACGGAACACCTCCGCGCAGGTCGACGAGGACGACGACGGCCAGGACTGGGACTACGAGGACCTCGCGGGGCAGTAACCCGCTCTTGGGTTGGCCCGCTTGGGCGGGTGGGCCTGCGTGGCCCGCTTTGCCCGCTTGGGCGGCTGGGCCTGCGTGGGCGGCTGGGCCCGCTGGATCGTTGCGCGGCTGGGCCCGCTTTGCCCGCTTTGCCCGCTGGATCGTTGGGCGGCTGGGCCCGGTTGCAATCTCGGGAATTTGTCTGGCCCGGGCCTGCTTGGCCTGCTTGGCCTGCTGGATCGTTGGGCGGCTGGGCCTGCTGCAACTTCGGGGATTGGTGTGGCCCGGGCCTGGCACGGCGCCGATGGGGGCCACCCACTCCGGACATGCCCGTCCTTCGCCGCCGACACTGGACATATTGCGTATATGTCCATCGGGGGCGGCCAACAATGGGCATGCCCATCGCTCCCGCACGGAATGTCCATTGCACCGGACCAGCAATGAGCATGCCCAGCGCTCAGCACCAACAATGGACACGAGCTCCGCGCCCTGGGCGGCATGTCCGTCCGCCAAGCCGCCCGATGGGCATGTCCGTCCGCCAAGCCGCGGGATGGGCATGTCCGTCTGACAAGCCGCCAGATGGGCATGCCCCCGATGTTCACCCGGGACGAATTTCTGGCACTCGCCTTGACCGAGTGCTAACTACTTACATAGAGTCGTCATTAGCACTCTCCCTAGGCGGGTGCTAACACCTGAAGCTTTACCGGCCTGGCTGCTGCCGGCACCGCGACGACGGTCTGTACGCCATGGCACCACAGCTTTAAAGTCCACGAATTTGCTGACGAAAAGGAGAGGTCCGAGTGTCGGTCTCTATTAAGCCTCTTGAGGATCGTATTGTTGTCCGCCCGCTCGAAGCCGAGCAGACCACGGCTTCCGGCCTGGTTATCCCGGACTCCGCACAGGAGAAGCCGCAGGAAGGCGAAGTTGTTGCAGTAGGCCCCGGCCGCTTTGACGACAACGGCAACCGCGTTCCCGTCGACGTCGCCGTCGGCGACGTTGTCATCTACTCCAAGTACGGCGGAACCGAAGTTAAGACCGGCGGCGTCGAGTACCTCGTGCTGTCCGCCCGCGACGTTCTGGCGATCGTCGTAAAGTAACTCTCTTGGACCCCCGCGCCGCCGCTCCTTCGCTTTGAACGGAACGGCTGCGCGGGGTTCTGTCTTGAAAGGACAAAACCATGGCAAAGCAGCTTGCGTTTAACGACGCTGCCCGCCGGTCGCTTGAAGCCGGCATCGATAAGCTCGCCAACACGGTCAAGGTGACGCTCGGCCCGCGCGGCCGCAACGTCGTGCTGGACAAGAAGTGGGGCGCCCCCACGATCACCAACGACGGCGTCACCATCGCCCGTGAAGTCGAACTGGACGACCCGTACGAAAACCTTGGCGCGCAGCTTGCCAAGGAGGTCGCCACCAAGACCAACGACGTCGCCGGCGACGGCACCACCACCGCCACCGTGCTCGCCCAGGCCCTGGTCAAGGAAGGCCTGCGCAACGTTGCGGCCGGCGCCGCCCCGGGACAGATCAAGCGCGGCATCGAGGTCTCGGTTGAGGCCGTCGCCGCCCGCCTGCTCGAGAACGCCCGCCCGGTCGAGGGCACCCAGGTGGCCAACGTGGCCGCCATCTCGGCGCAGAGCGACGAGGTCGGCGAGCTCCTGGCCGAGGCGTTCGGCAAGGTCGGCAAGGATGGTGTGATCACCATCGAGGAATCCTCCACCACGCAGACCGAGCTGGTCCTCACCGAGGGCATGCAGTTCGACAAGGGCTACCTGTCGCCGTACTTCGTCACCGACGCGGAACGCCAGGAAGCAGTCCTCGAGGACGCCCTCATCCTGATCAACCAGGGCAAGATCTCCTCGGTCCAGGAATTCCTGCCGCTGCTGGAGAAGGCGCTGCAGAGCTCCAAGCCGCTCTTCATCATCGCCGAGGACGTCGACGGCGAGGCACTCTCCACGCTGATCGTCAACCGCATCCGCGGCACCCTGAACGTCGTCGCCGTCAAGGCGCCGGGCTTCGGTGACCGCCGCAAGGCCATGCTGCAGGACATCGCGACCCTCACCGGCGCGCAGGTCGTCTCCCCGGAACTGGGCCTCAGCCTGGACACCGTGGGCCTTGAGGTGCTCGGCACCGCCCGCCGCATCACCGTGACGAAGGACAACACCACCATCGTCGACGGCGCCGGCTCCGCCGAGGACGTCGCGGCCCGGGTCGCCCAGCTGCGCGCCGAGCTGACCCGCACCGACTCCGACTGGGACAAGGAAAAGCTGCAGGAACGCCTGGCCAAGCTGGCCGGCGGCATCGGCGTGATCAAGGTCGGCGCTGCCACTGAGGTCGAGCTGAAGGAAAAGAAGCACCGCATCGAGGACGCCGTGTCCTCCACCCGCGCTGCCCTCGAAGAAGGCATCGTGGCCGGCGGCGGTTCCGCCCTCATCCACGCCCTCAAGGCGCTCGACGAGGATCCGGCCGTCCAGGCGCTCGACGGCGACGCGGCAGGCGCCGTAGGCATCGTCCGCCGCGCACTGACCCAGCCGCTGCGCTGGATCGCGCAGAACGCCGGCTTCGACGGCTACGTCGTTGTTGCCAAGGTCGCCGAAGCCGCGGTCAACCAGGGCTTCAACGCCAAGACCGGCGAGTACGAGGACCTGATCGCCGCAGGCGTGATCGACCCCGTCAAGGTGACGCGTGCGGCCCTCCGTAACGCGGCCTCCATCGCCGCGCTGGTTCTCACCACCGAAACCCTCGTGGTGGAGAAGCCGGCCGACGAAGACGAACACGCCGGACACCAGCACTAAGACCTGTCCTTAGGGCACCGTGCAAGAAAAAGGACCGGACCAGCGTCAGCTGGTCCGGTCCTTTCCGTTGGCCCGTTGGCCCGTTGGCCCGTTGGCCCGTTGGCCCGTTGGCCCGTTGACCCCGCCCGTTGGCCCCGCCGGTCAGCGCCGGGGCGGTTGCGACTTCCGCCGCAGCCGCTGTGCGGCGTCGCGTGGCAGGCGCTTGGTGATTACCCGGTAGAACAGCAGCACCGCCACGGCCGACACGACGATCCCGACCAGGTTCAGCAGAAGCTGCAGGGCGGACCCCGCAGCCTTCTGGTACTCACCCAGCACCAGCGCCACCGCGACATATCCGGCTGCCGGTACCGTGGTGACGGAAATGAAGACGCCGATCAGGGCCGCCGACCGCCGGCCGATCACGGACAACATGCCGGCAGTTCCGGCCAGCAGGGCCACAATCAGGGAATACGGCCCCGGGTGGTAGATGAACTCCACCGCCGAGCCGCGGTCCAGCGCGTCGGCGGGAAAGAGCCCCAGCGGGACGGAGAGCCAGGCCGTAAGGGCCGCAGCCAGCATGGCAACCGGGAATCCGACCCCGAGCGCCAGCGCCGCCCCGCGTCCGAGCCGCCACTGGCGACGCACCAGCGCCACGGCCAGCGCGGCGAGCGGCCCGAACTCGGGACCTACGGCCATGGCGCCCACGATGGCGATGGTCGAGTCGGTGACGATCCCGATCGCGGCAAGCTGGGTGGCCAGGACGAGGAATGCCAGATAGCTCCATGTCAGCCTGGAGTCCTCTCCGGTCTGCCGGGACACCTCATCCCAGATCATGGCGTCCGCGCCCTCGCCGGGGGCCGCCGCCACCGCCTCGTCCGCGCGGTCGGAGAGCAACAACTCGGGAGTCGTCACCGAGATTGAGCCGACCTCTTTGACGTTCAGGGCGTGCAGCCGCTCGATCAGCGCCTCGACGGATTCGCGCGCGATAAAGACCAGGATGACGTCTCCCGGCGGCAGCACCGAAGCGCCCGGGTGCAGCGCCACCTCCGCCACACCGAGCCCCTCCGAACAGCAGTCCACCACGGCACCGGAAAGACGCTCCGGCACACATATCCGTAACTGCACAATCACCCGCGGCCTCCTTCGACTCGTTACAGACTAGGTCCTGCCGCGCCGCGGCGCCCGTACCGGACCTCCCGGCGATTGGCGCAGGAAATTACGGTTCGGTAACATTGATGTTTTTGGAACCGCGCCTGAGGGGTCAGAAGTGTCGAACGAGCGAGCCGCAGCCAGCCCCGCGCCCGCGCCCGCGGGGTCGCCGGCGCGCCGCAAATCGGGCTACCGGCCCGAGGTGCAGGGCCTGCGTGCGCTCGCCGTCCTGATGGTGGTGACCTACCACGTGTGGCTGGGCCGGGTCTCCGGCGGGGTGGACATCTTCCTGCTGATCTCGGCCTTCCTGATGACCCTGAGCTTCGCCCGGAAGGTGGAAAGCGGGAAGCCGCTGCGCCTCCTGAGCCACTGGCTGCACCTGCTCAAGCGGCTGCTGCCCGCCGTCGTTGTGGTGGTGCTCGGGGTATTGATCGGCACCCGGACCATCCTGCCGGCAAGCCGCTGGCCCGATATCCTCGACCAGGCCTGGGCATCCCTGCTGTACCGGCAGAACTGGCTGCTTGCCGACACCGCCGTCGACTACTACGCCCAGGACCACTCCGGTGCCAGCCCGCTGCAGCACTTCTGGTCCCTGTCCATCCAGGGCCAGGTCTTCCTGCTCTGGCCGCTGGTCTTCGCCGGGGCCGCCGTGCTGCACCGCGTTCTGGAGCGGGCGCTGCGCCGCTGGACGAACCTCAGCGGGCGGGTGGGGAACTACCGGCTGATCCTTGCCCTGGCGTTCGGGGCCATCTTCGCCGCCTCGCTGGCCTACTCGATCGACCAGACCGCCAGCAACCAGGCCTATGCCTACTTCGACACCCGCACCCGGCTCTGGGAGTTCGCCCTCGGCTCGCTGCTGGCCCTGGCGCTGCCGCACCTGAAACCGGGCAAGGCGCTGCGCGTGATCCTGGGCTGGGCGGGCCTGGCCGCAATGCTCTCCTGCGGGCTGCTGCTGACCGTGGACCGGTCCTTCCCCGGCTTCATCGCGCTGTGGCCGACGCTGGCCGCCGCAGCCATCATCGTGGCCGGACAGAGCGGCAGCCGCTTCGGCGTCGACCGCCTCCTGACCTGGCGTCCGCTGGTTGCCCTCGGCGACAACTCCTACGCCCTGTACCTCTGGCACTGGCCGCTGCTGGTGCTGACGCTGGCCGGGATGGGCCTCAGCGCGCCGGACCTGATGCAGGGCCTCGCGATTGTCGCAGCCTCCGTGGTGCTGGCCGTCCTCACCACCCGCTTTGTCGAGAAGCCGCTGCGCGATTGGCACTGGCCTCAGCGCCGGGCCTGGCGCACCGCCGTCGTGATCGCCGCCTGCGGCGCCCTGCTGGCCGGCCCGGTGACCGTCTGGCAGAGCCAGATGATGGCCGACGAGGCCGCCGCGGCTGCCCAGCCCCGGGACTTGACCCCCGGCGCCGCCGCGCTGGCGCCGGAGAACGCCGGCAAGCCGACACCGGCCGCCAAAATCATTCCCGGCCCGGCCGCCATGAAGAACGAGTGGGCCGATATCGACGGGCTCTGCACCGACGCCAACATGACGAGCGACCCGCTGCTCTCAGGCTGCCTGCAGAACAGCAAGCCGGACCAGGTGACCAAGCGGATCGTCGTGCTCGGCGATTCGCACGCCCAGCAGTACATGGCCGCGCTGGGCCCCATCGCCAAGAGCCACGGCTGGGAAGTCGTCACCCTGCTCAAGGGCAACTGCCGCTTCGGCGGGGAATCGCCCGAGCGGGACGCTGACTGCAACGCTTTCAATAGGGCCAGCACCCGGTACGTCCTGGAACACAAGCCGGACGCCGTCTTCACGGTCGCCTCGCTCACGCACAAGGACGCCCCGTACGAGACCGAGGTCCCGCAGTACCTTGAGGGCATCCGGCCGTTCACCGACGCCGGGATGGAGGTGGTGGGCGTGCGCGACAACCCCCGGTTCACCATGAACATGCCCGAGTGCGTGCAGAAGAAGGGCGCCGATGCCGCGGCCTGCAACGTTCCGCTGCAGGAATCGCTGGCCGCCTCCTCGCCGCTGGACGCCTACCGGGGCAAGGTCGCAGGGCTGCACCTGATGGACATGAGCGACTTCATCTGCGCCAACGGTACCTGCCCCGCCGTCGTCGGGAATGTCTACGTCTACAAGGACGACAACCACCTCACCAAGACGTACGTGCAAAGCATGATCCCGATGTTCGAGCAGCGGTTGCTCGCCGCCACCGGCTGGAAGTGACGCGTGCGTCGCCGCCCGCGGGATGCCGTTGCTCACATTGGCGGCCCGGAATATGGGGATCGCCGCCAAGGTTCTAGTATTTACACAACACTTCTGCACAGGCCACGCCCGTAATGACGGGCTGGTCATCTGCTGCAACCCCTACCCGTGAACCCAGAAACCCAAGGTAAGAGGCGCACTCATGACCCAGCCCGAACACGACCCTTTTGGCATCGTCGGCCTGACCTACGACGACGTTCTGCTGCTGCCGGGACACACCAACGTCATCCCTTCAGAAGCTGACACCTCCTCGCGGATCTCCAAGCGCATCACCGTGAACACCCCGCTGCTGTCCGCCGCGATGGACACGGTCACCGAGTCCCGGATGGCCATCGCCATGGCCCGCCAGGGCGGCCTCGGCGTTGTGCACCGCAACCTGTCGATCGCCGACCAGGCCGACCAGGTTGACCGGGTCAAGCGCAGCGAGTCCGGCATGATCACCAACCCGCTCACCATCGGCCCCGAGGCCACCCTCGCCGAGCTGGACGAGATCTGCTCGCACTACCGGGTCTCCGGCCTGCCGGTCGTGGATGAGGGCATGCGGCTGCTCGGCATCGTCACCAACCGCGACACCCGTTTTGTGCCGGAATCCGACTTCCCGATCCGGCTGGTCAGCGACGTCATGACCAAGATGCCGCTGGTCACCGGCCACGTCGGCATCAGCCGCGAAGAAGCCTCGCACAAGCTGGCCACCAACAAGATCGAGAAGCTCCCGCTGGTCGACGAACAGGGCCGGCTCAAGGGCCTCATCACCACAAAGGACTTCACCAAGGCCGAGCAGTACCCGCTGGCCACGAAGGACGAGGAGGGCCGGCTGCGCGTGGGTGCGGCCATCGGCTTCTTCGGTGACGGCTGGGAGCGGGCCATGGCCCTGATCGACGCCGGCGTCGACGCCCTCTTCGTCGACACCGCCAACGGCCACTCGCAGGGCGTGCTGGACATGATCCGCCGGCTGAAGTCCGATCCGGTCGCCGCACACGTGGACATCATCGGCGGCCAGGCCGCCACCCGCGAGGGTGCCCAGGCCCTGATCGACGCGGGCGCAGACGGCATCAAGGTGGGCGTCGGACCGGGGTCCATCTGCACCACCCGCGTGGTGGCCGGCGTCGGCGTCCCGCAGATCACCGCCATCTACGAGTCCGCGAAGGCGGCCATCCCGGCCGGCGTGCCGCTGATCGCCGACGGCGGACTGCAGTACTCCGGCGACATCGGCAAGGCCCTCGTGGCCGGGGCCGACACCGTCATGCTCGGCTCGCTGCTGGCCGGCTGTGACGAGTCCCCGGGGGACCTGATTTTCGTCAACGGCAAGCAGTTCAAGAGTTACCGAGGGATGGGCTCGCTCGGGGCCATGCAGACCCGCGGCAAGAACACCTCCTACTCCAAGGACCGCTACTTCCAGGCCGACGTCTCGGGCGACGACAAGCTCATCCCGGAAGGCATCGAAGGGCGCGTGGCCTACCGCGGCCCGCTGTCCTCGGTGGCCTACCAGCTGGTCGGCGGCCTCCGCCAGACCATGTTCTACACCGGCGCGCCGACCGTCACCGAGCTCAAAGCCCGCGGCAAGTTCGTCCGGATCACCCCGGCCGGGCTGAAGGAATCACACCCGCACGACATCCAGATGACGGTGGAGGCACCGAACTACGGTTCGCGCTAGTCCCCACCCCGCCCCCTAACCTCGCAAGCTCGGTCAGGGAACCCGGCGGGCGTGGCCCCACCCCGCCAAAGCGAAGGGGCCCCGGGATTCGTCCCGTGGCCCTTTCGCGTTCCGGCGCCGCGGCCCGCAACTAGGCTGGAGGCATGTCCGAACTCCTGCCAGCGCGCGAACCCAAGCGCAAGCTGGCGCTGCGGCCCTATGCGCGGGCCGTGGCGCAAGTGCTGCGGGTCAGCTTCCGTGCCTCGCCGGCCGCCGTCGTGATGAAAATCGTTGGCTCGCTGATTTCGGCGCTGCTGCCGCTCGTCACCACCTACTTCGCCGCACTGACCACGACGGCCCTCGCGGCCGCCTACGCCGGTAACGCCGAGGCCGGGCGGCAGGCGATCGTCTACGTCATCATCACCGCGGCGCTCGGCCTCTTCTGGGGAGCGTTCAGCAGCGTGGACCGCTACATCCAGCAGCTCATGAGCTTCCGGGTCGGCGCGATCGTCGGGGACCTGATGTACGAGCGGTTCCTCGCCCTCGACTTCTGGCGCTACGACGACAAAGAGACGGTGGATCTCTACGACCGGGCCAAGCGCTTCTCCGATTCCTACGCCCGTGTCCTGGACCGGATCGCCGCCATCTTCACCCAGCTGGTCTCGGTGATCCTGGCGATCGGCGCGCTGCTGCTGGTCAGCTGGTGGATCGCCGTGATCGTGCTGGTCGCGATCGTCCCCAGCGTCTACTTGCAGTTCAAACTCTCCCGCGAACAGATTGCGCACTGGAACACCCAGGTCGATTCGCGCCGGCAACGCAGGATGATCGAAACCAACCTGCTGCGCCCGCAGCACATCGCCGAGATGCGGCTCTACGGGATCGTCGGCTACCTGATGGGGCTGCGTTCCCGGCTGCGTGACGCGGACGAGAAGCGGCGGCTGGACTTCCAGAAACGCTACATCCCCAAACAGCTCGCCGCCGACGCCCTGCAGTATGGCGCCGAGGTGGTCTCGCTGATCTGGGTGGTAGGGCAGATCATCGCCCGGGCGCAGCCGGTGGGGCAGTTCCTCTACGTCCAGCAGATCGTCAGCCGCGCCCTGTCCACCGCCAACAGCCTGGTCTCCTCGCTCAGTTCGATCGACGAGGACCTCGCGAACCTCAAGGACTACGAGCTCTTTATGGCGCTGCCGGTGCACTCCGAGCACGCCCCGCCCCTGCTCGAGGCGCCGCGGACCGTGGAACTGCGTGACATCCGCTTCACCTACACCGGCAGCGAACTGGAGGTCATCAAGGGCGTCTCGCTGACCATCCGGCAGGGCCAGCGCATCGCCGTGGTGGGGGAGAACGGGGCCGGCAAGTCCACCCTGATCCGGATCCTTGCCGGGCTGTACCGGCCCGACTCGGGGCAGGTGCTGCTCGACGGCGTCGACCTCGCCGCCGTCGACGTGAAGTCCTGGCACCGCCACCTCGCGGTCCTCAGCCAGGAATTCCTGAAATACGAGTTCGCCACCGCGGCGGAGAACATCTTCTTCGGCGACGTCGACGCGCCCCGGGACGACGCGCGGATCCGGCGCGCCGCCGCCGACGCCGAGGCTCTTGACTTCATCAACAAACTGCCCAACGGGCTGGACAACCACGTCAGCAACTGGATGGAGGATCCGCGCGGACGCAAGGGCAGCGGCCTCTCCGGCGGCCAGTGGCAGCGCCTGGCCATGGCCCGGAACTTCTACCGCGACGCATCCTTTATGGTGATGGACGAGCCGACTTCGGCGATCGACGCGCTCGCCGAGCACCGGATCTTCACCCGGCTCTTCGCCGACCGCAGCAGCACCATCATCGCCATCAGCCACCGGCTCGCGACGATCGAGAAGGCGGACATCGTCTACATGCTGGAGGACGGCCGGATCGTGGAGGAGGGCACGCACAAAGAACTCGTGGCCCTGCGCGGCCGCTACTTCCGGATGTTCGAATCCCAGCTGGCCGTGGACGAGGCTGAAGGGGTCTGAGGGGCCCCGCGGTGAAGCCTGCGGCTGTGTCCGCGGGCTAGGTCGCCGTCACAGTGGTCCGCACCCGCGCCAGGCTGGGGGCGGCGGGAACGCTGCTGAAACCGAAGGTGACCGCGGGCCGGACGGCGGCAAGTGACCCGGCGTCGGCGCCGTCCCAGCTCACGCGGGCCGCCCCGATGTGGTGCAGATCCGTCACGCCGTAGTACTCCGTCCGTCCGCCCTTGGCGGCACCCGCGGTGCGGGCTCCGGGGCTGATTCTGGCAGCCAGCGGACTGACGGCCCGCAACCACAGCGGGTGCACCGCCACCGCGCGGGGGACCAGGCGCACGACGCCGCCAAGCCGGGTGCGAACTCCGACGGCGGCCCGCACGCTGAGGGGACCGGCGTCGACGGTGAGCTGCCCTCCCTGATACGACGCCGCCACATCCACCACGAGGCTCTCGTCAAAGTTGTAGACCGAGGCGATGAAGTCACGGGTCTCGGCGGTCGGAGCCAAGAGAATCCTGTGGCCCGAGGGAAGCTCCACCATGGCGTCAGCGAAGGATCCGAAGGGGGACCGCTGCCAGAGGCCCACCACCGCGCGCAGGCCGGATTCCGTTCCCAGGCCTGCAATATGGCCATCGAAGATCCACCCTTTACCCATGCCGCCAGCGTACCTGCCGCGGGAACCGCAAAGAATGGGCATGCCCTCCCGGGGAGCGAGGGCATGCCCATTCGTTGTGTGCGGCGCGTGCTACGAGGTCGTCACAGAGGTGTCGTCCACGAAGAAGTACGTCTTGAGCGAGGAGTCCTCCACGCCGAGGAAGCGCAGCGTGACGGTCTTGCCCTTGAACGAGGACAGGTCCAGGGTTTTCAGCACGTAGCCGGTGGACTTGTTCAGGTTCGAGTAGGTGGCCAGGGTCGTGGTGACGCCGCCGCTGATGGCCTGGACCTTCAGGGTGTCGTAGGCCGTCGCCGTGGTGGTCTCGTCGGTCAGCGTCTTGAGGTAGAAGGACAGGGAGGAACCGGCGACGGCGGACGGGACGGAGATGGTCTGGTCGAGCGTGTACGACGTCGCCTGGCCCCAGCCGTTCAGGCCGGCGAAGCCGCTGCCGGTCCGGGCGTCGGTTCCGGTTTCAAAGGTGTCCGCGTGGTCGGAGGTCCACGATGCCGAGCCGCTCTCGAAGCCGGGGTTCAGCAGCAGGTTGCCCGACGGCGGCGGCGTCGTTCCGCCGAGCAGGCCCATCGTGGCCGTGGCATCGGAGAGCCCGGCGCCGCAGCCCTTGGTGCAGCCGCCCGGCATGGCCCGGGTGCCCTGGCGGAGCGTGGATTCGACCTGGGCCGGGGTGAGGGCGGGGGACTTGGCCTTCATCAGGGCCACCAGGCCGGCCACGTGCGGGGTCGCCATTGAGGTGCCCTGGTAGCTGGCGTAGCCGGCGCCGCCCGGCGTCGTGGTTCCGGTGTTGATGGTCGAGAGGATGCCGCCGCCGCTGACGCTGGTGTCCCCGCCCGGAGCCGTGAGGTCCACGGTCGCCCCGTAGTTGGAGTAGTAGGAGAGGGTGCCGCTCGGGTTGCTGGCGGCTACGGTCACCACCGAGTTGCAGTTGGCGGGTCGAAAACCGGAGGCATCCTGGTTGCTGTTGCCCGCCGCCACCACCACGGTGGTGCCCCGGGACACTGCGGCGTCGATGGCGGCCTGGTAGGTGGTGCCGCAGGCGCCGGAGCCGCCCAGGCTCATGTTGATGACCTTGGCGGGGTTGGCGTTGGCGGGGACGCCGGAGACGGTGCCGCCGGAGGCCCAGATGATGGCGTCGGCAATGTCGGAGAGCGAGCCGCCGCACTTGGCCAGGACCCGGACCGGGAGGATCTTGGCGTTCGGGGCGACGCCGGCCACACCGGTGGCGTTGCCGGTCACCGCGGCGATCGTTCCGGCCACGTGGGTGCCGTGCCAGGAGGAGTTGGAGGCCGCGGTCTGGCCGCATTCGCCGGCGGCGTACCAGTCACCCTGGTCCTGGGCGTTGGCGTCCCGGCCGTTCCCGTCACGGGCAGCGGTGGCATCCGAGACGAAGTCGTAGCCGGGGAGCACATTGGCGTCCAGATCGGGGTGGGCCGTGATGCCGGTGTCGATCACGGCGACCGTGGAGCCGGAGCCGGTGGAGACGTCCCACGCGCCGGGGATGCGCATGCCGTTCGCGGCGGTGAAGTCCCACTGCTCGCTGTAGCGCGGGTCGTTCGGCGAGAGCACCGCGGTCATGCGGGCGTCGGGTTCGACGGCGTCGACTGCCCCGGAGGCGGCGATCTCGTCCATGAAGTCCTTGGCGGCCTGGTCCGAGAGGGCCTTGTCGGAGGCGATCAGGGTTCCCCCGGTGGCCAGCGAACGCAGCTCCTTCACGGTGACCCCCTGCTGCTTTGCTGCCTTGCCCCAGGCGTTCGCGCGGCCGCCGGGGGTGGCGTTGCCGGGGGTCTTCTTGAAGCTCACGATGAACTGCGTGTACGCCTCGCCGGCGTTGACGTCCGGCGCCGGGGCGTTCTCCGAGGCGACCGGTCCGGTGGCGGGGGCGGCGAGTACCGGGCTGACGGCGAAGGTCATGGTGCCGACGAGGGCGGCCAGCGACAGGGCCAGCACGCGGGACTTCCTGAGTGATGCACTTCCCATGGGTTCTGCTTTCTATGACCGGGCACTGCGGAATGCCCGGAACTGGGTGGAGGCTTCCGGGCATTCTCCCCGGCGGCCGAAAGCAAAACTAAAGGCATTTTCAGGTTTTGTAAACTATTGACAAAACATGTCAAGTAGGTGTGAGCTATCGATTAATTTGGGGCCCTCCTGGCCTCCTCCTGCGGCGCGGGCAGGACTTGCGGCACGGGCCGCGCCGGTCCAACGGCCGCGTCAAGTAAAGTGGGCACGTGACTTACGAGATTGAGATTGGCCGTGGCAAGCGTGGGCGTCGTGCCTACTCCCTGGACGACATAGCGATCGTCCCCAACCGGCGCACGCGCGACCCCAAGGACGTGTCCGTCTCCTGGCAGATCGATGCCTACAAGTTCGACATGCCCGTCATTGCCGCGCCGATGGACTCCGCGATGTCCCCGGAAACGGTCATCGCGCTGGGGCGGCTCGGCGGCCTCGGCGTCCTCGACCTGGAAGGGCTGTGGACCCGATACGAGGACCCCCAGCCGGTGCTGGACCAGATTGCCGCCCTCGAGAACGAGGCCAACAGCCCCGCCGTCACGCGCCGGATGCAGGAGCTGTACCAGGCCCCGATCCAGCCCGAACTGATCACCTCCCGGCTGGCCGAGATCCGTGCCGCGGGTGTCACAGTGGCCGGCTCGCTGACCCCGCAGCGCACCCAGGAGCACTACAAGACCGTAGTGGCCGCCGGCGTCGACATCTTTGTCATCCGCGGCACCACCGTCTCGGCCGAACACGTCTCCAAGGACCACGAGCCGCTGAACCTCAAGCAGTTCATCTACGAACTCGACGTCCCCGTGATCGTCGGCGGGGCGGCCGGCTACACCCCGGCCCTGCACCTGATGCGCACCGGCGCCGCGGGCGTCCTGGTCGGCTTCGGCGGCGGCGCGACCTCCACCACCCGCCGTGCCCTGGGCATCCACTCGCCGATGGCGTCCGCCATCTCCGACGTCGCGGCCGCCCGCCGGGACTACATGGACGAATCCGGCGGCCGTTACGTGCATGTGATCGCCGACGGCGGCATGGGAACTTCCGGCGACATCGTCAAGGCCATCGCCATGGGCGCCGACGCCGTGATGCTCGGGAGCGCCCTGGCCCGGGCCGAAGAGGCGCCCGGCAAGGGTTGGCACTGGGGCCAGGAGGCCCACCACCTGGAACTGCCCCGCGGCGACCGGGCCAATGTCGGCACCGTCGGCCCGCTCGAGGAGGTCCTGTTCGGCCCGGGCCACCACATCAACGGCACCTCGAACCTGATCGGTGCGCTGCGCCGCTCGATGGCGACCACCGGCTACTCGGACCTGAAGGAATTCCAGCGCGTCGACGTCGTCGTCTCGCCCTACGCCGGGAACTAAGCCCTGCGCCGGGGCCGTTAAAGCCCTGCCCATCCGGAGAACTTGGAAGTAGTGTGGTGCACTACGAGGTTTGATCCGGATGGAGGCGTGAGATGAACAGTTTTCCCGGTGGTGCTCCCTTGGCCGGCGGTGCGCTTGGACCCGCGGAACGCGAAGCGTCCCTCGCTGTGCTCAAGGCCAGCACCGAGCCAGGCAAGGAACTCGACATCCTGATCGTCGGCGGCGGCATTGTCGGCTCCGGTGCCGCCCTTGATGCCGTGACCCGCGGCCTGAGCGTCGGCATCGTCGAGGCCAACGACTGGGCGGCCGGCACCTCGTCCCGGTCCTCGAAGCTCATCCACGGCGGACTGCGCTACCTGGAGATGCTGGACTTCGCCCTCGTCAAGGAGGCCCTGCACGAGCGCGGGCTGATCCTTTCCGTCCTCGCCCCGCACCTGGCCCGGCCCGTTCCCTTCCTGTACCCGCTGACCAAACGGTTCGTGGAGCGGCCCTACGTGGGATCCGGCATCGCCCTTTACGACGCCATGTCCATCACCGGCGGCCACAGCCGCGGCGTCCCGTTCCACAAGCACCTGAGCCGCCGGGGCACCCTGCGGGCGGCCCCGAGCCTCAAGGACGACGCCTTCGTCGGGTCCATCCGCTACTACGACGGCCAGGTCGACGACGCGAAGTACGTCGCCAACCTCGTGCGGACGGCCGCCTATTACGGCGCGCATGCCGTGAACCAGATGTCCGTGGTGGACTTCCTGCGCGAGGGCGAGCGGGTGGTCGGGGCCAAGGTCGTCAACCACGAGGACGGCTCGAGCTTCAACATCCGGGCCAAGCAGGTCATCAATGCCACCGGTGTCTGGACCGACGAGACCCAGGCCATGGTCACCGACCGCGGCCAGCTGAAGGTGCGGGCCTCCAAGGGCATCCACCTGGTGGTGCCGCGGGACCGCTTCCAGTCCACGGTGGGCCTGATCCTGCGGACTGAGAAGTCCGTGCTCTTTGTCATTCCGTGGGGCCGGCACTGGATCATCGGCACCACCGACACCGACTGGCACCTGGACAAGGCGCACCCCGCGGCGTCCAGCAAGGACATCGATTACATCCTCGAACACGTCAACAAGGTCCTCAAGCGGCCCCTGACCCGCGAGGACGTCGAAGGCGTCTACGCCGGCCTGCGGCCCCTGCTGGCGGGGGAGAACGACTCCACGGCCAAGCTGTCCCGCGAGCATGTGGTGGCGCACCCGGTTCCGGGCCTAGTCGTCGTCGCCGGCGGCAAATGGACCACCTACCGGGTCATGGCGAAGGACGCCGTGGACGAGGCCACACGCAGCATGGACGAACGCGTCCCGCCGTCGTGCACGGAATCCATCCCGCTGCTCGGCGCGAGCGGGTTCAAGGCGGCGTGGAACAAGCGCAACCGGATGGCCGAGGAAACCGGCGTCCACGTCGCTCGGATCGAGCACCTGCTCAACCGCTACGGCTCGATGGCGCCGGAAGTGCTGGCCCTGATCGGAGAGAACCACGAACTGGCCGAACCGCTGCCGGGGGCGGACGACTACCTGGCGGCCGAGGCCGTCTACGCGGCCCGGTTCGAGGGCGCCAGGCACGTCCAGGACGTGCTGACCCGCCGGACCCGGATTTCGATCGAGGCCTGGGACCGCGGTGTGTCCGCCGCCCCGGTAGTCGCTAAACTGATGGGTGAGGTTCTCGGCTGGAGCGATGCGCAGCGCGAGAGCGAAATCAAGCACTACCTGGCCCGGGTCGACGCCGAACGGTTGAGCCAGGAGCAGCCGGACGACGAATCCGCGGACGCCGCACGGATGGGCGTGGAGGACATCGTCCCGCTGCGCTGACCGGAGCGCCGCACGGCGCACTACCTGTCGGCGTGCACCGACGCCAGATCGAAGGGACACCTCTTGGCGGAACCACTGGACCGGTACGATGCCGACCTCACCACGCCGCAAATGGTGGTCCTGGAGCTGGACGCGAAGGACAAGTTCGACGCGGCGGCGCAGCTCGCGCAGCGGATGTATGACGCCGGCCGGATCTCGGACCTCGAGGGATTCCTCGGCCACGTCAACGCCCGCGAGCACCAGCTGGCAACCGGCCTGCCCGGCGGCGTCGGGCTGCCCCACGCCCGCAGCGAGTTTGTCTCCCGGACCTCGATCGCGGTCGGCATCACGAAGTACGGCAAAGCGCTGGACTTCGGCGCCGCCGACGGACCGGCCACGGTGGTCCTGCTGATTGCGACCCCGGCCAGTTCTTTCTCGGACCACCTGGAGGTCCTCGCCACCCTGGCGCGCTCGCTGTCGAAGGAGTCCTTCCGGGAGTCCCTCCGCCGCGCCTACGACCCCGAGGTGATCTCCGAACTGATCAACTCGTCCCTGGTGTTCTTCGATCACTGAGATTGGGGCAGGCCCACACTGGGCCCACACTGTTGGGGCAGCGGGGTTCCGTTTCGTTGTTCTACGCGCGGACGAAGTACGGTTAAGGGGTGCTGAAAACCGCCCTCAAACCCCGCTGGATCGCAGGCCTCGTGCTTGCGCTCGTGATCTCCGGGGTCTTTGTGCTGCTGAGCCAGTGGCAGTTCGGCCGCTCCACGCGGGCCGAGGTACCGGTTTCCACCGGGACTGAGGAGCCCCGCCCGCTGACCTCGGTCCTGAAGCCCGGACAGTTCTTTCCCGGCTCGGTGGCCGACCAAGTGGTTACCGTCACCGGAAGCTACGATCCGCAGAAGCAGGTCCTTGTGCCCGGTCGGATCCACGACGGCGCCAAGGGGTTCTGGATCGTCTCCGCCTTCGCCGTGCAAGGCGCCCCGGCCCTGTCCGGCGCCGGAGCTTCGGCGCAGACCTGGATTCCGGTGGCCCGCGGCTGGGTGGCCGACGCCGCGGACGCCTCAGCGCCGCCGTCGGGCTCCATTGAACTGACCGGCCGGCTCATCCCGTCCGAGGCGCCGGTACCCAACACCGACGCCGGACCCGGCCGCGCCAGCGCCGTCTCGGTCGCGGAGCTCATCAACCTTTGGGACGTCAGCAGCTACCCCGGCTTCGTCGCCGCCAGCGCCGAGCGCTCCGCCGGGGCGGATGTGGCGGCCTCCGGCGCCATCAAGCCGCTGGCGATCGGTCCGCAGCCGCCGGCGCAGACGGTGAACTGGCTCAACCTGTTCTACGCCGCCGAATGGGTGGTCTTCGCCGGCTTTGCGCTCTTCATCTGGTGGCGCCTGGTCAAGGACGACTACCGCCGCGGCCTCGAAGACGCCCAGGACGAAGAGGCCGCCCGGCTCGCCGCCGCGGGCAGTCACGGTGACCTTCATTCTTCCGAAACCGACCCGCATCCCATCGAACCGAGAGTGCAACCATGATCGAGCCCAAGCCGGCCATCCAGCCGCAGCAGCCCCACGGAACGGGAACTCCCGGCGGCCGGAAGCGCCGCTTCGGCGGCACCGAGGCGCAGATCCGCTCCGCCCTCAAGTTCTACAAGGTGCTCGCGTACCTGACGGGCTCCATGCTGCTCCTGCTCTGCGCCGAGCTGATCGCCCGCTACGTCTTTGGCCACTACCTCTTCGCTGGCGGCACGAATGCCGTCACCGGCCAGCCGTTCGGCTTCGGCTTCACCGACGCCGAGCCGCCCGGGGTGATCGGGGGAGTGAACGTTTCGGTCGCGGTGCTGATTGTGCACGGCTGGATGTACGTCGTCTACCTGATGTCCAACTTCCGGCTCTGGTCGCTCATGCGCTGGCCTTTTGCCAAGCTCATCATCCTGGCCCTCGGCGGCGTCGTGCCGTTCCTGTCCTTCTTTGTGGAGAAGAAGTTCCATGCCGAGGTGGAGGCCGAACTCGCGGCCAACCCGCAGGCGCCGCAGCGCTACTGAACCGCCCTGCGGGACAGTGGAGCGGCGTCCTGTGAGTTCGCTTACCCGGGGCTTCTCAAGGTGCGGGGGACCGGCGGCGCAACGTAGGCTAGGACGGTGACCACTCCCACTGCATCCCAGACGTCCCACAGGCCGGTGCTGGTTGTTGACTACGGTGCCCAGTACGCGCAGCTGATTGCCCGCCGCGTCCGGGAAGCGAATGTGTATTCGGAAGTCGTTCCGCATACCTACAGCACCGAGCAGCTGCTGGCCAAGAACCCGGCCGCCATCATTCTCTCCGGCGGCCCCGCAAGCGTCTACGCCGAAGGCGCCCCGAGCGTGGGCGCTGACCTGTTCGAGGCCGGGATCCCGGTGTTCGGCATCTGCTACGGCTTCCAGGCCATGGCCAACGCCCTGGGTGGCAAGGTGGCCCGGACGGGCCTGCGGGAGTACGGTTCCACCGAGACCACCGTCCTCGGCGAGGGCCGCTCCATTCTTGAGGGCATGCCGCAGCACCAGAGCACCTGGATGAGCCACGGCGACTCCGTCCACGAGGCCCCGGAGGGCTTCGAGGTGCTCGCGACGACGGCGGGCGCAGATGTGGCCGCCTTCGCCAACGAAGAGAAGTGCCTCTACGGCGTGCAGTGGCACCCCGAGGTGAAGCACTCCGCCTACGGCCAGCAGGTCCTGGAGAACTTCCTGTTCAAGGGCGCCAAGCTGGAACCCAACTGGACCACGGGTAACATCCTCGACGAGCAGGTTGAACGGATCCGCGAGCAGATCGGTGACGCCCGGGTGATCTGCGGGCTCTCCGGCGGCGTCGACTCCGCCGTGGCCGCGGCCCTTGTCCAGCGCGCCGTCGGCGACCAGCTGACCTGCGTCTTCGTGGACCACGGACTGCTGCGGGAAGGCGAAGCCGAACAGGTCGAACGCGACTTCGTGGCCGCCACCGGCGTCAAGCTGTACGTCGCCAATGAGCAGGAACGCTTCCAGGCCGCCCTGGCCGGCGTGAGCGACCCCGAGACCAAGCGGAAGATCATCGGCCGCGAATTCATCCGCGCCTTCGAGGAAGCAGAACTGGCCATCATCGCGGAGGCCGCGGCGCACGGCGAGAAGATCAAGTTCCTCGTCCAGGGCACCCTCTACCCCGACGTCGTCGAATCCGGCGGCGGCGAGGGCGCAGCGAACATCAAGAGCCACCACAATGTGGGCGGCCTGCCGGAAGACCTGCAGTTCGAACTCGTTGAGCCGCTGCGCGCGCTGTTCAAGGACGAGGTCCGCGCCGTCGGCGCCCAGCTCGGCCTGCCGCAGGAAATCGTCGGCCGCCAGCCCTTCCCGGGCCCGGGCCTCGGCATCCGTATCGTCGGCGAAGTGACCAAGGAACGGCTGGACCTGCTCCGGAAGGCCGACGCCATCGCCCGCGCCGAGCTGACCGCCGCCGGCCTCGACAACGAGGTCTGGCAGATGCCGGTCGTGCTGCTGGCAGACGTCCGCAGCGTCGGCGTGATGGGCGACGGCCGCACCTACGGCCACCCGATCGTGCTGCGCCCGGTGTCCTCCGAAGACGCCATGACGGCCGACTGGTCGCGGCTGCCCTACGATCTCCTGGCCCGGATCTCGAACCGGATCACCAACGAGGTGGAGGGCGTCAACCGCGTCGTGCTGGACGTCACCAGCAAGCCGCCGGGAACCATCGAGTGGGAATAGCAGTGTGAATGGCCGGCCTCCTTGCGGGGGCCGGCCATTTCCTTTTCCGGCCCGTTGCTCGGAAGCGACTTGCCCCACGAATTTGACCCGCGCCAGTGTTGCGGCCCGGCACTGACGCCTGATTCGGGCTACCCTCGAAAGCATGCCGGTATGGTCCAGGGCGTCCCGCGCGAACTCAGAAACCGTGAGCACAGAAAAGAAGGCAGAAGTGTCAGTTGGTCAAGGCCACCCCGAGGGCTCCGAGGAGTTCAGGAAATGGCTGTCGGGTCTCAAGCCCGTCACCGGAGCAGACACCATGCTGCGTTTCACGAAAACGCCCGAAGGCTCCATTGACCTGACGCACGCCCATCCCTCCGGCCTGGCCCAGTTGATGGCCGGGCGCCGGACCCGCCTGTCCACCCTGATCCGGGACCGCCAGCAGTACGTCGTCGCGGCGCGCGCGTCGCGCAACCTCCGCTCCAAGATCTTCGAGCTCGCCAACGACCGGGGCATCGACGCCGGCTACCTCTCGGCCGGAACCGTCGTCTGGACCTCCGCCGTCGGCGGCAAGCCCCAGCGCGTGTCCGCGCCGGTCATGCTCACCGCCGTTTCCCTGACCGTCCGCCCCGGCGAGGACGACTACGAACTGCAGCTCACCGAACAGGCCCGGATCAACCCCGCCCTGATCCGGCACCTGAAGACCATCCACGGGATCGTCTTCGACGTCAATGCAGTGACCCGGATGGCCTACAGCACGGCCCGGTACGACCCGCAGCCGGTCCTGGACCGCCTTGGCACCCTGATCCAGTCGATCCACGGCGCGGACATCGAGCACAACCTCCTGGTCTCCACGTTCGCCGACCTCTCCGGGAACCTGGACGACCCCTGGATCAACCAGCACAACCCGCTCGTGGCCGCGCTCGGACGGGCCGCCGCCGGCACTCCGGTGGATGTCCCCGAGCTCAAGGAAGGGCGCTTCCCGAGCACCGATGAACGCAGCCCGGCCGACGAACTCCTGCTGCTCGACGCCGACACGGACCAGCAGTATGTCGTGGACGCCGTCCGTGCCGGTGACTCCCTGGTGGTCAGCAGCCCGCCCGGGACCGGCCAGACGCAGACCGCCATCAACACCATCGGCGCCCTCGTCGACGAGGGCAAAAGCGTCCTGGTGGTCGGCGACCGGCGGGCCAGCCTCGGTGAGATCTCGGCCCAACTGGAGTCACTCGGGCTCGAGTCGCTGCTCGTCCAACTCGCCGGCAACTCCACGCCGCTGCAGCTCAAGGGCCAGCTGGTCCGGGCGATCGTCCGGAACGAAAAGTCGCTGGAACCGCAGCTGAAGAACCTGCACTCCACGCTGACCGAGCACCGGCACGCCCTCATGGACCACGTCGCATCCCTGCACAACGTGCGCCAGCGCTGGGGGTGCTCGCCGTACGAGGCCATGCAGTCCCTCGCGGCGCTGACCGCCATCCACCCGGCGCCGGCCACCACGGTCCGGCTCAAGCGCAGCGTGCTGGACAGCATCCGGGACCGCGAGGAACTGGCAGGACGGCTCCGCCGCGCCGCCGAGCTGGGCAGCTTCAGCCGCGCCTCGACCATGAGCCCGTGGCACGGCGCCCGGCTGCTGACCCGCAAGGAGACCCAGGAAGCCCAGCAGGTGGCCCGCTCCGTCGCGGAAAAACTCCCGCAGCTGCGCGAACGCATGAGCGGCGTCGCCGAGCACGCGGAGATCCGGCTCGGCGAAACCTTCGCCGAGTGGGGCGACCAGATCGACCTGCTCGTCGCGGTCCGCGAAAGCCTGGACAAGTTCACCCCGGACATCTTCGACCGGCCGGTCCACGACCTCATCTCCGCCACCGCCCCGTCCGCGTGGCGCCGCGAGCGGAACATCGATATGCCCTCGATGCAGCGCTCCCGGCTGCGCCGCGTGGCCAAGGAGTACGTCCGGCCCGGTGTGCACATCGCGGACCTCCACAGCTCGCTGGTGCTGGTCCAGGACCAGCGGGCCACCTGGGCCGAGTACGCCACCACCCAGCGGCACCCGGCCGTGCCGTCCGGGCTCGCCGAGATCACGGCCCTCTACCGGGAGCTGGAGGCCGAGCTGGCTGAGCTCGGTGCGGCCGTGCGGCACACCCGCGCCGGGGGAGCCGTGCACGAGACCCCGTACAACGAACTGGTCGAGCGACTGGAGCGGCTGGTCGCGGACACCGGCACGCTGGAAACGCTGCCCGAGCGGACGCTCCTGGTGGAGAACATGCGCGAGCACGGCCTGGGCGAACTGCTCGCCGACCTGGCCGAGCGCGAGGTGCCGGCCGAGTCGGTGGCGGCGGAGCTTGAGCTGGCCTGGTGGCAGTCCGCGCTGGAAGCCATGATCAGCGGGGACGACTACCTCGCCATGTCCGACGGCGATGCGCTGCGCCAGCTCGAGGCGGAGTACCGCCTCGCGGACAACGCCCACATCGCCAGCGGCGCGGCCCGGCTGCGCTGGAAACTGGCCGAACGCTGGCGTGCCGCCCTGACCGAGCACCCCCGGCAGGCCGAGCTGCTGCGCAGCCTGCTGAAGGACGGACGGGTCACGCCGGCGGCGCTGACCGCGCAATCGCCCGAGCTTGTGCCCAGACTGGTGCCGGTCTGGTCCGTCAGCCCGTACCTGCTGACCACCCTGCTGCCGGCCGAGCAGCGCTTCGACGCGGTGGTGATCCTGGACGCCGAGGCGACATCCCTGCAGGCTGTACTGCCCGCCGTCGCCCGGTCCCGGCAGGTCATCGCGTTTGGCGACGACAAAATCGCCAGCCCGCGCAGCTTCTCGGTGGGCGTCGAGCGGCTCGCCGCCGGCGAGAACCCGCACCAGCGCGTGGACAGCGCGTACCAGGCCCTGACCGCGGTCCTGCCGGTCTGGAAACTCAGGACGGTCTACCGTGCCGTCGACGAGGACCTCGTGCGGCAGCTGAGCAAGGGTTTCTACGCCGGCGAACTCCGCCGTCTTCCCGAGGGCCAGTCCGCCACCGGCCTGGACCGGGCACTGACGGTGGAATACCTGCCGGACGGGACCGGCCTGCCGAGTGCGGACCACGACGGCGTCGAATCGGTCGTCGCCGAGGTGAACCGTGTGGTGGAACTGGTCTTCGAGCACGCACGGCTCCGGCCGCGCACCTCGCTCGCCGTGGTCACCGGAAGCCTGCGGCACGCGGCCCGGATCGGCGAGGCCATCCGGCTGCAGCTGCCCAACTACCCGCTGCTGGGCAGCTTCTTTACCGCCGGAGACGAGTCCTTCCGCGTGGTGGACCTGGAGCGGGCGCAAGGCCTGGTCCGGGACCGCGTCATCTTCTCGCCCGGTTACGGCCGCACCCCCCACGGCCGCGCGCTGCACAGCCTCGGCCCGCTTTCGGCCGACGGCGGCCGCGCCAAGTTCGCCCTCGCGATGACCCGGGCGCGGCGGTCGCTTCACGTGCTCAGCTGCTTCCGCCCGGAAGACCTGGACGTCAGCCGGCTCAGCCACGGCGCGGTGGACTTCTACGAGCTCCTGGACCGCGAAATTGCCGGCAACTCGGATCTGGGCAGCCCGGCATCCCGGGCCGCGGCCAGCGAACAAGCCCTGGGCGCCGACCCGCTGGTGGCAGACCTCGGCGACCGGCTCCGGGCCCGCGGGGCGCGGGTCTGGCACCAGTACGACGGGGTCCTCGACATGGTGGCCGCGGCAGACCCGATGCACACGATCGGGCAGGACGACGCCGAGATTCCCAGCCCGGTGGCCATCGAGTCCGACGGCACCGAGCGGTACCGGCGGATGAGCGTGCGTGAGCGCAGCCGTCTCCGTCCGCAGCTGCTGGAGCGTATGGGCTGGCGCTACATGCCACTATGGACCATAGAGGTGTTTACGGATCCGTCGGCTTGCGCGGACCGGATCGGCGGCTACCTCGGCCTGGAGAAGCCCGTGGCAGCCAGCCGCTTGCGCAGCTCGCCGGGCTTTTCCGACGACATTGAAAACCTGAGCGTCGAGGACGGGCGGCACAGCTACGGCGGATCCGCCGCGGCGCCCCAGGGGTGGTCCGCGGACGGTGACCGCGGGCAGGAAACAGCTATAGGCAACAAGGAGGCCGGCGGCATGAGCGCAGACGGCGACAACCAGAACAACAACACCCGCGGTGGCGACCGGGACCAGAGCGTTGCAGACGCGACGTCTCCGGATGTCCCCGCCCGGGAAGCGGTGCCGGCCGAGATGCGGCAGCGATCGGCCGCCGAGGGAGTGCTGCCCAACAAAGCCGCAGAGGACGATCCCCGGCGCTGGGGCGACCAGCCCGGCAGCTATGACCATGACGCCTGGTTGCAGGAACAAAAGCCTCCGCACTGGGGCTGAACACCCCGCGCACCCGGGCTGACCGCTCCGGTGCCCTGCCATCCTGCTACCTGCTACCCGGACCCGGACCCGGACCGGGACCCGACCAGGACAAAGAACAACTTGCCCTGCGTGGATGCCCCGGCGAGTCGCCCGGCCTGGTCCGGGTCTGCCGCCACCACGATCAGCCCGTCGGTTTCTGCGGTGTCGAGCCACTGGCCGGCCCTGCCGCCGCGGGCGGAAGTCCACAGCACCGGAACCGCCGAGGCGAGCAGCTGGGACGGCGCGGCCTGCTCCGGGCCGCTGCCGCTGGTCATCACCACATTGATGAGCTGGCCAGGGGAGACCAGTTGGATGGAGGCGGGGTCGGCCATCCGAAGCGGCACGGCGGCCGCGCCCGGCGGGCTGCCGGCCAGCAGCCCCGGTCCGACAAGTAGGGAGTCCGCCAGGAGCTGGCCCTTCCGAAGGGCAACGGCGAGCTGTTTGCCCTCCATTACGGTCTGGTCGGGGGTGCCGCCGGGGAGTACCCCGGGCGGGACCTGGATGGCGACGAGGTCGGAAGGTGCCAGCACCCTGCCGGCCGGGAGATCCTTGGCCGCGGCCCACGCCGAAACAGTTGCATCCGGTGCGGGCGTCAGTTGCTGCACCCCCAGTCCGGTGGCGAGGCACAGCAGGAGGGCGACCGCTAGCCTCCGGTTGCGCCGGAGCCAGCCGCGGAGTCGCCTCCTCGGTTGGTCTTTACGGACACCTCCGGGCCCAAGGGCGGCGCGGGCCGGCCGGGACCGTGGGGTTGCGAGCGGTGGGCGGAGACTGCGGGCCATGGCACCACGCTAGGGCCGCCCCGCGCGGCGGGGCAGTCAAGGGCTTGGCCATGTGGATAACACGTAGCGGGAACACCCGCAGGGGACGGCATAAAGGCCGAGCGCGCCGGGTACCGGCGTCGGCGGACCTAGCTGGCGGCGGCGGAAGCCGAAGCGGCGGGTGCTGCCGGGGCGGCTGCAGGGGCCACAGCGCTGCCCTTGGAGTCGCGGGAATCGGTCCGGTAAAAACCGGATCCCTTGAAGACGACGCCGACGCTGTTGAACTTCTTGCGCAGGGTCCCCTCGCACTCGGGGCAGGACGTCAGCGAGCTATCCGTGAAGGACTGCACGATCTCGAAAGCGTGGCTGCAGTCCTTGCAAGCGTATGCATACGTGGGCACTGGGTTCCTCCTCTGGGACAAACGAGCAGGTCCCGGGCTGCTTGCCGAAAACTTCGGCGTTAGCAGTCGCAGGGCCTGAGTGCCAATTCTATCACCCGGCGGGCGTGCCTAGGGTAGCGCGGAAAGCCGGCGGAGGCCTCCCGGGGTCAGCGCGGCGGCAACCTTCCGGTCGAAGGATTCCACGGGAATGCTGCCGGCGGCCAACACCTCTGGGTCGTACACGATGGCCGCTGTCGGCAGCGGACCGGCCCCGGACACCGGGACGCCCCACGGCAGGTCCGCGAGGGCGGCCAGGAACTTGTCGTAGTAACCCCCGCCCTGGCCGATCCTGTTGCCGTCGCGGTCCAGGGCCGTGGCCGGCAGGAAGATCCCGGCCACGCCGAGCATGACGGAGGTATCGAACCGGGCGCCGACAGGCTCCTGGATGGGGGCGTATCGGCTCCGGACAAACTCGGAGGCCGGGGTCCAATACACCCAGCTCAGCACCAGGGCCGGTTCGCAGACCGGAAGCAGTACCCGGTGGCCGGCGTCGTGCAGCGCGGCCAGAAGGGGCAAGGTGGGAGGTTCGGAGCCGACGCCGAGGTAGGCCGCGAAGGTGCGCTTCCCGCCGTCGGCCAGCCCGGATGCCCAGGCGAGCCCGTGGCGGGCGATTGCCGCTCCGGCGGCGTCCAGCTCGGACTGAGAGAGCCCGGCCCGGCCCTGCCGGTGGCGGGAGCGGATCTCGTCCTTGGTGCTCATGTGCGGGTGTCCTTTCGGCCGGGCGGCGCCGTCTGGCTGGGCGGCCGCGGCAGCCTTGCCGGCGGGGGACAATTACCTGAAGATTTGACCCCTCCGCTAGATTAGTCGAGTGATTACACCCAACGCCTCCGTTCGCAAGGCCGTCATCCCCGCAGCGGGCCTCGGCACCCGTTTCCTTCCCGCCACCAAGGCGATGCCAAAGGAAATGCTGCCCGTCGTGGACAAGCCTGCCATTCAGTACGTCGTCGAGGAAGCCGTCAACGTGGGCCTCAATGACATCCTGATGATCACCGGACGCAACAAGCGGGCCCTTGAGGACCACTTCGACCGCGTGCCCACCCTGGAGGCAACGCTGGAGGCCAAGGGTGACACCGCCAAGCTGGAATCCATCCAGGCCGCCAGCAACCTCGGCGACATCCACTACGTCCGCCAGGGCGACCCGATGGGCCTCGGCCACGCGGTGCTGCGTGCCAAGCAGCACGTCGGCCACGAACCGTTCGCCGTCCTGCTCGGTGATGACCTCATCGACGCCCGCGACGAACTGCTCAGCACCATGATCGAGGTCCAGGCCAAGACCGGCGGCTCCGTCGTCGCCCTGATCGAGGTCAACCCCTCCCAGATCAGCGCGTACGGCTGCGCCGACGTCGAGGCCGTCGAGGGCGAGGAATACGTCCGGATCAAGCAGCTCGTGGAGAAGCCCGACGTCGACGAGGCGCCCTCCAACCTGGCCATCATCGGCCGCTACGTCCTGCACCCGGCGGTGTTCGAGGTCCTCGAGCGCACCGAGCCCGGCCGCGGCGGCGAAATCCAGCTCACCGACGCCCTCCAGGAACTCTCCGCCGGCGAGGGGGAAGGCTACGGCGTGTACGGCGTGGTCTTCCGCGGCCGCCGCTACGACACCGGGGACAAGCTCAGCTACCTCAAGGCCTGCGTCCAGCTCGCCTGCGACAGCGAGGACCTGGGCCCCGGCCTGCGCGACTGGCTGCCCGGGTTCGCCTCCAGCCTGACCAAATAATCCCGTGGGGGGCAGCTTCGCCTGGCCGGTGACACTGGAGTGCGGCGACATTGTGCTGCGCCCGATCCGGTACCGGGACCGCAAGGAGTGGAGTGAACTGCGGGCCCGCAACGAAAAGTGGCTGGCCCCCTGGGAAGCCTCCAACCCGGTACCCGGCGGCGGGCTGCCCGACTACCGGCAGATGGTGCGCTCGCTCAAGGCGCAGGCCGCCCAGGCCACGGCGCTGCCCTTCGTCATCGCGGCCTGGACCCCGGGCTTCAAGGAACCCGTGATCGTGGGGCAGCTGACGGTCTCCTCGATTGTCTGGGGTTCGGCCATGATGGCCACGCTCGGGTATTGGGTGGACCAGGACCGCGCGGGCCAGGGCATCGCCCCGACGGCTGTGGCGATGGCTACGGACTACTGTTTCCGTACCCTGGGGCTGCACCGAATGGAAATCAACATCCGCCCGGAAAACCGTCCCAGCCTGCGCGTGGTGGAGAAACTCGGGTTCCGCGACGAGGGATACCGCCCGCGTTTCCTGCATATCAACGGGCAGTGGGCGGACCATCGCAGCTTCGCTTTGACAGCGGAGGAAGTGCCCGAGGGGCTCCTGGCGCGGTGGCTGGAAAACCGCCCGGCGTAGCCGCCGGAAACCCCCGCCTGACCAGCGCTTTCGTCGTAATTCCAGTGTTTTGGCAGTTGCCTTGCGACACACCGCCGGCAATGCCGCCTGCTGTGCCGTCTTGCTCATACGGTTTTGATTGTGGACTTCCCTCTTAGCAGCTCAGTGATCCTTGTCATTGCTGTTGCGCTCTGGATCGTATGGGTGGCTCCCTACATGCTCCGGAACGGCCACCCCCAGCTGCAGCCGGCAGCCGAGCTCCTAATGGATGCCGCCGACGTAGGAAAAGCAGACCCCCAAGCCGGATCCGTCATGACGATGGCGGCCCCGCAGGAGAAATCGATGACGAGTACGCAGCGCCCCGAGTCCGCTCCGGGTTCCATGAAGCCCGACGGCGACCGGAAGCCGGCAGCGGCCGGCCCGGCATTCCGGATCCGTTACGGTCGGCTGGTGCTTGCCCTGGCCGGACTGCTCTCGCTGCTGACCGCCGTCGTGTCCGCCGCCTTGCGGCTCTTCGGTCTGGGCTCGGGCTGGCTTGCCGTCTTCACCTTGCTCGGTGCGGTCCTGGCCGTCGTGGTGCTGCGCAGGTTTGCCGTCCGGGACCGCCGGCGGAAGCTCAATGCCGCGTTCCGCTCGGCCATGGGCGCTCCGGCGCACCGGGCGTCCGCGGCGCCGGCCGCTGACCGGGCCGATTCGGTCCGTGCCGCGCTTCCGGCGAAGGAAAGCCCGCTGTTCGACGCCGAAGCCGGCGCCGCGGCACCCAAGCCAGCCCCTAAACCCCTGACGGCCGATGAACTGCGCCAGGCCGCGCTGGCCGAGGCCGCCGCATCCGGCGATACCTCGGTCCGCCGCGTCGGCGATCCAGGCTCCGCCGAGGGCTCCAGCTGGGAGCCCGTGGAGGTGCCGAAGCCGACCTATGTCGAGGCGCCCAAGGCCGAACGCGCCGCTCCGCAGCCGCTGGACCTGCCGGAAGCCCCGAAGGCGGTGGGCAAACCGTCGCTCAAGCAGGCCACCGTGCGCCAGCCGGAGACCGCCGCGGAATCGAAGCCGCTGGGCAAGGGCCAAAGCGCGCTCAGCAACCTTGACGACGTGCTGCAGCGCCGCCGCGCCTGACCCTGAACTTCCGCCCCGGACAGCCGTTATTTGGGCTGCCCGGGGCTTTTTGTTGCCCGCGGCAGGTAGCCTGAGGCGCATGACGAGAATCTGCGTTGCCGGGGGAACCGGACAGGTGGGCCGTGAAGTGGTGCGCCAGGCTGTCGCCGGCGGGCACCGGGTGGCCGTGCTCAGCCGCAATCCGCCAGCGCCGGGCACGGCCGGGCACGTCGACGGCGCTGAATACTTCCGCGGCGACGTCACCACAGGGGAGGGGCTGGCGGCGGCGCTGGCCGGCGCCGACGTCGTCGTCGATTGCCTTGAGGGGCTCACCGGCAAGGCGCGGAAGAATTTCGCCGCTGGCGGCGCACGGCTGTTGGCCGCAGCCCAGGACGCCGGCGTGGAGCGGGCGGTGCTGCTCTCAATCGTCAACTGCGACCGCAGCAGCGTCGGCTACTACCGGTCCAAGGCGGCGAAGGAAAAGGTCTATGAGCAGTCCGGGCTCGAGACCCTGGTGCTCCGCGCCACGCAGTTCCATTCCCTGCTGGCACGCGTCTTTGCCGCCGGCGCGAGGATCCGGCTGGTTCCCGTGGTGAAAGGAGCCCGGTTCCAGCCGATCGCCCACTCCGAAGTGGCGGCTGCCCTGTTGGCGGCGGCGCTGGAAACCCCTTCCGGCGTCCGGCATCGCCTCCGGACCATCGGCGGTCCCGAGATTGTGGACATGCGCGAGCTGGCAGGCTCCTGGCAGCGGGCAACGGGTGCGCGCGGGCGCCAGGTGGAATTGCCGCTGCCCGGAGGGATGGGCAGGTACCTGCGGGCGGGCCTGAATCTGGTACCCGAAGAACGACACGGCACGCAGACATTTGAGGGCTGGCTGGCAATGCAGGCGGATAGTTTGTAGCCTAGGAACGTTGATAGCGCCGTTCCCCTCGGGAGCGGCGTTGTTGCGGGGCTATAGCTCAGTTGGTAGAGCGCTTCGTTCGCATCGAAGAGGTCAGGAGTTCGAATCTCCTTAGCTCCACAGTTTGCAGGGGTTTTTGAATCCCCGCCGCCCGGAATGCAACTCACCGCAACGCTGGGGCCCGTGCTACCGCTCCCCACCCCTTCCCCTGGCTCTTGAGCTGCCGGGCAACCCACCTTGGATGCGCCCGGACTATTTCTTCTCCGAGGTAAACGCGAGGTGAACAGGACCGCAGGATCCCCGCAAGAACGCTGAATACCGCAGGGGACTATGCCTACGTTGGTTGTGGGCGTTCGGCGAGTCCGAACATGCGATGAGGCAGCCGCAGCCTGATCCGAGAAATATCCAATGAGCAATCAAGACGAGAAATTCCGGAGGTCTCTATGCCTATTCTGACCAGCTTTGCGGCCAGCAAGTTCCTCATCACCTCGGTGACCGCGGGTGCGGTCGCCCTCGGCGGCGGCGCAGCAGCCTTCACGAGCATGACCACCGTCGACGGCGGCAGCCAGCCGACGGTTACGGCCCCCGCGCCATCTGAGACGCCTTCGGAAACCCCGGCGCCCGCCCCGACTACCTCGGCGTCGGCCCCCGCCGCTCCAAGTCCGGCCGCTTCAGCGCCGGCCAGTGAAACGCCGGAAGCCGGCGAAGGCGACAAAGCCGGAGAAGATGCCGTGGACGCGGAGGGAACTGAGACAGACGGAGGCGACGCCGAAGCCGCGAAACCGGCCGCGCCGGCGGCGGAGCCCGTCCAGACCCAGCCCGCCGCAGCCGCTGAATCCTCGGAAGACAAGTCGGAAGACAAGGAGGTCTCCGAGCATGCAAAGACTCGCCACGATGAGGGCCTTCAGCGGGGCCGTGCGGACCAGCATGGCCACGACAACAGCCGGCGCGGGGACCATCGCGAAGGGTCCGACCGCTCCGGGCGCTAACAACTGACACGTCAGGGAGGCCTTGGGGGCCCTCCCTGACGTGTGTTCGCATCGCGGCGCGCCAGCACACCCCTAGGAGGGCGGAGGCCGGCCTATCCGCTCCAGCAGGGTCCGGCGCCCCAGTTGCTTAGCCTCCCTGGCTGGTGGCCTGGCAGGTTTGGTCGTTTGCCGTCTGGGAGACCGCGCCGTCGGCATTCGACGCCGGGGCTGACGGCTTGGCGCCCGCGGCGAAGTCCTGGCCGGCGTAGAGCTGGACACCGTGGACGCCGGCTACCTGCTGGACGCTCGCGGGCGGCAGGCCGAACAGTGCAGCGACGTCGGAGGCCACATCGGCGAAGCCGGCGCCGTAGTAGACCATGGTTTGCGGCCGCGGCTGGGCCTGAATCCGGGCAAGTTTGGTGAACCCGGCCCCAGTGAGGAGCGCCCCGATCTCGCTGCTCCTGCCGGGCAGGTTGGTGCCGTTGGCAACGGTGACCGGTTGGAGGGCCTTGTCGTAGGCCGGAGCCGCGGGCGCGCTGGACGCCTCGGCCGGTGCGTCCGACGACGGCGCAGGCTGGGACAGATCGGGGCTGCGGCGCAGGGCAGCAAAGAGATTTGAGGCGGCGGGCTCGTCCAAGCTCAGCCGGTTGGGATCGGAAGCGGCCGGCACGGTCGGCGCGGTGATGAAGTTAACCTTGGCCGGGTCGATGTTCTTGAGCCGCCCGGCAAGGGTCAGCATGGTCGGGACGGACGCCAGCCCGTCGTCGACCGTGAGATTCTTGGTCATGGTGTCGGCAATGCCCAGGACCTTTTGGGGATCGCCGAGGGTGCCGTCGGCCTTGAGCTTCCTGGTCAGCGAAGCCAGGAAGGACTGCTGGGCTTTGATCCGGCCAAGGTCCCCGCCGTTGGCAAACGCGTGACGGGTCCGCAGGAAAGCCAGGGCCTGCTCGCCCTGGACCTGGGAGGTGCCCTTGGGGAGGCGGAGGCCGGAATCGGGGTCGTTGACGGCGGAATCGACACAGACATCAACGCCGCCGACGGTGTTGGAAAGTTCCTTCACGGCGTTGAAGTCGGCCATCATGAAGTGGTCCACTTCGAGCCCGGTGAGCTTGTTCACCGTGTCCACGGCACAGCCAATCCCAGCGTCTGCCATGGCGCTGTTGATCATGACCCCGGGACGGGCCGCATGATCCTGGTTGGTCGCGCGGTCCCGGCAGGCCGGGACGTCCACCAGCAGGTCCCGGGGGAAGCTGACGACGTTGACGTGATTGTTGTCCGCCGAGATGTCCAGCAGCATCATCACATCGGATTGGCCGTAGCCAGAGGAATCGGCCGCGGACCCGTACTGTCCGTTCTTGCCGCTGCGGGTGTCGCTGCCCAGGACGAGGATTTGCAGCCGGTCCTTGCTGTCGTCGACGGGACCTTCGGTCCGCACACCACCGGCGCCCAAGGCCGAGGTGCTGATGTTGGACTGAAGCCGCCAAAGCCAGTAGCCGCCGAACGCGACAACAGCGACCAAGAGCGCTACAGCGACGATGCCGGAGACTTTGAGCCAGCGCGGACGCCGCCGGCAGGGGTGATTAAGGCTGCTTTCAACCAGAGTGCCATGCCCGGGGTACAGGGCGGGCGTGCCGGTTTCCCGGCCGGGCAAATCGTGACGCAATGGGGCTACCTCTCCGGGGACGTGCGGACCCGGCCATGTTACTGACTGTTGCTGGGAAGCAACCCAGCAACACCCTATGCGGGGCCTCAGCATCGCCCAGGCATGTCATGATCCGGCAACGAGCGGTTCTCAGCCCGGGGGGTCGATCTCTTGGCGCAGGACCGTCGGGGCACAGCGAAGGGCACACCATTTTTATGGTGTGCCCTTCGGTTGGGTACAGGCTAGTCCTTCTTAAAGGCGTCCTTGACTTTTTCGCCGGCCTGCTTCAAATCACCTTTGGTCTGGTCAGCTTTGCCTTCGGCACGAAGGCTTTCGTCGCCCGTTGCGCTTCCGGCCGCTTCCTTGCCCTTGCCGCCAGCCTTCTCGGCAGCGTTCTGAATCTTGTCACCTAGTCCCATGCTGTTTCCTCCTCAGGTTGGCGGCCAATCGATCCGACCGCAACCTCATCATAAGCATGCTTACTGTGAGGATTTCAAGTAGTAAATGGTCCAGACAGGCCCGGAGCCCCGCCTCGGGTTGTGGTTGGTCCCTGCTGGGATATTTCCCAGGAGCCTGTCGATGTCCGTGTTTTTGCCAAGGAATTCCGCAGGAAAACCCATTCCGCCCCCGACCGCACTTTCCGTTCGGTAACGTTGCGCGCGGCTGGTTGTGTGGGAACGTCCGCCGACCTCAATGTAAACACTCTGGAAGGATCACCCCTTGGCAGGAATCTTCACCTGGCTCAGCGCCCTTGGCACCGCGGGCAAGGCCACCGTTGTCGCCGCCGTCGTAGTCACCGGCGGTGCCGGCGCCGCAATGGCTGCCACTGCAACCGAACTCGTCTCCGAGCCGACCGCTACCGTCACTCCAGACCCGACGGCCACCGCCACCCCGACGGCGGATCCCACGGTTGCGCCCACCGAGACTGCCCCGGCCCCGGCCCCGACCGAGACGACCCCGGCCCCGGCCCCGACCGAGACGACCCCCGCCCCGGCCCCAACCGAGACGACTCCGGCGCCGGCCCCGACCGAGACGACCCCCGCCCCGGCCCCGACCGAGACCGCACCTGCCGGCGATGACGAGGCCGGCGAGGCCGACGATCAGGAAAAGGGCGAATCCTCGGAGGGCGGCAACAGTGCCTGGGCTCACGAGAACGCCGCTGAGCACCGCGCGGCCGGTCTCGCCAACGCTGCCGAGCACCGCAGCGAGCACGCCGCCACCCCCGCCGTGCCTTCCTACGGCGAAAAAGCAACCCAGTCGGTACCTGCAGTCGCACCGAAGGCCGCACACAACCGGTCAGGCAAGTCCGACCGGTAGAGCAGTCCGCACGGAAGGCTCCGCACCGCTTCGCGCGGTGCGGAGCCTTTTTCGCATCCGGCGGGGGAGTTTCATCGGTCCGGTCTCGTCCGGTTGCCCCGCCGGTTCACGATAGTCTGAAACGGAACCCCGCCCTTGAGAGGACAGCATTAGTGAGCCTGATTCGGCTGCATGACGTCAGCGTCCGCTTCGACAACACCCAGATTCTCCGCGAGGCGTTCTTCCGGCTCGAACCAGGGGACCGGCTGGGCCTGATCGGCAAGAATGGATCCGGCAAAACCACCATCCTCAAACTGATCCTCGACCAGGTGGCTCCGGACAGCGGCACTGTCAGCATCGAACTCGGGACCAGGGTGGGCTACTTCTCCCAGTTCTCCGAGCTGAACGGCGACTCGACCATCACCGAGGTCCTGGACGGCCTTTTCGTCGAAATCAAGGCCCTGGAGACCGAGCTTGCCGCCATCGACGCCGCCATCGCCGGAGACCCGCCCGCCGACGAGCTGGACCGGCTGATCGGCCGGCAGGCTGCGTTGTTTGAGGACATGGACCGGCTCGACGGCTGGGACTACCCGCGGCGCATCGACACCGTGCTGACCACCCTGGGCTTCGACGACGGCCACCGCCACTGCGCGATCGACTCGCTGTCCGGCGGCTGGCGCAACCGCGCCGCCCTGGCCAAGATCCTGCTCGAAGGCCCGGACGTGCTGCTGCTCGACGAGCCCACCAACTTCCTTGACGTGGCCGGCGTCGAATGGCTGGAGAACTGGTTCCGCGACTTCAAGGGAGCGGCCGTGATCGTCTCGCACGACCGGACGTTCCTCGATTCCGTCGTCACCCGGATCATCGAGGTGGAGAACTACCACCTGCACGAATACCCCGGAAACTTCGGCGAATACGTGGTCCAGAAGCAGTTCCGGCTCAAGACCCTCGAGCAGCAGTTCGTGCACGAATCCGAACTGCTCGCATTTGAGGCCGAGGGGATTGCCGACCGCCGCGAAGCCGCCAAGGCCGCCGGCCGGGGGCTGGGCAACCAGCTGGCCAAAATCAAGAAGTCCCGCACGCCGCGCCCCGTCGACCAGATCGTCACCGAGATCTACGGCGGCCTGCACGTCAAGGACGTGCTGTGCCGGGTGGAAGGTCTGGGCAAGGCCTACGGCGAAAAACTCCTGTTCGAGGACTTGAGCTTCGAAATCCGCAAGGGCAACCGGATCGCGGTGCTCGGCGCCAACGGCAGCGGGAAGTCCACCCTGCTGAAGGTCCTGACCGGCGAGGAACAGGCCGATTCGGGCGCGGTGGCGTGGGCCAAGGGCCCCGGCTTCGTTTCCTACAACCGGATGCTGGAAGAGCTCGACGACGGCGACACCGTGTCGCACGCGGTCAACGCGCTCCCGGACAGCCTGGCCTTCAGCGCCACGAAGAAGTCCGTCAACCGCTTCCTGGCGATGTTCCAGTTCTCCGAGGCCGACCTCAAGCAGAAGATCGGCAACCTCTCCGGCGGCCAGAAGGCACGCGTGGCCATGGCGCAGTGCCTGCTCTCCGGCGCCTCGGTGCTCCTGCTCGACGAACCCACCAACCATCTGGACCTCTCCAGCACCCAGGTGATGGAGCGCGCGCTGCTGCATTTCCCCGGCGCCGTCGTTGTGGTCAGCCACGACCGGTTCTTTACCGAAAAGATCGCCACCCGCCAGCTCATTTTCGGCGCGGCAGGTGCCGGGCCCGGCGAGGTCGGGCAACGGGCCGCCTAGGCACCAGCGCGGGATAATAGGACTATGGCCGAACAGCGGCGCGAACACGACTCTGATCCGTGGGAGGAATTCGACCGGCTCGAACCGGCCGCGCAAGACCGCGTCGGCGGCTACCCGGGCGGTGAACCTCTCGGTTTTGGCTTCCGCACGGGCGTGCGTAGCGCCCGCGTCGCCTTCGGTTTCGCCGTGTACGCCCTCGTCCTGGGGAGTGTGCTGGTCACGCTCGGGGCGATCTACTTCATCGGCCATGCGCAATGGCTCTGGCTCGGGTTGATGGGCTTGATCGAGACCTGCTTTGTCCTGGCCTTCCTCCGCCTTGTGGCCCTGGCCCGCAACCGCCGCGGGGCGCGCTAGCTGTACTTCCCACAGCGAGGCGCTTACCGCGGGGCGCTGGTTCAGCTCCGCCGGCGGTGCCTGGAGGTGACGGCCAGATAACCGCCCAGGGCGCCGACCCCGCCAAGGCCCGCAGTGACGAGGGCCTTCGGCCAACCGCGCCAACGCTCCGGCTGGACGGACACGAGCTCGCCCACGGCGCCGATCAGTGCCGCGGTGATCAGCCCCGCCACTACCCGGTTGCCGGTCCGTTCGGCCTTGTCCAGCAGCCGGTCCAGCTCGTCCGCCCGGAAGTGGACGTCCAGGCCGCCGCGTTCCAGGACCTCGAGCAGCCGGCGGGCCATTTCCGGCGCCTCCGTCCCGAACTGCAGAGCCTCCCAGCCGAGCTTTTTCAGCCTCGACGCCAGCGCCTCCGGGGACAACGATCCGAGGAGGATCCTGCGCGTGAAGGGTGCCAGCTGGGCGGTCAGCTCGAACCCGGGATCCAGCTGCTTGCCGAGCCCGTCCGCCATGATCAGCATCTTCACCAGCAAGGCCGTCTCGCGCGGCAGCCGAAGCCGGTGCGCGCGCAGCAGTCCCGCCAGTTCGGTCAGCACCGGGACGATCGGCACCTGCGCCAGCGGCCGGCCGGCGTACCGCCCGACGAGGCGGCCCAGCGACGCCTGCAGGCCGCTGGCGTCGGCGGCCTCCGTGGCCCCGCAGAGCTGCACCATGGCGGTGGTGAGCCGTCCGGCGTCCTGTTCGACGACGGCCAGCAGCACCCGGACCAGGTTCCAGCGTGCCGTGTCGCTGATCTGGCCCACCATCCCGAAGTCGATGATGCCGAGGCGTCCATCCGGCTCCACGAAGAAGTTTCCCGGATGGGGGTCGGCGTGGAAGAAGCCGTCCTCGAACACCATCTTGAGCAGGATATTGCAGGCCTCGACGGCGAGCCCGCCGGCGTCGATCCCCGCCGCGCGCAGGGCCCGGACGTCGTTGACCTTGATGCCGCGGACGCGCTCGAGGGTCAGGACGCGGGAGGTGGTGGTTTCCCAGAAGACCCGGGGGATATGGACGCGGCTGTCGCCGGCGAAATTCTCGGCGAACTGCTCCGCGTTCCGGGCCTCCTGCAGGTAGTCCAGCTCCGCGCGCATGGTCTGGGAGAACTCGTCCACCAGCGCGGAAACGTGGAAACCGGCAATGGCCGCCGACGCCTGCTCGGCCCGTTTGGCGAGCTCGGCCATGATCTCCAGGTCCTCATTCACCTGCGCCACCACGCCCGGACGCCGCACTTTCACGACGACTTCGTCGCGGCCGCCGGCCTGTTCGACCGTCGACTCGTGCACCTGGCCGATGGAGCCGGTGGCCAGCGGAACGTCCTGCAGCGATACCAGCAACCGGTCCGCGCGGGGCCCGAGCTCCTCGGCGATGACGGTGCGGATCTGCTCGGCCGGCACGGGCGGCGACGCGTCCTGGAGCTTCGCCAGTTCGGCGGCATATTCCGGCGGGAGCACATCCGTGCGGGTGGAGACGATCTGGCCGAATTTGATGTAGACCGCCCCCAGGTCCTCCAGCGCCAGCCGGATCCGTGCCGGCAGCGGCACTACGGCGGCGTCGGGAAGAAGCGGAGACGGGCGGCCGGGCACGTGCAGCCGGTCCAGGCCCAGATGGCCGAGTGCGAAGCCCAGCCCGTGCCTGCTCAAGGTCTCCACGATGTGCCGGAACCGGTCCCGCCGCGCGCTCATGACGCCAGACTACACGGGGCGCCGGGCGCGCTTGCCGTGCGGAAAGCTGTGCCGCGCCTCGGGGCCGGCTAGAGCCAGCCCTTCCGTTTGAAGATGCCGTACATGATCGTCGCGGTGGCCGCCATCAGGCCGATCGCCATCGGGTAACCGTAGGTCCAGTGCAGCTCGGGCATGTTGTCGAAGTTCATTCCGTACACGCCGGCGACAAAGGAGGGCGCGAAGAAAATCGCGGCCCAGGAGGAGATCTTCTTGACCTGCTCATTCTGTTCCGCGCTGGCCTCGTTCTGGCGGTTGGCGGTCAGGGTGCCGTCCAAGGTCAGTGCGTTCTGCAGCAGGTCGCGGAAGGAGTCGGCGCGCGAGATGAGACGCTCGACGTGGTCCTCGACGTCGCGGAGGCTGTGCTGCAGCTCGGTGTCCACCTGGTACTTCTCGAAGCCCCGGCGAAGCTGCTGCATCATGGCCGGCAACGGGTGGATCGCGCGCTGGAAATGGATGACCTCGCGGGCGAGCTCATAGATACGCCGGGACACCAGCGGGTCGCCGCTGAAGAGCTGGTCCTCGATCTCGTCGATGTCGTTCTCCAGGCCGGCGACCACGGGGACGTAGTCGTCCACCACCTGGTCCATCAGGGCATAGAGGACCGCTTCCGGGCCGTGGCACAGCAGGTCCGGGCGGTGCTCCAGCCGGCGCCGGACCAGGCCGACGACGGCGGTCTCGGCGTGCCGGACGGTCACCACGAAGTTCCGGCCCGTGAAAACGTGCAGCTCGCCGAACTCCACCGTTTCGGATTCGTCCAGGTACCTGGCCGGCCGGAGCACGGTGAACAGATTATCGTCGTAGCGTTCGAGCTTGGGGCGCTGGTGCGCGGAGATCGCATCCTCCACGGCCAGGCCGTGCAGGTCAAATTCAGCGGCGACGGCGGCCATTTCCTCTTCCGTCGGCCGGTACAGGCCGATCCAGGCCATGCCCCCGTGCTCGGCCAGGGTCTCAAAGGTTTGTTCCAGGCTGCCCGGCTCGGCGCGGCGGACGCCGTCGACGTAGACGGCGTTGTCAATGATAGTCACCGGCCCATTATCCAGTCTTTAGCCGGGTTCCGCGGCACCGGGCCGGCGCGCGGCGGACCGGCCGGGGGCCAGTGCGCTGCCCTGCGCCAGCCGGCTGATCAGCGGTTCCGTGCGGTACGGGATGTGGGTGTGCAGGGCGAGCACGGTTTCGGTGCGGATCACGCCCTTGATCCGCAGGATGGAGCGCAGCGCGGCCTGGAGGTTGTGCGTGTCGGTGGCGACCACCCGGCACCAGACGTCGCCACGGCCGGAGATTTCGTGGACCTCAAGGACCTGGGGGATGAGTCGCAGGGCCCCCACCACGCCGTCGAGTTCGCGGTGGTTCACCTCGATCGTCACGAAGGCGACGACGTCGTACCCCACCGCCTCCAGGTCGATTTCCCGGCCGCCGTCGTGCAGCAGGCCCGAGCGCAGCATTCGGCGGACCCGCGACTGAGCGGTGTTCCGGGCGATGCCCAAGACATCGCTGAGTTCGCCGATCTGGATCCGCGGATCCTTGATCAGTTCCAGCAGAATCTTGAGATCGGTGGGGTCAAGACTGTTCAAATCGTCACTCCGGTTCACGCTGACAGGCTCCGATTGATGGATATGCTCAATTTTGGCACAGAACTTGCCCCGAAAGCTCACCCGTGTCGCATTCTGGAGGTACCAATCTTCACCGGGTCGGCGCCTCCCCACAGGGAACGCGCGCGGCCCGCTTCAATGCAGCAGGGGCACCGCCATGACCGTCTTCAGCGAACTTCGCATGCGCCCGGCCACGGCAGAACGCTGGGGCTGGGACGCTTCCGTCACCGCACGGCTGGTGATGGCCGGCGTCGTGATCTTCACGCTGCTCGTCGGCGCCAACCTCGCGACCCCGCTGTACCCGCTGCTGCAGGCCAAGCTGGGCATTACAGCCCTGGACATCACGGTGGCCTTCTCCGCCTACGTGCTGGCGCTCGTGGCGACCCTGATCCTCGCCGGTCACTGGTCGGATCACATCGGCCGGCGGGCGGCGCTGGTGCTGGCGGTGCTGGTGGGCCTCGCCGGCGGCTTCGTCTTCGCCACTGCGGACGGCATGCTGGCGCTGTGCGCGGGCCGGGCCTTGCAGGGGGCGGCGGTGGCGCTGGCCACCGGCGCAAGTTCCGCTGCCCTGCGCGAGCTGCTGCCCAGCCGGCCGGAGTGGGCCTCGCGGTTCACGTTGCTGGCCTCCGCCGGCGGCGTGGCGGCCGGGCCGGCCATCGGCGGGATGCTCTCCATCCTTCCGGGACCCACCTCCACGCCGTATTACCTGCACTCGGTCGTCCTGCTCGCGCTGCTGGTGCCGCTTTACCTGCTCAAGGCGCGGCCCGCCATCACCTCGGTCGCGGGTCCGCAGCCGCTGAAGGTCCTCGCGCCACGGCGCCCCTCCGTGTCCAGCGAGGCGCGGGGGGCGTTCTGGCTCGCCTCGGCCGTGGGGTTCCTCAGCTTCGCCGTCTTCGGTTTCTGCCTTTCGCTGGCTCCGGGCTACTTCGCCCAGATCGTCCACGCGGACTCGCGTCCGCTGATCGGGCTGCTCGCCGGGCTGACCCTGGCAGCCTCCGCGCTGAGCCAGTTGCTGGCCGTGCGCGGCCGCTTCGTGGTGCCCGCGGGGTTGTCGCTGTTGGCCGTGTCCGTACTGCTGATCGCGGCGGCCGCGGCCTGGAGCAGCCCATGGCTGCTGATCGCCGCCAGCATCACCGCCGGGCTGGGCCAGGGCGTCTCCTTCCGCACCGTCTTCAACGACGTTGCCGGCAAGGTGGAGGCGTCCCGCCACGCCCAGATCATCAGCACCGTCTACGTGATCACGTACCTCGGCAGCGCCTTCCCGGTGATCGGGCTCGGTCTGGCGGCCGGCGCCTTCGGCCTGCAGGCGGCCGTGTCGGGCTTCGTTGTGCTCTGCGCCGTCTTCTCCCTGGGCCTGGCAGCCGTCACGCTGCGGAACGCCCTGCGAGCGCGGGTCTGAGCACCTGGCTGGGGGCGCCCGGCGCCATCCGCGGCCAGCAGGACTGAGCCGAGCCCAATCGCCGGGGTGAAGGATGGGCATGTCCCACCGGACCGGCACGAGGAGTGGGCATGCTCGTCGGACCGGCACGAGGAATGGGCATGTCCCACCGGACCGGCACGAGCAATGGGCATGTCCCACCGGACCGGGCGAGGAATGGGCATGTCCCACCGGACCGGGCGAGGAATGGGCATGTTCGTCGGCCGGCTGGGGACATGTCCTGTGCTGGGCGCGAGCAATGGACATAGTGCTGCTATGCCCACCCGCCGGCACGAAGGATGGGCATGTCCTACCAGCCCCGCACGAAGAATGGGCATGTCCCACCGGATCGGCATCGGAACCACACCCATCACCCGGGTACAACCAACGCCCTGCGCGCGCGGCGGCTAGTCCGGCAGCGGCCCGTGGTTGCCCTGGATGTGGTCGAAGACCAGGGTGGTCTCGGTGTGCCCGACCACCGGATCCGTCGCCAGGTTGTCCAGCACCCAGTCGCGCAGGTCCTCGGTGGTGGCGACGGCGATATGCAGCAGGTAGTCCACCGAGCCCGAGGTGTGGAAGGTGGACAGTACGGCGGGCAGTTTGGGAACCCGGGCGGTAAAGCGGTCGATCTGTTCGCGGTCGTGGGCCCGCAGCCGGACGGCGATCAGTGCCTGCACCGACCGGCCTACGGCGGCGAGGCTGAGTTTGGCCTCGAAGCCCTGGATGATCCCGCGCTCGGACAAGGCCCGGGTGCGCATCAGCGCCGTCGACGGGGCAATGCCCACCAGTTCAGCCAGGTGCTTGTTGGAGATCCGGGCGTCCGCAACCAGGGCCGCGAGCAGTCGCTCGTCGATGGCGTCCAGGGGTTCGCTGGTGCTGGCGGTGGGCCGAACATTCTTCGTGGGGCTGCTCACGGATCCTCCTTGATGTGGTGTCAGTTCATCATAAACGGCGCTTTCTGGCAGTTCCATTCACGCCCTCTATAAATCTCCGAATTAGTGCCAGATACTTACCGCATTCAACGGTGAATATTCATAAGGAGTACGGTGCTTTCTCAAGACTCGCTGGCGGTCCACGCCGGCCGCAACGGCCTCACGGAACTCGGCGTCCACGCCGTTCCGATCGATCTGTCCACCACGGCCCCGCTGCCCTCGGTTCACGACGGCGGACTCGCCTACGAGCAGATGGCCACCGGCGGCCCGCACCTGGACGGGCAAAGCACGGTATATCAGCGGCTGTGGAACCCGACCGTCGCCCGGTTCGAGGAGGGCGTCGCCCTGCTCGAGGCTACGGAAGAAGCGGTGGCGTTTGCCACCGGCATGGCGGCCCTGAGCGCGGTGTTGCTCGCCGTCGTCGCCACCGGCAAGAGGCACGTGGTGGCAGTCCGCCCGCTCTACGGCGGCAGCGACCACCTGCTGGCCTCCGGGGTCCTGGGGACCGAGGTCACTTTCACCACGCCCGACGGCATCCGCACGGCGCTGCGCCCCGACACCGGGCTGGTCATCCTGGAGACCCCGGCCAACCCGAGCCTGGAGCTCGTCGACATTGCCGCCGCGGTGGCCGCGGCGGACGGGGTGCCGCTGCTCGTGGACAACACCTTCGCCACCCCGGTACTCCAGCAGCCCTTCCGGCACGGGGCGGCCATGGTGCTGCACAGCGCCACCAAGTTCTTCGGCGGCCACGGCGACGCCATGGGCGGGGTTGTTGCCGTTTCACCGGAGTGGGCCGTCCGCCTGCGCCAGATCCGGGCCATCACCGGCGGCATCCTGACGCCCTGGCCGGCGTACCTGCTGCACCGCGGACTGGCGACGCTGCCGGTGCGGGTGCGGGCGCAGCAGGCCAGCGCCGAGAAGGTCGCGACCTCGCTGGCCGGGCATGAACTGATCCGCCGGGTCTACTTCCCGGGCCTGCCCGAGTGCGATCCCCGGGGCCTGGTCGGAACGCAGATGGCGGGCCCCGGTTCGCTGCTGGCATTTGAGCTGGCCAGTGCCGAACACGCCGAGCGCATCCCGGCTGCCGTCCGCATGATCACTCACGCCGTCTCACTCGGTGGCATCGATACGCTCATCCAACACCCGGCCGGGCTGACCCACCGGCCGGTGGCCTCGGAGGCCAAGCCGCACGCGGCACTGCTGCGGCTGTCCGTGGGGCTGGAGGATGCGGCGGATATCGTGGCGGACTTGTTCCAGGCCCTGGAGGCGACCCGCTAGCGCGCCGCTGTCCGCGTCGGGCCTCCGCCCGCTGCGGCTCTGCCCGCCGTCCCGGCGTTCCCCGTCCCGGCGTTCGCCGCGCCGGCCCGATGCACGACGGCGGTGATGACCGCCGTCGTGCAGGCCAGTCCCATCACCGCGAGGGCCAGGGCTGTCCAGCCCAGGGACTGGAAGAGCAGGCCGCCGGCCCAGCCGATGACGCTGGAGCCCAGGTAATACGCGAGGTTGTAAAGCGAGGCGGCCTGCGCGCGGCCGGTGCTCGCGATCACGCCGGTCCAGCCGGAACCGATGCTGTGGGCGGCGAAGAAGCCGCCGGTAAAGAGCAGTAGGCCGGCCAGGATCAGGCCCAGGAGCGGGGTCAGTGTCAGGGCGAGTCCGGCGACCATGAGGGCCGTGCCCGCCAGCAGCACGTTGCGCCGGCCGAAGCGCAGCGTCAGCCCGGCGGCCCAGCGGGCGGAGACGGTGCCGGAGAGGTAGGCCAGGAAGATCAGGCTGATCAGCGTGGCCGGCAGGCTGAACGGCTCGCCGGACAGCCGGAAGCCGAGGTAGTTGTAGACCGCCACGAAGCCGCCCATGAGCACGAACGCCTGGACGTAGATGGCCAGCAGCCGGGGGTTGCGGCCGTGGCCGGCCAGGGTGGCGAGGGCGCCGCGGAAGCCGCTGGCCGCAGCGGCGGTGAAGTTGCGCGCCGGCGGCACCAGAACCAGGAACAGCGCGGCCGCGGCGGTCGCCATGAGGGAAACTGCCAGCGCCGCGGCACGCCAGCCCCACAGTTCGCCGACCGGTCCGGCGACGAGCCGTCCCGCCAGCCCGCCGAGCGTGGTGCCAGCAACGTAGGTGCCGGCCGCCAGTGCGGCATGGGCCTTGTTGACCTCCTCGTTGAGGTAGGCGATGGCGATGGCCGGGATGCCGCCCAAGGCCATGCCCTCGAACATCCGCAGGCCCAGCAGGACGGGAAAGCTGGGTGCCAGCGGGGCCAGCAGGCCCAGCACTGTGGCCGCGGAGATGCCCCAGGCCATGGCGCGGACCCGGCCGATCCGGTCGGCGAGGAAGGACCACGGAAGCACCGTCACAGCCAGACCCACGGTGGCCAGCGAGATGGTCAGGGCCGCCTCGGCCGCCGTCACCTGCAGTTCCTGGGCGATGATCGGCAGAACGGCCTGGGTGGAATAGAGCTGGGCGAACGTTGCGACGCCGGCGAAGGCCAGACCGGCGAGGATCCGCCGGTAGGCCGCGGAGCCCTTGGGGTGCCCTGCCCAAGCGGGAAGGGTTGCCGTGCCGGCATCTGGTTCGGCAGCGGGATGGCGGAGCGGAAGGCGGGGCATCCCACCAGAATAGGCCTCGCAAAGACATGCTTCCAATGCATGTTTCTTATAGGATCAATAGCAAATACGGAACGATTGAGGAGCGGTGTGCCGTGGACGTGGAGCACAAGCAACTGGTCCAGCTGCTGCCCCTGCTGCCGCTGCTGGCCGAGCTCGGCCGCACCCAGCACATCACCGCCACCGCCGAAGTGCTGGGACTGCCACAGTCCACCGTGAGCCGGGGGATCGCGCGGGCCGGCAGCATCATTGGGACGGAACTGCTGATCCGTGACGGCCGCGGCGTGCGGCTGACCCCCGCGGCCAAGACCCTCCTGCCGCACATCGAGGCGGCGCTGGGCGAATTCCAGTCCGGGCTGGATCTGGTCCGGCACGAGTCCGAGGTGGTGCGCGGGCGGATATCGGTCTCCTTCCAGCACACCTTCGGGGAAGCGATGCTGCCGCTGCTGATCAGCGCATTCCGGCAGCGGCATCCCCAGCCAGCCTTCCACCTCAGCCAGGGCGCGCGGGACGGCTGCCTGGCCGAACTGGCAGCGGGGGACGCGGACCTCGCCTTGACTGCCCCCATAGCGGCGCCGAGCCGGTTGATCTCCTCGGCCGCCCTGTACCGGGAACCGCTGCGGCTGGTCGTGCACCACTCGCACCCGCTGGCCACGCGCCGCCGCGCCCGGCTCGCGGACATCAGGCACGATCCGTTCGTGGCGATGGGGCCCGGTTACGGCATGCGCTCGCTGACGGACGCACTGTTCCGGGAGGCGGGATTCCGGCCCCGCATCGCCTTCGAAAGCCAGGACTCCCACACCGCGCGGGGCCTCGTCTCGGCCGGCCTCGGCGTCAGCATCCTCCCGCCCGGCGGCCTGGCCCCCGGCCGCCACACCCCGGGGCAGTCAGGCGACCTGGGCTGGGTGGAGCTTGCGCTGGAGTCCGGCCTGGCCTTCCGGGAGATCGGCTTGGCCTGGCGGGAACGGCGCGGGGGAGCGGACGCCGAACCGGATCCGGTTCGGCTGTTCCGGGAACTGGTGCTCAGCGAGGGCCCGGCGCTGCTTGCCGGCTTCGTCCGCGGGCGCTCCGGCAACTGAACGGATCCGCCCGTCGTCGCCGGAGTCCTTCGCTCGCGGGTTCCGTCCGGACTCGACGTTTCCTCACGGCGAGCCCGGAGCGAAGCCGCGAGCGGGCGGACCGCCGCCGGCGGCTCCTCAGCCCAGCAGCCCAGCCATGACCTCCGCGACGGAACCGGCACGCGCCTGCTGCCAGCCGGTCCCGGCCCAGAGATTCAGCCGCTCCGCGTCCCCGGCGGCGGCAGCGGCTGCCCGCAGCGGGGCGGTGAGGTGGTGCACGGCCGGGTATGCCTCCGGCGCGTTGGGGTGGTCCCGGACAAACTCATTGACCAGCGCCCGCGCCGAGCGTCCGGTAAAGGCGCGCGTCATTTCGGTCTGCGTGAAGCGCGGGCTGGCCAGCGCGTCCTTGTGCAACTGCCGGGCACCGCTCTCGTCCGAGCGGAGGAAAGCCGTGCCCAGCTGGCCGGCCTCGGCCCCCGCGGCCAGCACCTGGTCCAGGCCGGCGGCGTCCATGATGCCGCCGGCCGCGGCGAGGGGGAGCTCGACGGCGGCGCGCACCGCCGCGACCAGCTCCGCCGTCGTGCCCGGCGCAGCGGAACCCGGCAAGGCGGAACCCGTGGCCGCGGAATCCGGCAGGAATGCTGCGCTGTGGCCCCCGGCGCACGCATGCTGCACCACCAGGGCGTCCACCCCCTGTTCGGCCGCCTGCCGGGCCTCGGACACCGAGGTGACCGTGGCCAGCACCGCCGACCCGGCCCGCTGCAAAGCGCGGACCACCTCCACGCCGGGGAGCCCAAACGCGAAACTGACCAGCTCCACCGGGTCTGCCAGCAGGGCATCGATCTTGCCCTGCCATTCGTCGTCGTCATCGAGCCGCAGGGGCGGAAGCTCCACGCCGTAGCGCGCCGCGTCGGCATGCAAACTGAGCCGGTACTCCTCCAGCTCCGCCAGGACGGCTGCGGACGGGGCCAGCTGGTCCGGGTCCGGGACAAAGACATTCATGCCGAACCGCGCGCCGGACTCACGGGTGGCGCGGATATCCGCCTGCATGGCGGCAACGCCCTTGTACCCGGCGGCCAGGAAGCCAAGGCCGCCGGCTGCATGCACGGCCGTCACGAAAGCGGGTGTGGTCGTCCCGCCGGCCATGGGGGCTGCTAGGACCCGGGTGCTCAAGATGCCGTGCGACATTGCTAACTCCTGCCGTTGGTTCAGTAGGCTGTTCAGGTGACCCATTCTGACATCCCGGCCGCGCCGGCACCCTCCGCCTCCACCCCTTCCGGTGCCGTGATCGGACTCGATATCGGCGGGACCAAGACCCGGGGAGTCCGGTTCGAGGCCGGAACCCCGGTGGCGGACGAATCGGTGGGAAGCGCCAACGTCCAGAACGTCACCCGGGAGGAGGCCGTCCGCAACCTGGCGGAACTCTTCGGCCGGATCGGCGGGGGAGACGTCGCCCAGGTCTACGCCGGAGCCGGCGGCATCGATACCGACGACGACGCCGCGGCGCTCGCCGCGCTGATCGCCCCGCACGTGCCGGGCGCCAAAGTCACCGTGGTGCACGATTCACGCCTGCTGCTGGCAGCCGGGGGTGCCAGCACCGGCGTCGCCGTGATCGCGGGAACCGGCTCGGCCGCGTGGGGCCGGAACAGCCACGGCGCCGAGGCCCGGGCCGGCGGCTGGGGCTACCTGCTCGGCGACGAAGGCAGCGGCTACTGGCTGGGCCGGGAAGCCGTGCGCCACAGCCTGCGCCGGATGAACCAGGGGCTCGAACCGGATGACCTGACCCGTGCCCTGCTGGATTCCTGCGGGGTGGACCACCCGAACAAGCTGATTGCGCTGTTCCACTCGCCCCAGACCGGACGCCGCTTCTGGGCCCAGCGTGCCCGGCTGGTTGTGGAAGCGGCCGACGCCGGCCACGCGCCGAGCCAGGCGCTGATCAACCAGGCCGGCCGCGACCTCGCCGGGCTCGCCGAACAGACTGTCCGGCAGCTTGGCATCGAGGGGCCGGTCATCTTGGGCAGCGGACTCGGCATGAACGTGCCGCGGCTGCAGGAAGCATTCCGCGGGGCCCTCGCCGCCGCCGGGATCACCGACGTCCGGGTCCTGCAGCAGGAGCCGGTGTTCGGCGTACTCCAGCTCGTCGCCGAGCAGGGCTAGCGGACCATCATTGCCGACGCCGGGGGCGCAGCGGCACCCCGGGCAGCGGCGGCGCCGGGATCCGTCCGGACTCGGGACCGGCGTCGGGACCGTGGCCACGCACCAGCCCGAACCGCGCCCGCGAGGCGTCCTCGTCCGAGAGGCCGGCCTGGGCTTCCCAGTCGAGCCGCGACTGCTCCACCTCTTCGTGGCTGCGGCCCACGAAGTTCCACCACATCAGCAATTCTTCCTCGAACGGCTCGCCGCCCAGCAACATGAAGCGGGTGCCCGGGGCAGCGTCCAGGTCCAGGCTGCTGCGCCCGGTGCCAAGGTAGCCCAGCGGCCCCGGGGGCACATCCTGGCCATCCAGTGCCAGGGACCCATCGAGCACCAGCACGGCGTGTTCGAAGTCCGGATCCAGCGGCAGGCTGAGCCGGCCGGCGCAGCTGATGTCGGCCCCCACGATCGGCGAGTAAACGCTGGCTGGGGAGGTGGTGCCCGCGAGGGTCCCCACAATGACCGTGGCGGTGAAGCCGTCACCACGGACCACGGGCAGCTCGCGGTGCTGTTCGAAGGCCGGGGCCCGGTGCCGGTGGGCGTCGGGCAACGCGACCCACAGCTGCAGTCCGCGCTGCAGCGGCAGCTCGTGCTCGGGGCTGTCCGCCCCGACTGCGGGCAGTACCGCGAACTCGGAGTGCGAGACCCCGCGGCCGGCGGTCATGATGTTCAGTTCGCCCGGGCGCACGAGCACGTCGCTGCCCACACTGTCGCGGTGATGGATGGTGCCGGCCAGCGGCCAGGTGACGGTCTGCAGCCCGGTGTGCGGGTGCGGCAGTACCGACATGGCCACCCGGTCCGGGCCGAAGCTGTCCAGGAAGCACCACGCGCCGACGGTCGGCAGCCCACGCTGCGGCAGCGTCCGGGAGACGTTCATGGCCCGGACGCCGCCCAGCGGGACCTCCCTGGCCGGCCACAATTGCAGGCACGGCCCGCTGGCGGCGCCCTCCACACTGTGGGCGGCGGGGCAGACTTCTTCGGGCGGAAGAACTTCGAGGTTGGTCACCCTCAAACTCTAGGGCCAGGACGGGAGATCCGGCAGGGCCAGCGCTGCGCCGTTACGCTGGATCAATGACCCTGCCATTCGACACCCGCCCGGCCGCCTACGGAATCATCATCCGCGAGGACTCCCTCCTGCTGGCGTACTGGAAGCAGGGCGGCCGCGAGGGCTGGACCCTGCCCGGCGGCGGCCTGGACCTCGCCGAGCATCCGGTGGACGGGTGCCGCCGGGAGATCTACGAGGAGACCGGCTACGATGCCGAGATCGGCGCCCTGCTCGGAATCGACGTCGGGCACTGGCCCGCCGAGACCCGGCTCGACGGCGGCCAGCGCGACTTCCAGTCCCTGCGGCTGGTCTACGAGGCGAGCATCACCGGCGGCGAACTGCGGCACGAGGTGGGCGGCAGCACCACCCATGCCGCCTGGATCCCGCTGGCCGAAGTGGCGGGCCTGAACCGAGTCTCGCTCGTGGATGCGGCGCTGCGGCTCTACCGGGAGCGGCCGCTGGACGGAAAACTCGCCTGAAAACCCTAGCCACCCGCGGCTCGGGCGGTTAGCCTAGAGAAACCGCGGCCGGGATGGCCGCCAGATGCCCGGGGAGGTGGAAATGATGACTGAAACGGACCTGCGCGCGCAGCGCACAACCTCACGCCTCATTATTCCTGCCCCGGCCGTCCGCATTTCCTAGCCCAACACCGCTGACCGGTCCGTCTGACCGCAGCGGGCAGCGCACCCCCGGGGCCCATCAAAGGGTTTCCATTGAATCTTCAGCGCAGTCAACAAACGGCTCTTCAAGGGCCGGTCCGTTTCGGTTTCACCGACGCCGTCACGGAACTCTTCTCCGCCCATCCGGTCCCTGGCGGCACCGGCGCCGGGCGGGTCGTGCGGGTGGACCGCAACCTCGTCCTGGTGGCGGCCCACGACGGCCAATCGCACCTGCCGTACCCGCGGACCGGGAAAGTTCCGGCCACCGGCGACTGGGTCTGGCTCGGCAGCAACCCGGTAGGGGAGCCCGCCATCGTTAGCGTGCTGCCCCGCCGCTCGGAGCTGAGCCGGAAGCGCGCCTTCGAGGCGTCCTCGGAGGCGCAGGTGCTTGGTACCAATATGGACCTCGTCGGCGTCGTGGTGCCGGTGGACCGTCCGCTCACACACAACAGGCTCGAGCGCACGCTCGTCGCGGCCTGGGATTCCGGCGCCACCCCGCTGGTGGTGATCACGAAGGCGGACCTCGCCGAGGTGGCGGACGACGTCGTCGGGCAGGTCATGCTGCAGGCCGCCGGCGTCGACGTGGTCACCACCTCGGCCGAACACGGCGACGGCCTCGACGAGCTGCTGGGACACCTTCCGCCCGGCGGCACCATCGTGCTGCTCGGCCCGTCGGGCGCCGGTAAATCCACCCTGATCAACGCCCTTGTTGGCTTCAAGGCGCAGGAAACAGGCGCGGTGAGGTCCGGCGACGGCAAAGGCAGGCACACCACAACCTCCCGTGAACTTGTGCCGTTGCCGGGCGGCTCGGTGCTGATGGACACGCCCGGGGTGCGCGGCTTTGGATTGTTCGACGCCGAGGACGGCCTGGACGAGGTGTTCGGGGACCTTGAGGACCTCTTCGCCCGGTGCCGGTTTGCCGACTGTGCGCACGGCCGCGAGCCAGGCTGTGCCGTGCAGGCCGCCCTCGCCGAGGGAAAGCTGGAGGGACGCCGCTGGGAGAGCTACCTCAAGATGCAGCGGGAGGTGGCGGCATTGGAACGGCGCCACGACGCCGCTGCCCGGCGCGCCTACCAGCGGGAGTGGCACCAGAAAGTGGTGGTTGCCAGCCGGAGCCAGCGCGCCGCCGAGCGGCTCAGCCACGACCAGCCGGGAAGGGGCAAGGACGGCGGCAACGGAAAGGGCAAACGTCGAGCGAAATAAGACCGGCCCATCCGGAACACGAACGGTGCCGAATGCCTCAGGTAGCCCGGGCTCCGCCGGCCGTGTCGGACCCGATTCTTCGAATTGGTCCCCGAGCTGGTCGGCGGCGCCCGCTACGCTGAGTCATACCCGCTTTACAGCCAAAAAACAGCATGCATATGATCAGTTGGCTGGACCGTCCCATGTTGCCGCCAACAGATAGGTAAGCCCGGAATGGCAGAGGCCATGATCGAGTTCCAGAGCGTCACCAAGCAGTATCCGGGCGGCCAGGCCGCCGTTGACGATCTGAGCATGTCCATCGACAAGGGCGCCATCACCGTCTTCGTCGGGCCCTCCGGCTGCGGCAAGACCACCTCGCTGCGGATGATCAACCGCATGGTCGAGCCGACGTCGGGCACCATCACCGTGGACGGGCGGGACGTCACCTCCGTGCCGGCCGCGCAGCTGCGACGTTCCATGGGCTACGTCATGCAGTCCTCCGGGCTGATGCCCCACCGCTCCGTGCTGGACAACATCGCCACCGTGCCGCGGCTCAACGGGGTGTCCAAGGCCGCGTCCCGGAAGCGCGCGCAGGAGCTGCTCGACGTCGTCGGGCTCGCCTCCGGTCTTGGCCGGCGCTACCCCTCACAGCTCTCCGGCGGCCAGCAACAGCGCGTGGGAGTGGCCCGCGCCCTCGCCGCCGACCCGCCCGTGCTGCTGATGGACGAACCCTTCAGCGCCGTGGACCCCGTGGTGCGCGACGAACTGCAGAAAGAGCTGCTCCGGCTGCAGCGCGACCTGGCCAAGACCATAGTGTTCGTCACCCACGACATCGACGAGGCGACCGTGCTGGGGGACAAGGTGGCCGTCTTTGCCAGCGGAGGGAAGCTGGCGCAGTACGCCACCCCGGAAGAGATCCTGCGGGCCCCGGCCAACGACTTTGTCGCGTCCTTTGTGGGCCGCGACCGGGGCTTCCGGCACCTCGCGTTCAGTCCGTCCGACGGCGTCGCGATCCACCCGGTACACACCGTCCGCGCGGACGAACTCGCCCGCCGCGGCGGCCCGGAAGCCGACGAATGGCAGCTCGTGGTCGACGACGAGCATCGGCCGCTCGGCTGGAGCGCGCCGGGCGCCGGTCCCGCGACGGTCCCGGGCGGATCGCTCTTCCACAAAGGGGAGACGCTCCGCCGGGCCCTGGACGCTGCCCTGTCCTCACCCTCCGGACTCGGCGTCGCCGTGGACGCTGACGGCCGGGTGGCCGGCGTCATCACGGCCGCGGAAGTGCTCGCCCTGATCGAAGCGGACCGCCGGGTCCGGCAGGGCGCGCGCTGATGGAATGGTTCCTGGCGAACAGCGGACAGGTCTTCAGCCTTGCGGGACAGCACCTCGTCCTGGCCGTCCTGCCGATGATCTTCGGCCTGCTGATCTCCATTCCGCTCGCCCAGCTGGCCCGGCAGAACCGGACCCTGCGCACCGTGGTCCTGACAGCCTCCTCGCTGCTCTACACCATCCCGTCGCTGGCGCTCTTCATTATCCTGCCGACCGTGCTGGGAACCAAGATTCTGGACCCGGTCAACGTCGTCGTGGCCCTGACCATCTACGCCGTCGCGCTCCTGGTCCGGGCCGCCCTGGATGCCTTCGACTCGGTGGACGATGACCTGCAGCAGGCCGCCGTCGCGATGGGCTTCAAACCCCTGGCCCGGTTCCTGCAGATCGACCTGCCGCTGTCGCTGCCCGTGCTCTTCGCCGGGCTCCGGGTGGTCTCCGTCAGCAACATCTCCCTGGTCAGCGTCGCCGCCCTGCTCGGCATCGGGAACCTCGGCATGCTGTTCACTTCCGGGCTCCAGCGCGACTTCGTGACCGAGGTGCTGGTCGGCATTGTCGCCATCCTGGTCCTGGCGCTGCTGATGGACGCGGTGCTGGTGCTCCTCGAGCGGCTCCTGACACCTTGGACCCGGGCCGGCACAGGAAAGTCCGGCGAGCCGGCATCGGCCCGCCGTCTTTCCGAATCAGCCGCGGGGGCGTCAGCATGAGCAATGTTTTCACCGACACCTTTGCCTGGCTCGCGGACCCGGAGCACTGGGCCGGCAGCACCGGCATCCCCGTGCGCCTTGCCGAGCACCTGCAGTACACCGGGCTGGTGATGCTGATCGCGACGGCCATCGCGGTCCCGGTCGGCCTGTACGTCGGCCACACTGGCCGCGGACGGGTGGCCGTGGTGGCCCTCGCCGGTGCGCTGCGCGCCCTGCCGACCCTCGGGCTGCTGACGCTCTTCGTCCTGTTGGCCGGCATCGGGCTGATGCCGCCGGTCTGGGCGCTGGTGATCCTGACCGTGCCGCCGCTGCTGGCCGGGACGTATGCGGGAATCTCCAGCGTGGACCGCGACGTCGTGGATGCGGCCCGCGCCATGGGGATGACCGAACTGCAGGTGCTCTTCCGCGCTGAATTCCCGAACGCGTTGCCGGTGATGTTCGGCGGCTTCCGCACCGGCGTCCTGCAGGTGATCGCCACGGTGTCGGTCGTCGCCTACATCAACCTGGGCGGCTTGGGCCGGTACCTCTTTGACGGCCTCGTGCTCTCGGACTTCCCGCAGATGCTCGGCGGATCGCTGCTCATCGCCGTGCTCGCCATCGCCGTCGACCTTGTCCTTGTGCTGTTCCAGCGGCTCTTCCTCTCCCGCGGGGCCGCCCGCAAACCCGACCGCAGCCACCCGGCCGCGGCACATCTCACAGACCCCGCGACCGCGGAGGCTGTTGTTCAAGGAGGTACGTCATGAAGGAAACCCGCCAACGAGCCCTCGGCAGGCGCGCATTCGGAGGCCTGGCCGCCGGCGTCGGTCTGGCCCTTGCCCTGTCCGCCTGCGGAGGCTCATCCAACCCGCTGTCCTCGGCCCCTGCCAGCGGCGGCTCGTCCGGCGCAGCCGGCGGCGCGCTGGTGATCGGTTCCGCCGACTTCACCGAGAGCCAGATCATCGCCGAGCTCTACGCCGGGGCGCTCAACGCCGCCGGGGTTACCGCGAGCACCAAGCCGAACATCGGTTCCCGGGAGGTCTACTTCAAGGCCGTGCAGGACGGATCCGTCGACGTGATCCCCGACTACAGCGGCAACCTGCTGCTGCACGTCAACAAGGGCGCCACCGAGATCTCCGCCGACGATATCGCCAAGGCGCTGCCGGGCAAGCTTCCGGACGGACTGGCGGTGCTGGATGCGGCCAAGGCCGAGGACAAGGACGCCATGGTGGTCACTAAGGCCACCGCCGAGAAGTACAAGCTGAAGTCCATCGAGGACCTGGCCAAGGTCTGCAAGGACATCGTGGTCGGCGCGCCGGCCACCTTCGCCGAACGCGCCTACGGCCTGCCGGGCCTGAAGAAGAACTACAACTGCGAGCCCAAGAAGCTTGAACCCTTCAGCGACGGCGGCGGCCCCGTCACCGTCAAGGCCCTGCTCTCGGACCAGGTCCAGGTGGCCGACATCTACACCACCACCCCGGCCATCGCGGACAACGACCTGGTAGTGCTGGAGGACCCGAAAAATAACTTCATCGCCCAGCAGGTCCTGCCGCTGTACAACAAGGCCAAGATGACGGACAAGGCCAAAGAGGCCCTCAATGCCGTCTCCAAGCTGCTCACCACCGAGGACCTGATCAACCTCAACCGCGCGGTTGGCGGCAGCCAGAAGCAGAACCCGAAGGACGCCGCGGCAGCGTGGCTCAAGGACAAGGGCCTGGTCAAGTAGACCGGGATCCCTGACTCTCCGACGGCGGCTGCCGGCCCGGTTACTCCGGCCGGCAGCCGCCGTCGCTGTGTCGCCATCCCGGCGGCAGGGCCGGCGTATGACGCCGGCTTCGGCTGTGAGACAAGTCTCAAGGGAAGTACATCCGCCATATGGCATATTTGATGAATGGCAGAATTCAAGCAGTCCACCAAGCTTCATAATGTCCTCTACGACATCCGTGGACCGATTCTTCAGGCCGCCCAGCAAATGGAGGCAGAGGGGCACCGCATCCTCAAACTGAACATCGGAAACCCGGCCCCGTTCGGGTTCGAAGCGCCGGACGCGATCCTGGTGGACATGATCCGCCACCTGCCGCACGCCCAGGGCTACAGCGACTCCCGCGGCATCTTCTCCGCCCGGACCGCCGTCTCGCAGTATTACCAGACGCGCGGGATCCAGAACATCCACGTCGACGACATCTACCTCGGCAACGGCGTCAGCGAGCTCATTACGATGTCGCTGATGGCCCTGCTGGACGACGGCGACGAGGTCCTCATCCCCACCCCGGACTATCCGCTCTGGACCGCTTCCGTGGCCCTGGCCGGCGGGAAGCCGGTGCACTACCTGTGCGACGAGGAATCCGGCTGGCAGCCCGACCTGGAGGACCTCGAAGCGAAGATCACGCCGCGCACCAAGGGCATCGTGGTGATCAACCCGAACAACCCCACCGGGGCCGTCTACCCCGAGGAAACGCTCAAGAAAATCGTGGCGCTGGCCGAAAAGCACGGCTTGGTCCTGTTCGCCGACGAGATCTACGAAAAGATCCTCTACGAGGACGCCGTGCACGTGAACATGGCCAGCCTCACCGGCGACGACGTCCTCTGCCTGACCTTCAGCGGTCTGTCCAAGGCCTACCGGGTCTGCGGCTACCGGGCAGGCTGGATGGCCATCTCGGGCCCCAAGAAGGATGCGGCGGACTACCTTGAGGGCATCAACCTGCTGGCCAACATGCGGCTTTGCGCCAACGTGCCGGCGCAGCACGCCATCCAGACGGCCCTCGGCGGGTACCAGAGCATCAACGACCTGATCCTGCCCGGCGGCCGGCTGCTGGAGCAGCGGAACAAGGCCTACGACATGCTGAACGCCATTCCTGGAGTCAGCACCCAGCAGGCCCGCGGCGCGATGTACCTGTTCCCGAAGCTGGATCCGGAGGTTTACCACATCCGCGACGACGAGAAGTTCGTCCTGGACCTGCTGCGCCAGCAGAAGATCCTCGTCTCCCACGGCAGGGCCTTCAACTGGGTCCGGCCGGACCACTTCCGGATGGTGACCCTGCCGAACGTCAAGGATCTGGAAGAGGCAATCAACCGCATGGCGGACTTCCTGAGCCGGTACCAGGGCAACTAGGATTCGGGACAGCAGCGCTGCGGGACGATCGTCCGGCAGGCCGGCTGCCCGAACCGGAAAGAGGCTTTGATGGCAGATGTCGTGAACTTCGACGAACACCCGGCTGACACCCTGAAGGCAGGGAAGAAGTTCAAGCTTGGCGACGTCGACCCCGGGTCCACGCCGGGCTACGCCGGCGACAAGGCCGAAGGCGAGAAGCTGCTCAGCGAACTCGACGGCAAGCTCACCAATCTCCAGGAGCAGCTCTTCGCGGAGTCCAGGATTGGCGGCAAGAAACGCGTCCTGCTGGTTCTGCAGGCGATGGACACCGCCGGCAAGGGCGGGATCGTCAACCACGTCATGGGCCAGATGAACCCGCAAGGCGTGCAGTTGAAGTCGTTCAAGGCGCCGACTCCCGAGGAGCAGTCCTACGACTTCCTGTGGCGGATCGAGAAGGAAGTTCCCGCGGCCGGGATGGTGGGGGTCTTCGACCGTTCCCACTACGAGGATGTCCTGATCCACCGGGTCCACCGCTGGGCCGACGCCGAGGAACTGGAACGCCGCTACCGGGCCATCAACGAATTCGAGGCCCGGCAAACGGCCGCGGGAACGAAGATCGTCAAGGTGATGCTGCACATCAGCCGCGACGAACAGCAGGAGCGTCTGCTGGCCCGGCTTGAGGATCCGGCGAAGCGGTGGAAGTACAGCGGGAACGACCTCAAGGAGCGGGCCTTCTGGGACGACTACATGGACGCGTACCAGGCCGCCTTTGAGCAGACCAGTTCCGAGCATGCGCCCTGGCACGTGGTTCCGGCGAACAAGAAGTGGTTCGCACGGATTGCCGTCCAGCAGTTGCTGCTGGACGCGCTGGAGGGGCTGGCGCTGGAGTGGCCCGTCCCGGAACTCGACGTCGAGATGGAACAGGAGCTGGTGCGGCGCTCCTAGCCGGCCCGCTCAGCCTTCCTGGCCGGCCTGGTCCCGGGCTGCCGCGAGCCGCTTGCGGGCGCCCTCGAGCCACTGCTCGCAGCGCTTCGCGAGGGCTTCGCCGCGCTCCCAGAGGGCCAGGGATTCCTCGAGGCTGGCGCCGCCGGCCTCGAGCTTGCCCACCACGCCCAGGAGCTGTTCGCGGGCCTCTTCGTAGCTCAGTCCGTCGAGGTCGGTGTCCGGTGCCGGGGTTGCTGCGTTCTCTGCTGCCATGCTGTGCTCTTTCTCTGGCTCCCGGGGTGGACCGCCAGTGCGGGGCCGGGAAGGGGATGTCGGGTTTGTCAGGTCTGTCTCTGTTGTCTGGGGGCGGCCGCCCGGTCAGTCTTCGGCGGCCTGCTGGCCGCCGGTGGACTGGGCCGTGAACCTGCCGCCGGCCACGCGCACGGCCAAGGCCGTGCCTGCCGGTGCCTGGTCGGGGTGCCGCACGACCTCGTGGCGGGTTCCCGGGGTCGTGGTGCCGTCGTCGAGCTGGACGACGGCGTAGCCGCGGTCCAGTGTCTTTTGCGGCGACAGGGCCCGGATCTGGGCCTTGAGGTGGACCAGTTGGTCAGCCGCCCGCACGACGGCGGTGTTGATGGCCGCGTGCGCCCGGCCCTTGAGCCGTTCGACGTCGTCGTGCCGCGCGGTGACCATGCTTTCCGGGGCCGCCAGCACCGGGCGGGAGCGAAGCGACGCGAGACGGTCCGTTTCCCGCTCCACCATGCGGGTGACCCCGCGGCGAAGCTGGTCGCGGGCCTGCCGGACCCTGGCCAGTTCCTCCGTCACGTCCGGGACGATCCGCTTCGCGGCGTCGGTGGGCGTCGAGGCGCGCAGGTCGGCGACGTCGTCCAGGATGGGCCGGTCGGCTTCGTGGCCGATCGCGCTGACGACCGGCGTGGCCGCGTCCGCCACGGCCCGGATGAGTTCCTCGCTGCTGAAGGGGAGCAGGTCCTCGAGGGCGCCGCCGCCGCGGGCGATGACAATGACGTCGACCTCCGGGAGGGCGTCCAGTTCCTGCAGGGCCCCGATGATTTGGGCCACGGCGGTATTGCCCTGGACGGCCACTTCGCGGATTTCGAATTCGACCGCGGGCCAGCGGAGCGCCGCGTTGCGGAGCACATCCTTCTTGGCGTCCGAATCGCGGCCGGTAATGAGGCCGATCCGGTGGGGGAGCAGGGGAAGGCGCTTCTTGCGGGAGTCCGCGAAGAGTCCCTCCGCCGAGAGGGCCTGGCGCAGGCGTTCAATCCGGGCCAGCAGATCGCCGAGCCCCACCGGCCGGATGTCCTTGACGGACATGTTCAGCCGGCCTGTCTTCAGCCAGAACTCGGCCTTGATCAGCGCCACCACGCGGGAGCCGCGCTCCAGCGGCATGGCCTGGCGGTCCAGGACGTTGGTCCAGACCGACGCGGGGAGGGAGATCTCCGCGTCAATGTCCCGCAGCGTGAGGTAGGCGTTGGTGCCGCGCCGGTTGAGCTCGATGACCTGGCCTTCGACCCAGGCCGAGGGCGCACGGTCGATGTACCCCTTGAGCTTCTGCGAGAGCATCTGTAAGGGCCACGGGTTGTCCGGGCTGGTGCCGGCCGCGGTGGCCGGCAGGGTGCTGGCCGCGGCGGTCTCCTCAGACATGCCGGTGACCGCCGGCGGTGTGTGCCGCGTGCAGGTGCGGGTGCTGGTGCATGTGGTGCGGGGTCCTTTGATGGAGACGGGGAACTGCTTCAACTCTATCCATAGCTCTACCAGCAGGGCCGGACGTTCTACCGGCCGCTTTCCGGTTCGCCGAAATGCCCCCGTAGGATGGCACTACTCCCAACCCCCTCCAGGAGATTTTCGTGCGCACTTTTGTCTCGGCCGTCGCCGTCCTGATCGGCCTTGCCATGGCGGCCGTTGCCGTCCCGGCCATGTGGGTGGACCGCAACCTCGTCCAAGAGGACGGGTTTGTCGCGCTTACCGCGCCGCTCGGCAAGGACCCTGCCTTCCAGAAGAGGCTGGCCACTGCAGCCGTGAACGGCATTGGCTTCGGTGACCAGCAGCTTCCCGCTGCCCTCGCCAACTTGGTCAAGCCGATTCTGGCGGAGGCTGCACAGTCCCTGACCTCCATGCCCGGGTACTCCGACGCCTGGGCCGAGACGCTGCGCCGGAGCCACCGGCTGAGTTTTGCCGATCCGCGCACCCTTCCGCCGGATGTCGACGGCGCCACCTCGCTGACGCTGGACGTCGCCCCGCTGGTGGGGCTGGTGGTCAAGCGGGTCTCGGAGTCCTCGCCGGTGCCGTTGAAGGCGCCGGAGACGGTACGGATCGGCATCGGGCAGTCCAACCAGCGTCAGCTGATAGAACGGGTGTCCGCGTACGCCCCGATGGGCTCCGCGGTGGCCGTGGGGTCGGCTATCGCCTTCATCCTGGCGTTCATCGCCGCGAGGCGGAAGTGGACGGTCCTGGTGGCAACCGGCATCGGCGCCCTCGTGCTGGCCGCGGTGTGGAAATTTGGTGGCGATGCCGCGGGCCAGGCGGTCCTGGGTACCCGCAGTGGCAACGACGTGGCGGAGATCTTCAAAAGCGAGTTCGTGGCCGCCTCCTTGGCGGGCTTCGGACCGTGGATCGTCGCGGCACTCGTGGCGGGGGCGTTCCTGCTGGTCGCAGGGATCGTGCTCCGTATTGTCGCCTCCCGCCGGCCGGCCCGAAGCATCGGGCAATAACGAACACCGGTAGCATTGGGGCATGACCTCCACCGCTGTATCCATCCCGATGCCCTCCGTTCCGCGCCGGCGGCGAACGCCGGAGGAAGTGTTGGCGGCGGCCCCGGTGACCGGGGCTAAGAAGGTGCTCCTGGCGGCACCGCGCGGTTACTGCGCCGGCGTCGACCGTGCCGTGATTGCCGTGGAAAAGGCGCTCGAGCACTACGGACCGCCCGTTTATGTCCGCAAGCAGATCGTCCACAACGTCCATGTGGTGAGCTCCCTCGAGGAAAAGGGTGCGATCTTCGTCGATGAGACCGATGAGGTGCCCGAAGGTGCCCTCGTGATCTTCTCGGCACACGGCGTCTCGCCGGCGGTCGTGCAGTCCGCCGAGGACCGCGGCCTGCGGACCATCGACGCTACCTGCCCGCTGGTGACCAAGGTGCACAAAGAGGCTGTCCGCTTCGCGAAGGACGACTTCGACATCCTGCTGATCGGCCACGACGGCCACGAGGAAGTCGAAGGGACCGCCGGCGAGGCCCCCGAGCACATCCAGATCATCAACGGCCCGCATGAGGTGGACAAGGTGACGGTCCGCGACCCCGAAAAGGTCATCTGGCTCTCGCAGACCACCCTGAGCGTGGACGAAACCATGGAGACCGTGCGCCTGCTGAAGGAGCGTTTCCCCACCCTGCAGGATCCGCCCAGCGATGACATCTGCTACGCGACCACGAACCGCCAGGTGGCCATCAAGAAGATCTCGCCGCAGGCCGACCTCGTGATTGTGGTTGGTTCGGCCAACTCCTCGAACTCCGTGCGCCTGGTGGAAGTCGCCCTGGAATACGGTGCCAAGGCCTCCTACCGCGTCGACTTCGCCAATGAGGTGGATGAGTCCTGGTTCGAGGGCGTCGCCACGGTCGGCGTGACCTCCGGCGCATCCGTGCCGGAGGTGCTGGTGAAGGACGTGCTCCGGCTCCTGGCCGACTACGGCTATGGCGCCGTCGAGGAAGTCGTCACGGCGGAGGAAGACCTGCTCTTCTCCCTGCCGAAGGAGCTCCGGGCCACCCTGAAGCAGGCCGGGGATGTCTCCCGGGCCCTGGGTGGCCGCGGCGCACGCCCCGCGGAACGGCCCTAGCCCCGCAGAGAAGTCTTAGGCGGCTGACTCTTCCGAGTCGCTGTCACTGCCGTCGTCGGCCTCGTCGAGCCCGGTGTTCCCGGCGGTGATACCCGGCTGCAGCTCCGGAGCGGCCACTGACCGTGGCGTCGCCTCGACAGTGGTCGGAGTCGCAAGACCCCCGGCGTCCAGGGCGTTAAGCTTGCGTGCGGTGGGGAGCACCCGGGCCTCCAGCGTGCCGACCAGGGAGTTGTAGCGGTCCACCGAGGTCTTCAGCGATGAGCCCAGCTTGGAAACGTTGTCGCCCAGGGTTCCCATCCGCTCGTAGAGCTGCTGGGCCAGTTCGAACAGTTCCCGCGCACTGTCCGTCAGCACGTCCTGCCGCCAGGTGAACGCCACTGACTTGAGGACCGCCAGCAGCGTCCCGGGCGAGGCGAGCACGACGTTCTTGGACAGCGCATAGTCCAGCAGGGCCGGATCCGCGGTGAGGGCGGCGGCCAGGATGGACTCGGCAGGCAGGAAGCAAATCACCAGTTCCGGGGCGTTGCCGGGAATGTCCCAGTACTTCTTGTTGCTCAGCGCATCAACGTGGGCTTTGAGGGCCTTCGCATGGGTGGCCAGCAGGGCCTGCTGGCCGTTCAGGGATACCGACCCGGGGGCCCGGCCGCCGGCGGGGGAGCCCAGCTCCTGCGCCTCGAGGTACGCCGTCAACGGCACTTTGGCGTCCACCACGAGCTGCTTATCGCCCGGGAGCTGGACGACGAGGTCGGGCCGGATAGTGTTGTCAGACCCGGAACTGTGCAGCTGCTCGTGGAAGTCAACATGCCTGAGCATTCCCGCGGCCTCCACCACACGGCGCAGCTGGACTTCGCCCCACTGGCCCCGGGCGCTGTTGGACCGCAGGGCCGACTCCAGCGCGTGCGTTGACCGCAGCAGCTGCTCGTCCGAGAGCCTCGCCTCCTGCAGCTGCTGGGCGAGCTGGCCGTACTGTTCCAGCCGGTCCCGCTCCAGCAGGGAGACCTGTTGCTGGACCGCCGTCAGCTTTTCGGCGACAGGGGCCAGCGCCCGCAACACGCTTCCGTCCTGGGCCCTCGCATCGCCCAGCTCCCGGTTCTGCGCCGCCAGCAGGCGGCGTTCGGCGTCGGCGGCGGCGAACCGGGCGCTTACTTCGGACAGACGCGCGGAAACGCCGTCGAAGTCCTGTTCCAGGGCGGAACTGCGGCGCCGGGACATGACAAAGGTGAAGGCGGCGCCGGCGACGGCTCCGATCAGCAGCATCAGCAGGGCAAGAATGAGTGCGAAAGCGTCCATGCCTTCACTCTGGCACGCAGCCCTGACAGTTTTGCCGAGGACGCACGGAACGCGGCGCTCCGGGCGGCGCCGACGGCGAACAGCGCCCCTCCGCCGCAGGGGACCGGGCGGTTTACCGGTAGAATCAATACTCGTGGCTCTTACTATTGGCATCGTCGGACTGCCCAACGTCGGCAAATCAACCCTTTTCAACGCACTGACCCGCAATCAGGTGCTCGCGGCGAACTACCCGTTCGCCACGATCGAGCCCAACGTTGGCGTCGTGAACCTGCCTGACCCGCGGCTCGCGAAGCTGGCCGAGATCTTCGGCTCGGCGCGCCTGCTGCCGGCCGCCGTGTCCTTCGTGGACATCGCCGGCATTGTCAAGGGCGCCTCCGAGGGTGAAGGCCTGGGTAACCAGTTCCTGGCGAACATCCGTGAGGCCGAGGCGATCGCGCAGGTTGTCCGCGTGTTCGATGACCCCGACGTCATCCACGTCGACGGCAAGGTCGACCCGCGCTCGGACATGGAGACCATCAACACCGAGCTGATCCTCGCGGACCTCCAGACCATCGAGAAGGCCGTCCCCCGGATCGAAAAAGAAGTCAAAATCAAGAAGCGCGAAGCCGCCGAGCTGGCCGCGGTCAAGGCTGCCCAGGCTGTGCTGGAGCGCGGCGACACCATCTTCTCCTCGATCAAGAGCGACAAGCTGGAGATGGAGCACCTGAAGGAGCTCGGCCTGCTCACCGCCAAGCCCTTCATCTACGTCTTCAATGCGGACGAGGGCATCCTTGGAAACCCCGAAAAGCAGGCGGAGCTGCGCGCGATGGTGGCGCCGGCGGACTGCATTTTCCTTGACGCCAAGCTCGAGTCAGACCTCGTTGAACTGGACGAGGAAGAGGCGCGCGAAATGCTCGAGATGAATGGCCAGGACGAGTCCGGCCTCGACCAGCTGGCCCGCGTCGGGTTCCACACGCTGGGGCTGCAGACCTACCTGACCGCCGGCCCCAAGGAGACCCGCGCCTGGACGATCCACCAGGGCGACACGGCTCCCCAGGCCGCCGGTGTCATCCACTCCGACTTCCAGCGTGGCTTCATCAAGGCCGAAGTGGTCTCCTTTGACGACCTGATCGAAGCCGGCTCCATGGCCGAGGCGAAAGCCCGCGGCAAGGTCCGGATCGAAGGCAAGGAATACATCATGGCCGACGGCGACGTGGTGGAGTTCCGCTTCAATGTGTAGGTCCTGACCGCCCTGGGAACTTTTGCGATGGCCGCTAAGAACCGTGTTCTTAGCGGCCATTCGCTTTCTGGGGACGGGCATTGGTGCTTGCGATGGGTGAGTCCACTGGCGTCTGGCTTGCACGGCTCCCCGGGGCCTTCGCTGCCGGTGGCGGGCGGGAGGGGCTTTCGGCTCATCGGGGCAGAAGCCGTTCGGTGAGCCGGGCACCGTCCACTGTGCCGATGTCTGTTCGGGCTATTTTGTGGTGGCTTTCTCTCTCCTGTCGACCGGGCGCCGTAGGAACGCCCCCCTGCCCGCTGAGCCTAAGGTCGGCACCCCGGGGCCGAAGGCTCCACGGCGCCGTAGGCGATGCGTGCGGCTGGTCCGGGTGGCCGATGGCGTCCATGAACCAGCCCCGGGTCTGACGGGCCAGATCCCCGCTTCCGCTCACGGCAACAGTGCAAATCCGGACTCATATCTTGTCTTCCCGATTGCTGCCAAGACGATCTGGAGAAAGCCCATCGCCTCGAGTTCCCTTGCACGCGAAAGAGGGCCGGCGTCGACCGCCCGGAGTCCTGCGCCTTCGAGGAGGGCAGCGACTGCTATTTTCGCCTCTGGGTCGTCTCCGGCGAACAGGACAGTCGTGCGCGTTGTGCCATTGGTGCCGGTGCTGAGCGTGTCGCCGAGATTGACGTTGAACGCTTTCACGACTGCCACGCCTGCCGGGAGGGCCTTGGAAAGTTCAACCGCAGTGGAGGAGTCCGGTGGGACCAGCAGCTCATCGTACGTGGTGAAATCGATGGGGTTGCTGATATCGATGACGACCTTGCCGCTGAGCCGATCGCGATAGTGCTCAAGAACATCCGGGTAGGCTTCATAGGGAACGGCGAGGACGACGAGGTCACCTGTGAGTTCATCGCCGACAAACCCATATTCCGCGTCGGAGCGCTCCGCGGCCGAGCCAGCCCCCGTCCTGCGCCTGATAATTTGGATACTCGCCCCGGCTCGCGCCGATACTTCGGCAATTGCTGAGCCCATCTTGCCGGTGCCAATGATGCTGATCGATGTCATGCGAACTAAATCCTCCTGAATCGTTTGAGTGCCTTTTCGGCGGCTGCCACCGCGTCGAAGTCGAAGAGCACACTTCGGCGGAAGTCACGTCCTGCGCGCAAGTCAGCGTCACGCTTCTTGGTGTCCTCAAACTCATTCCGCGCGTCGAACTGCGAGCCGCTTCTGCGAGAGCTGTTCTGCAAGATCGCCGTGCGTTGCATTCGAACGGCGGTGTAGCGCTTGAAAGCTTCGGCAATTCCATCGGCGCTTTCGGCCTCCCTGAGGAAAAAGGCGAGAGTAATGCTGTCCTCCATTGCTTGGTTCACTCCCTGGCCCGCGTGGGGCAGCATGGTGTGTGCTGCGTCGCCGAGCAACGTGACGCGCCCTCGCGACCAATTGGTGAGGGGCTCGTGGTCGTAGAGGCCCCACCAGAAGGTCTTGTCGATGAGTTGAACGAAGTGGCGTAGCTTCGGGTCCCATTTCTCACCCTCAAACTCGGCGGCGAGTTCGCTCACGTGCCCCGGCGCCGACCAGCTCTCTTTAAGAGGCCTGTCACTGGGTACGAACCCGACATAGTTAAACAACTTGCGCTGCTGCAGCGGGTAGCACATGAAGTGCTTTCCCTCACCCATCCATACCTGGCTGATCATGGGCCAGTCGTCGGGAAGGAGGGCTGCGTCAAGTACCCCGCGAAATGCGATGAATCCGGAGTAGACGGGTGCGGGGGCTCGCATCAGGGCATCCCGTACCACTGAGTGGACGCCGTCCGCACCCACCACAGCATCAAACTCACTGTTTACGCCGTTCTCGAAGCCCACGCAGACGCCCCTGTCTAGCGCTTGAATCGAGGTCAGACGATGGCCAAGGTGGATCGTGTCAGGTGCGACCTCGCGAGACAAAACGTTGACCAGGTCGGGCCTGTACATGCCGATATTTCGATACCGCTTTGCTGAGTCTTCCCAGGCTGCTTCGGCAACCAGATTGCCCATTGCGTCCAAGTAGACGCCGTGTCCGTCAGGGGTAGCCCCTGCGTGCTTGACCTGTTCAAGCACGCCGAGTTTGTCGAGAACGCGTTGTCCGTTCGGGGCGACGGTGACGCCCGCGCCCACGTCACCCAGCTTTTTTGCCTGTTCGAATACCGTGACGTGGACACCGGCGATCCTCGTAAGCGCAATCGCAGCGGTGAGGCCGCCCATCCCCGCGCCAATGACCGCGACTCTGGTGGTGTGATTTACCATTAGTTCTCCTCGACCACGTTAAGTAATCCTTGAATTTGCGGGCTATCAAGAGGCCATGACGACATGCTGAACAGTTCCCTGGACGTCACGGCGGATGGGTAACGTGGTTGCTACTGCTTCGCCCCAACCTCCCTGTGGGCCCCGTTCGGGGCGAACATCGTGGCGCCGCTGGCCTGCTCGGCCTCGTAGTCCGGGCCGAGGGGGATGCCGCGCCGGTCGCGCAGGCACAGCGTCGCCGCGGCCCCGATGAGGGTGGCTACGAGGATGTACCACGAGACTGCGGTCGTGGTTCCGGTGGCCTGCAGCAGGGCTTGGGCGATTGTGGGCGCGAACGCCCCGCCGAGGATGGACCCAATCGCGTAGGGGATGGCCACTCCCGAGAAGCGGACGGAGGCCGGGAAGATTTCGGTGTACCACGCCGCCAGTGGCCCGTACGTGAGCCCGAGGCCGATCGAGAGCAGGATCAGCCCGGCGTAGAGCCCGGGGAGCGTCGCGGTGTTGACGAGCCAGAACAGTGGGAAGGCCATCACGGCCTGCACCGCGAAGCCGATGAGGAGGGTGTTCCGCCGACCGAATGAGTCGGCAAGGCGCCCTGCAATGAGCGTCGCGACGAACCACGCCGCCGAGGCGACCGCGGACGCGATGAGCATCGCCGTGGTGTCTATCTTGAGCTTTCCGGTGGCGTAGCTCTGGAGGAATCCGCCGGTGGTCATATAGCCCACGGCGTTGTTGCCCACGAACACAAGCGCGGCGAGTATCACGAGGTGCCAGTGCCGCTTGAAGAGGACCGCGACGGGGGACTTGGTCTGCTGGCCGCGCTCGGCGATCTCAGCGAACACGGGGCTCTCCTCAACGGAGCGGCGGACCAGATAGCCGACGACGATAAGCACGATGCTTAGCAGGAAAGGCACGCGCCAGCCCCATTCGAGGAAGGCCTGTCCAGGGGAGACGACGCCGGTCATCAGGGCCATCACGCCCGAAGCGAGGAGAAAGCCGAGCGGGACACCGACCTGCGGCAAGGCGCCAGCGCGGCCGCGGCGGTCCGCAGGAGCGTGCTCGACGACCATGAGGACGGCGCCACCCCATTCGCCGCCGGCGGAGACGCCTTGGAGGATGCGGAGGAAGAGCAGGAGGATCGGCGCTGCGATGCCGATCTGCGCGAACGTGGGCAGGGCGCCGATTAGTGTCGTGGCCGTCCCCATGAGGATGAGCGTTAGGACCAGCATGGCACGGCGGCCGATTATGTCGCCGTAGTGCCCCGCAAGAAACGCGCCGAGCGGGCGGAAGAGGAAGGAGACGCCGACCGTGGCGAAGGAGAGCAGGAGCCCTATGTCCTCGCCGGCAGGCTTGAAGAAGAGTTGGGCGAACACGAGTCCTGCGCCTAGCGCGTAGATGAAGAAGTCGTACCACTCGATCGTGGTGCCGATAATCGTCGCAAGCGCGACGCGACGCTGCGTGGCCGGATTGCTAACGGCAGTTGAGGGGGTCATTGCTGTCCTAGTAGGAGTGCGGGCGAATCGGATGCTTTATGGTGAGCCAATTCACATCCTCATGTAAATGTCAGTAATGTGTGGATGTAGTCCTGTTTTACTTAAGAAGGTCTATCCATGTGGAGGTGAACATGGCCGATGTGAGCTTGAGGCAGCTCGAGTTGTTCGCAGCCTTGCCAAACTTCACTACGCTCAGTGCCGCGGCAGCGCATCTGCATATCTCGGAGTCGGCGTTGTCCCAGGCCGTAACGGGGCTAGAAAAGACTGTCGGGGAGCAGCTATGCGTGCGCCGCAAGGCCCGAGGGCTGACACTGACTCCTGCGGGGCAGAACTTTGCAATGCATGCCCGCCGGATCCTCGCGGACACACGCGAGCTCGTCCTGGGCTCGGGCCCGGGGGAGGAGCTGCGGGGTCCCGTTAAGCTTGGCTGCTACGCGAGCTTCGCCACGAGCGTGGTGCCCGAGCTACTCGAAGGCTTCCCGCGGAGGCACCCCGGGGTGGACCTCGAGATCACAGTGGGGAGCACCGACGACCTTTTACCAGCGCTCCAGTCGGGACGCCTCGATGTGGCCATCATGTACGAAAGGTTCCTCCCCGTCGGATACCGTCGCCGCGAGATCTACCCGACTGAGCTCGAGGCCCACCTGCATCCGGACCACCCGCTCGCGGCGGGAAGCACCGTGGATCTCACCGACCTCGCAGGCGAGCCACTGATCCTCTACGACGCAGCCCCGAGCACCATCAACATAGTCGAGGCGTTCGCGGCGCGTGGGCTGGAGCCCAGGATCGCGGCCCGGGTCACCCAGATCGGTCTTGTCGAGGCGCTCGTGGGCCGCGGCGTGGGCTACGGCCTGCTCATGTCCAGGCCCAACGTGCTCCCCATGAGTGCCGAGGGGCGGCCGGTCGCCGTCCGCCCCTTCGACCCGCCGGTAACCCTTTCCCGCGTCGTGGGCATCTGGCCCGAGGACATGATCCTTACGTCGCGCGCCGCGGCCCTGCTCGACTATGCGGTCGAGAAGCTCGGCTCCTACGGTCGCGCCAATGTAGTTCAGAACACAGCCGCGCACGACCGGCGCCGCCTTGTCTGACTCGAGGCGAAACGATGCCCAGGAGTAGGTCTTAGGGTCAATCGAGGGAACGGCCAGATTCCCCTGGGGAAAGCGTCTGGCGGGCGACGCGATCAACAACTGAGCATGGTCTTGACGAAGGATTTGCGCAACGGCAGCCAGCCCCGAAAGATCTGGATCGTCCCGAACTGGATGGGTGAGATGCGTCCGTAGGGAAAGTTGGAGTGATCGGGGATGAAACGTTGCGGTTCAGCCGGCGGCAACCGTTGACCGATGAGACGACATGCCGAATTCCGCAGCGCAAGAGTCCCGCTTCGGGTTGCATCCAGAGGTTCTTCCGTAACCGTGCGTTCAGTTGAGAAGCGAAACGGCCCGGGAGATGACGAGGGCCAGAAGGACGAATGCTCCGGCTGCCTCCACGCCCATCATGGCTTTTGCCGGTGTAGACAGCGGCATAGTGTCGGTGGGGCTGAAGGCCATGGAATTGGATAGCGAGAAGTATGCGTAATCGATGAACGATGGGACCCACCCGGTCCGCTCGGAGGACCTAGCCGCGACCTCCTCAATGGCGTCGTGGTCCTCGTCTTGAGGGAACCGGAAGTCTGCTGGCGGCATATCCTGGCGTTCGGCGTGGCGGCGGGTAACAGGGCCACCGCGGTCCATCTCCCAGAAGGCCAGGGCGAACGCAATGATGTTGGTGACCCAGATCTGCAACGCAGCCAGCAGGATTACAGGGCCATCGCTGTTGCCCGAAGTGGTGAGCCGGATGACCACCTGTACCAGGGCCACCTCGTTCGCGGCGACCAGAAGCAGCGCCTGCCCGGTGGCAACGTTTTTCGACCACCGCGTTTCCCTGTGGAACCGATGCGGATTCAGGTGCACGAGTGGGATCAGCATCGTCAGACCAACGCCGACCACCGTATACCTGAGCCACGGAAGGAAGGAGCTGGGCAGCGCGGCATACAGGCCCAGCGCGACGAGCAGTCCAATCGCCGCTGGCCACCGGTGCTCGGCGCGGGCGTCAGGGGTACCAGTATCAGCCATGGCTCAGTCTGTTTCCTGCTTCGGCCCTCGTTCGTGCCGACATCAGCGCTATCCTCCTTGCCGACTGTCTCTTGCCGACTGTCTGCGGTATTGGTGCGCCTAGCCCACCCGGTACTTCTCGATGTCGGACGTGCGAATGGTGAGTCCGTTGCCGGGGGAGTGCTTGTCGGGGATGATTGCGCCGCCCGTAGGGTCCAAGGTCCCGTCGAAGAACGTCTGTTCGATCCGGACGTGGTCGTGGAACCACTCCAGATGCCGGAAGTTCTCCGTCGCGGCGGCTGCGTGCGCGCTCAGGTGCGGTGCGCAGTGCCCGGATACCTGAAGCCCGTGCGCTGCAACCACGGCTGCGATGCGCAGCCATTGGGTGATACCGCCGCAGCGCGAAACATCCAGCTGGACACAGTCGACGGCTTCGGCCCGGCACAGGCGCTCGAAGTAGAACAGATCTGTACCGTATTCACCCGCGGCGACGTCGGCAGCTATCGCCTCCCTGACGGTCCGCAGGCCGGCCAGGTGGTCGGAGGAGACCGGCTCTTCAAACCACGCCAGCCTGGAGTCGCCGGCCGCTTGATAAACCCTCACCGCTTGTTTTGCCGTATAGGCACCATTGGCGTCTACGAACAGCTCAGCGTCGTCTCCTATGACGGTTCTGGCCTGACGAATGCGCTCCAAATCCTGGGGAATGGCGTTCCCCCGGTCCTGTCCGATCTTTATTTTGACCCGTGGGATGTGCTGGCCGTGCACCCAGCCCCCCAGCTGGTCCTGCAGTTGCTGGCGGGAGTAGGTGGTGAACCCGCCGCTGCCGTAAATGTCGACCTCGTCGCGCACCGCTCCGAGGAGGCGGTACAGGGGAAGGTGAAGCAGGCGTGCTTTCAAGTCCCACAGGGCACAGTCCACCGCGGAGATCGCGTAGCCGGCGAGCCCGCTGCGGCCGGAATTGCGCACGGCCTGCAGCATCGACTGCGCGGCTCCTCCGGTGTCCCACGCAGATCGTCCGGAGACGGCTGGCGCCAGCAATCCCGCGATCAGCTGGGCGCAAGAGGGTGGAGCGTAGGTCCAGCCAAGCCCTTCGCAGCCGCCGGCGCTGGTCCGGACCACCACCATCGTGGTGGCGTCCCAGGCGAAGGTGCCGTCTGCCTCGGAGTTATCGGTGGGAATCGTGTAGGTGCTGACGTCCAGGCCGGTGAGGGCCGGATCGGTGGTTCCCGTGGGGCGCATGGCTCAGCCTTTCCTGTGCGGAAGGAATACCTGCAGTTTGGTTCTGACTTCACGAGATCGGTTCAGCAGGTAATCTTCGAACTGTTGTTTTGGCATGGTCCGTTCCTTGGGTGGCGGCGGCCCGGATACGCGGCCGGTGGTTCGCTCAGGCCGCATTGTTGGCCCCGCCCGCGATCAGCCGTTCAGCGGTGCGCGCTGCGACCGCCATGATGGTCAATGCCGGGTTGGCGCTTCCTTGGGTGGGCATTACGCTACCGTCGGTGATGTAGAGGTTGGGTACGGCGAAGCTGCGGCAATCGGCGTCGACGACGCCGTGGCGCTCGTCCGCCGCCATCCGGGCCCCGCCCACCAAGTGCGCGTAGCGCTTGATGGTGATGACCTCGTCGGCCCCTGCGGCTTTCAGGACCTTTTCCATGGCTTCCTGGGCGGCGCCCATGAGTTGGCGGTCGTTGTCGCACTGGGAGTAGTGGAAGTGCGCGACCGGCATTGAGTTCCGGTCCTTCTCCTGCGCCAGGGTGACGCGGTTGTCCGCCTGCGGCAGGAATTCGCACAGCGCCCCCAGGCAGGCCCAGTGCACGTAGTCGCTCATGTATTCGCGCAACTTTGCTCCCCAGTGACCCTGGGCGGCGACGTGTTCGGCCCAGGTGATGGGCAGCGGCGATACCGTCTGTATCGAGAACCCGCGCTTGTAGGGCTTGGACGGGTTTGTCTCATAGAAGTCTTCGGAGCTGACTTCCGGCGGGGGCGCCTTCCACATTCGCACTTCTGAGTCGAACCTGCCGGCCGTCTGGGGCGCTCCCTGGACCATCAGGTACCTCCCCACCTGGTCGAAGTCATTGCACAGCCCGTCCGGGAAACGCTTGGAAGTGGAGTTGAGCAGTAGGCGGGGCGTCTCGATGGAGTAGCCGGCGACGGCGACCATACGGGCACGCTGGAAGCGCGTGCGGCCGTGGCGGACGTAGTGCACGCCGGTGGCTTTGCCCGTGGTGTCGTCCACTTCAATCCTCGTCACCATCGAGTCAGCCCGTACTTCTGCGCCGTGGTGCAGGGCATCCGGGATATGGGTGATCAGGGGTGAGGCTTTTGCGTTGACCTTGCAGCCCTGCAGGCAGAAGCCGCGGTAGATGCAGTGTGGCCGGTTGCCGAAGCGGCCGTTGGAGATCGCGACTGGGCCGACCTTCGCGGTGATACCGCAGGCCAGTGCGCCGCGCAGGAAGAGCTCGCCGTTCCCGGAGACGGGGTGCGGACTGTGCGGATAGGAGTGTGGATCGCCCCACGGCCAGTGTTCCCCGGCCACCGGAAGTTCGCCTTCGATGTCCTCGTAGTACGACTTAAGATCCTCGTACTCGAAGGGCCAGTCGGCGCCCACCCCGTCGGCACTGTAGGTATGGAAGTCACTCGGGTGGAACCTGGGGGTGTAGCCTGCGTAATGCACCATGGAGCCGCCCACGCCCCGGCCCGAGTTGTTTGAGCCCAGGGGCACCGGATCGTCCCCGGAGATCACCCGCGGTTCCGTCCAGTACAGGTGGTGTGAGGCCGCCTCGTCGCTGACCCAGTCGCGCTCCGGGTCCCAGAAAGGGCCCGCATCCAGGGCGACTGCCTTCCAGCCCGCGCGGGCCAAGCGCTGCAGGAGAGTAGAGCCGCCCGCACCGCACCCGACGATCACTATGTCGACTTCGTCATCGTCCTGGAACCGGGCCATGTCGGTGCGCATGGCGTGGTTAGTTCCCGGCACGGGGGGCAGCAGCCACGCGGAGGCGTTCCTATCTTTTACCGAGGCCATCAGTGTCGCCTCCCTTTCCCGGATTTTGTATTGGGACGGGCCGGATCCTGTCCGGGGCGGGCGTCCGGCACTTCGAAAGGCTCACGGGCGTCGAGGCCAAGATTCTTGTATCCGCGTGGATAAGCGGGCCCGGCAAAACCAATCTCATCCCAGGCCAGGGGATGCGAGTAGAAGGCCGTGCACGCATACCGGGTCCAGAGGCTCCATACCTGGGATGCCTGCCGCCCCCGCCACTGTTCGGCGTGGTGAATGTCCGTCAGGAGGCCTTCCTGCTCATCCCAGGACAGCTCGCAAAACGCTTTCCCGCTCCGTGCCCGGGCCTCGGCGTCCAGCGCCGCGAGGGTGCTGCGCCAGGCCGCCGGGTCCGGTTCCATGCCCTCGTAGTGCCAGCCGTCGGTCTGGTCCTCGGCCAAACGTGAGCCGACCATATTGACCACCGGGACCCGGGGTTCCTCACGCTGGTCCAGCAGTTGGTCAAACAGCGCCCTCGCTGCTGCCTCCTCCGCGACGGTGAAGAAGCGCAGGTCGGCCGGCCGGCCGAGGCGTGCCAGAACGACGCCTTGCGTCACCTGATCCCAGTGCCGGGACTGCCCCTGGGCATCGAAGCCCGGGAAGCGGCCGCCACCGTCCTTCGGGTCCAGCGGCAGGGCCGTCACCTTTCCCTCCTGAGCACCGCGGCGAGCAGACCCATGCCGCCCACCACAGTCACCAGGAGCGGGGCCAGCAGCGGCGGCCCCATTTCCATGTTGTACTTCAAGTTCGAAAACCCGCCGGGTTTCTGCGCAATGCCCCGGGCGTGTAGATATGTTCCCTGCAGGCCGTTGGCGACAATTGCTGCGGAGGCCAAGGGGAGCGCCGTTTTGGCCATCCGCCTGCTGAACACTCCAGCCACGCCGGCAGCTGCTCCGAGCGGTCCGAGGGCAACAGGGATCCACATCAGTTTGTTGCCAAAGCTTGCCTTGTCATGCTCAAAATATATTTCTGCGGCGGTCACGAGGGCGCCGATCGCGGTAATCCCGGAAAGGGACCGCTCGAAGCGGCCGGTTTCCACGTTGCGGATCATCCGGTCTATCCCGTAGACGGTTGCCCCGGGTGTAACTGGTGTCTTCATGGCGCTCCTTGCAGTCAGACTGGTTCTGCCGCGACGCAAATATTTCACTTGCGCAACAGATGGATGGATACTCGTGGTGTGGCAAATTCAGAAGATGCAATACAAGCCGCCGGTGCGCGGAAAGTGCCCTTGGATGGCAGCGAGGTGGATGCGGTGGTCCGGGCGGCCAACGTCTTGCTCCGCGTCGCTGCGCGGTCGGTGGCAGAAGTAGAAGACGTGGTGACGACGCCGCAGTTGCGGGTGCTGGTGCTCATCGCGAACCGCGGGCCGCAAAACCTCGGTGCGGTTGCCGTCGAGCTGGGGGTCCATCCCTCGAACGCCACGCGGACGTGTGACCGGCTGGTCCAGGCCGGGCTGATTGAGCGGGGAGAGGATCCACAGGACCGCCGCCTGTCCAAGCTAGTCCTCACCGCGAAGGGCACGCGACTGGTGGAGCAGGTGATGTCACACCGCCGTGAAGCGATAGCAGCGGTCCTGGAACACCTGCCCGCACAGACCAGGAAGTCCCTGACCGAGGCCATGAACGCGTTCGCGGAAGCCTCCGGGGAAACTGAAACCGAAGATGGACGCTTCGCACTGGCCCTCCACCGCTGAATCGACATGGGCTCACCGCCCCTTGCGGCGGCCCGCTGGCGGTAGCGCTGCGGGCCGGCGCGGCCTGATTCCGCCGCTCAGGCCAAATTCCGTACCCGCGAACAGGCCGGCAATCACAGCGTCCAGCGCGGCGGCCCTGCGGCGCCGCCGATCCGTAACCGCCAACCCCACCATGCTGGCCGAGTGCAACCAGTCCACCACACCGGCGCCGAGGTGTAGCGATCGGGAGAAAGGCGCCGCGCCAACGACCAGCGCCTGCAGGAGGTGCCTGGCGCCAAGAATACGGACCACTGCGCGGACCCGCCGGTCCGGCTGGTGTCCGAGCGCCAGACGGAAGATCATGCTCGGAAAGGCCAGTTGGCACAGTCCGTACGCCGCCCGGGTGGCTTCCATCGCCCTCACCGGCCTGTCCTACCCAGCAGCGCCCCGCCGAATGCCCACAAACCCAACACGGTGGCACCGGCCGCCGCCAGGACGGTGCCGTGGTGGTGGGAGGCCCATAGTTGAGGGCTCCGCGCCGCCGAGCGGGCATCAAACGCCCCGTGAGTTCCGAAATCCCGGTCCTCGTCGGCCGGTTCCCAGAGGTTGACGGGCTGTTCCGGGTCGCGGCTTTGCGGCCTCTGCTGGGAGGCGAATCCTTTCCGGGCCAGGTACCTGTCCAGCAGTCCGGGGGCCACAGCGTTCGCCACCAGGGTGGCTGCGGTGCTTGCCCCCACCCAGTACTCCCGGCGGTGCGGATGCGCGGCGGCAAAGAGTACCCCGCGGGCAGCGACTTCCGGCTGGTAGATCGGCGGAACCGGCTGGGCCTTGTTCGGCAGTCTGGAAAGTACCCAGCTGAACTGTGGCGTGTTGACCGCAGGCATTTGCACCATGGTCGTTTTGACCGGACTCCCGTCGTGCAGCAATTCGCAGCGAAGTGATTCATTGAAGCCCTGGATGGCGTGCTTGGCGCCGCAGTAGGCGGACTGGAGCGGGATGCCCCGGTAGGCCAGCGCCGAGCCGACCTGGACGATGGTGCCCCGGTTGTGTTTCTTCATGCGGTCCAGCGCGATCATTGTTCCGTAGACGTATCCCAGATAGCTGACGTCGGTGACGCGTTTGTATTCCTCCGGCTTGATCTCGGCGAAGGGGGCGAACACGGAAGTGAAGGCAACGTTGACCCAGATGTCAATCGGTCCCAGTTCCTGCTCAATGCGGCTTGCTGCCGCGTCGAGGGCATCATAGTCGGACGTGTCCACCGCGATGGCCAGCGCCCGGCCGCCCGAGTCTTCGACTTCTTTTGCTGCGCCCGCCAGCCCTGCCTCGCCCCGGGCCAGAAGGGCGACGGAGGCGCCGTGTCTGCCAAAGGCGATGGCCGTCGCCCGGCCGATGCCGCCGCTGGCGCCTGTCACAACGATTGTCTTGTCTTTGAAGGTGTTCATGAGTGCTCCTCGTCCTGGCCCGGGCAGGTCGCCCGGAGATGGTTGATGGTGCTCACTGCTCAGAATTCAGACCCCGCCAAGGGGGAGGGGGATCGGCGAGCCGCCGGGATGTTTCCAGCAGGGCTGCGTGAACGAAGGCCTGGGGGAAGTTGCCCCGGAGTTGGCGCTGTTCAATGTCGTACTCCTCCGTGAAGAGTCCCGGTGAGCCGCAGGCTGCACGGTTTCTTTCAAACCAGCGCGCCGCTTCAGTGGTCTCCCCGCTTTGGTGCAGGGCCATGGCCATATCGAAGCCGCACAGCAGGAAGGCGCCCTCGGACTCTTCCAGCGGCCGTCCGTCCTGGCGGAAGCGGTACAGGTACCCGTCGTGGGCAAGATCGTCCCGAATCGCTTTGAGAGTGGCAACGGAGCGGGGATCGTCGGCCGGAAGGGCCCCCCGGATTACCGGGAGAAGCAGGGACGCATCGACCCGGTCGTCGCCGGGTGCCCGTTGCCACCGTCCGCTGGAATGCAGGCAGTCTTTGGCCACATCGGTAAAGAGGGCGTCAGCCTGCGAGGTCCACGTGGCCCCCTGTTGCGGCGGGGCATTGCGGCCGATGGCGCGCAACCCGGCGGCGCAGATGAGGCGGGAGTGGGCCCACCTCCTGTTGTCGAGTTCCCACATGCCCGCGTCAGGTTCCTGCCACCGCGCCATGATGGCGTCCGCGCAGATCTCCGCCGCCTTCCAGTGCTCAAGGTTCAGACGGTCATTCTCCGCAGCGGCGGCGAACAGCAGCAACGACTCCCCGAATGCGTCCAGCTGGAACTGGTTATTGACCCAATTGCCGGCCTTAGCGGACCCCCCGGGGTAGCCGGGCAGCCCAACATCCCATTCATCCGGGACGCGGCCGCCCTCGGTGGTGTAGGCCGGCTTCATTTCCGGCCCGTCCGTGAGCAGCCTGGCGGAAACGAAACCGACCGCGTCATCCAGCAGCGGAAACATCTCGCAGGCCGCCACCGACTGGCCGACAAAACACTGATCCCGGATCCACGCGTAGCGGTAGTCGTAGTTCCTTTTCTGCCCGGCCCGTTCGGGCAGGCCCATGGTCGACGCGGCGACCATGGCTCCTCCCACCCCTGTCATTCCGCGAAGAACGGCGTAGGACTGCCGGCAGTCATCCGGGGATATGGTGTTGTCTAAGCGGGGGACGGCCGAGTGCCACGCATTTTCTGTCGCGTTCCACGCCTGAGCGGCCTGCGCCGGCTCAGCGGGCAGTTCGCGGTTGGAGATTTCCAAAACCAGATCGTGGTGTTCGCCTTCGGCAAGTTCGAGAACCACTTCGAGTCCTCCCGCTCCCGCCTTCGCCCCCGCCGCGCCGCCGAGGCGTATCCTGAGGTCTGCCGAGCTCGCGGTCCATAGACCGTCCTCACAGGAAAGCCTGGTCATCTTGTGCTTGCCGAAGTTCGCTCGGGCGTCCAACGTCACCCGCACGGTTGCCTGGCCCCGCACGGCACGGATCCGGCGCAGCAGCACGGCACGGGTGGGATCCCCGGGGTACGCCAGCGCTTCCCGGCATTCAATAATTCCTGAGCCGGTTACCCACCGGCTCACCCAGATCAGGGTTCCGTCCTCGTACTGTCCGCCCCAGACGTTGTGCGGGTCGGTAGGCGTCACGGCGAACGTTCCGGGACCGCCCAAGAGTCCCGAGAACACCGCGTCGTCCTGCCATTGCGGTGCGCACATCCACACCACGTCCCCGCCGGGGCCTATCAGGGCCGCGCGGGCGCCGTCGGCAACCATCGCGTACTCACGTAACGCGTGAGGGGGAAAGCCTGGAAACGAATCACTAAGCATGCTACCGAGTCTAAACGCAACAATTGCGAGGCCGCAATGAAATTGCTGGAGAAGTCCTGGGACTCCTGGGAGTGTCCGACGTCGGGCCCCGCGCGGACGTTTGTTGAAGGGCCGCCGGCAGGCCGGGATGCGGACGCGACGGCTCCGGCGGCCCCCGGGTGCTGGCGCACTGGGGCCGGCCTGAGGAGAGCTGCCACATGCTACCGATGAGTACTTTCGGAACCTATCTTTCCCGTCTCCTTTCCATCGCGGGCCTTAGTGTTGCTTCTCTTCACGGTCCTGGCCAAGGTGGAGCTTTCCTTTGATGCGTTCGATTCCTTCGGCTGCCAGGGCCTTGGCGGAGTCGCGCAGGACCCCGATCTCGTCGGGGTCCTTCTTGAGAAGCGCTTCTGCTGTGTGCTTTGCGAACTCAGTGGTGATGTGAGGAGGAAGGGGTGGGACGTTTTTGCTGGTGTACGCGTCGATGATGGTGACGCCCTGGTGTGCGAAGGCCGCGTCCCAGGCGCCCGCGACCTCGCTGTCGGTTTTGACCCGGATGCCGGTGAAGCCGAGCAGTTCCGCCCACCCGGCATAGTCAATCGACTGGACGTCCTGAGAGGTGGGCCACACGGGATTGGCGTCCTCGGTACGCATTTCCCATGACACCTGTGTCAAGTCGTTGTTGTGCAGAACCAGGATGATCAGCTGCGGGTTCTCCCATTCCTGCAGGTACTTCTTAATCGTGATCAGTTCGTTCATGCCGAGCATCTGGAAGGCACCGTCGCCAATGGTGCAGATAACGGAGCGTTCCGGATAGGCGAACTTTGCCGCTGTGGCGTAAGGCATCGCGGCGAGCATGCTGGCAAGCCGGCCGGAAAGATCGCCAAGCATGCCGCGGCGCAGCCTGATGTGGTGGCCGTACCAGTCCGCCGTGGATCCGGCGTCGGCGGTGACGATGGCCTGCGGGGGAAGGCGCTTGTTCAATTCCTGGTAGACCCGCCTGGGGTTGACGCCGTCTTTGTAGGTCAGCATCGCCTGGGCTTCCATCTCGTTTTCCCACTCGAGCATCTCCTCGGCGACGGTGTTCTGCCAGGAGAGGTCGGTTTTCGCCTCCAGGTGCGGGATGAGTGCGGTGAGGGTCGCCCTCACATCACCCCACAGATTGAGTTCGGTGGGGTAGCGCAATCCCATTTGCTCCGGCTTCAGGTCGACCTGGATCGCCCGTGCCTGTCCGCTCTTCGGGAGGAACTGGCTGTAGGGGTAGTTGGTTCCAAGGAAGACCAGGGTGTCGCACCCGCTCATTTGGTGTGCGCTGGGCAGGGAGCCGAGGAGACCGAGCTGCTGCGAGTGGTGCGGCACGTCGGAGGGGATCACCTGTTTGGCGCGCAGGGCCGTGATCAGGCCGGCGCCGCAAAGGTCGGCGGCTTTCAGCACCTCGTCGGTGGCGCCGTTTGCGCCATGGCCGACAATGAACGTGACTTTAGTGCCAGCATTGATGATTCCGGCGGCCTTCACGATCTCACTTGCCGGCGGGACGATTGAGATGGACGGGGAGACGGCACTGGAGCGTGATACCCAGTTCTGGGGAGTGAGATCAGGCATCTTCATTCCCTGCACGTCGTGGGGAATGATGATTACGGCCGGTCCCAGCCGCACCGTGGCTGTACGGAAGGCGGTGTCAACGACAGCCTGTGACTGTTCGGGCGAGACGATCGTCTGGACATATACAGAGACATCCGCAAAGACGCGTTCGAGATTGTTCTCCTGCTGTGTGAATGTGCCCAGCGAGTTCAGCCCCTGCTGGCCCACGATCGCGACGACCGGCTGGTTGTCCATCTGGGCGTCATAGAGGCCGTTGAGCATGTGGAAGGCGCCCGGGCTGGAAGTGGCAACGCAGACGCCGACTTCACCGGTGAACTTGGCGTGGGCGGTTGCCATCAGGGAGCAGATCTCCTCGTGCGTGGGGCGCACGTACTTAAGTCCTGCTCCATCGCGCTGGGCCTTCTCCAAGGCACCGTCGAACTCGCCGATCCCGTCGCCGGGGAAAGCGAAGATCCGGCTGACTCCCCATTCCTTGACGCGTTGGACCACAAAATCGCTAACAGTTGCCATGGTTCTTCCTCCATTTCTTTGTGTTGGGCCGGCCCGCGGCGCACGGCGGGGCAGTGATGGTCATCGGGAGCAGGGGGCCTAGGTGAGGACCACCGGCACGCTGTGGTACTTGTTCAGCTGCCAGCCCGGACGGCGGCAGCGGCGAGGATAAAGCCGGTGAGAGCGGAGGCGGCGCACAATATCCAGAGCCCGACGGCGCCACCGCTGGTCTGCCGTACGATGCGGGGTCCCGCGGTGGACGCGACACCTGCCCGAATGAGGGCTGTGCCCGCGCTAGCGACGGCGATTATCCAGCACAGCCACTGGACGATGGCTGTTGAACCCTGTTCCATGAGTTTCCTTTTCTAAAGAGGGTGCCTGCGGACGGCCGGCACGGACTTTTCTTGCATTTACGCTATCATTGCGTAAGCGCAAAGGAAATAAGTTCTCGAGGCCTCCTCGGCCGGCACCTGGGACTCCCTCCGTGCGACGAGGCTGCGAAGGCCGCCGGAGGTGACTCCGCGCAGCGCATTGAATGCTCCGTAAGTGGGTCAGCGAGCCCGGATTGGATCGTGGTAGTGATGGGCTCTTTGCCTCTGTGGGTTCTGATCGTTATTTTCGTCAGCGCCTCGGTCGTCATTTGGTTCGCTGGCATCCAGCTCTCTAGGAAGACCGACATTCTGGATAAACGATTCCATCTAGGCTCAGCTTTGGGCGGATTGATCCTTTTGGCCATAGCGACGAATCTTCCCGAACTGGCCATTACGGTCAGCGCCGCCATCTCCGGGGACCTGGAAGTCGCTGTGGGCAATATCCTCGGCGGAATTGCGTTGCAAACGGTAGTTTTGGTGGTGCTGGACGTCTTCGGCGTCAAGGGAAAGCACCCCCTGACCTACAAGGCTGCGTCCCTGACGCTCGTCATCGAGGCCGTGACTGTCGTCGCCGTGCTCGCCGTGGTCATCGCCGGAAGCCAGATGCCATCAGGCGTGGTGTTCGCGCGCCTGACGCCGAGTGCGGTTCTGATCGCAGTCGTGTGGGTTGTGGGTTTGTTACTTGTCCAGCGCGCGCAGAAACACCTTCCCTGGCAGGAGGAGGGCGAGGCCCCGGAAAGCCAATCCGAACCCAGGGGCCACAGCAAGGCACAAAGTCAGCGCGACTCCACGAAAACAAAGGGCACCGGCGCTTCTGTTGCTGTTTTTGCTGTCGCCGCCGTCGCCACCCTGATCGCCGGCGTAGTGCTTGAACAAAGTGGCAGTGCAGCAGCGGACCAGCTCGGTCTCTCCGGTGTGCTCTTCGGCGCCACTGTGCTGGCACTGGCAACGTCCCTGCCGGAAATTTCCACCGGCCTCGCGTCGGTACGCCAGGGTGATTACAAGCTGGCCGTCAGCGACATTTTTGGCGGAAACGCCTTCCTTCCGGTTCTTTTCCTTCTGGCGGTCCTCATCTCAGGCAAAGCGGTCCTGCCGCAGGCCCAGGCCACCGACATCTATCTCACGGCCCTGGCGATCCTGCTCACCGTCGTGTACCTGCTGGGTCTCCTTTTCCGGCCCCAGCGTCGCATAGCGAGGATGGGGGCCGATTCCCTTATTGTGCTGGTGCTCTATGCGCTCGGCGTCGCCGGACTCTTCGTCGTCGCCGGAGGATGAGGCCGGCAGTGGCGGCCCCAGCGGCGAGGCATACGCGACGGGGGTAGCCTGTGGCGTGAGTAGCAGGGACCTTGCCACACCCAGCGAGCGGGACGCGGAGAACCACGATGAAAGGAAGCCCATGAACACTGACCCAAGTAAGTCCGGCGCCGTGAATGCTGAGCCATTCAAAGGGGACCCTGCCGGGCAGGAGCCCACCGGTCGGGTCCCCGCTGCGGACGTGAAGCTGCAGCTTCAACTTGCGATCTTCGAGGCAAGCAAGGACTCAAAAGGCAAAAGCCTCGCCGAGATCCTTGAGAAGCTGCGGTCCGCTTTCGCCGCCCGCGGCGTCGCGGAACCCCCGGCCACGTGGTTGGAGTCCGTCGCCTCTTCAGCCTTCTACGGTGAGCCCTACCTCATTGATTTCCCCACTGCGATCGCGGCAGACTCCGCCGTGCCCGCTCCCAATCAAGAAGTCCGGAACCGCCTCGCGGGCCGCCGCGAGCTGCGGGCGGAAAAGCTTCCGCCCGGAATCTTCCCTTCTAGGGACGACTGGGACGTGCCCATCATCGAATCTCCCGAGGCTGTGAACCCGGCCGTCATTTCCCGGCGGGCGACGAGAATCGCTGCGGGCCTGGTTTTCGTAGGAGTCGTGGTTGCGGCCATAGTCCTGGTCATTCAGTCTGCCCGGACATCCAACTGGCGTCGGACGACCCTGCGGGCCAAACCCCGCGGAGGGGAAGTCGGCTAAGGCGGTAAGCTCAGTGGCCCACTGGCTCCCAGCCGCTCTCCAGTTGGATGAAAGGTTACTCTGTGCCGGAACGTGGTGGAGTTCCGGTTTAACGTTGAGCCCACACAATTTTGAGTCGGCCCCAGATGCTTCCGCATACGGGGCCGTCCCTCTTGGTGCGATGGTGGCCTCCGTGGGTTCTGGGTGCCGAGTGTGATAGCCGATGTGCGGTGTCCCGGATGGCGGCCAAGGGCAGTTCCGGAAGGTGCAGGCTAAGCCTGCTTCGTTGCATGGGGGAGTACTGCAGCCGACCAGCCGCAGGAATCCGACCCGCGCTGGGCTACCTGCAGCACGTGACCTAGGATCTACCCATGACGACTCTTCAGGGTGCGGTTGTTCTGGTAGCCGGCGCCACCGGCGGACTCGGTTCGCGCATCGCTGCTCAGCTGGAGAGCAACGGCGCCATCGTCGCCCGATCGTCAAAGTCTCTTGGGCACGATCTGCGCTCACCTTCCGTGATCCGGGAGGTGCTGGATCAGACGATTGCGCAGTACGGACGTCTCGACGGGCTAGTGGTTGCATCCGGCGTCGTCGCCTTCGGCGCGGCATCAGACCTTGAACCCGCCACGGTGGACGAACTCTTTTCTGTGAACACGACCAGTCCGATTCAACTCATTACCCAGAGTCAGCCCTACCTCGCGGTCTCCGCACGTGAGGGGCGGGAGCCCTTCGTGGTCACACTGAGCGGTGTTGTCGCCGAGGCACCCGTCGCCGGTCTGGCAGCGTACTCGGCGTCGAAGGCTGGGCTCGCGGCCTTTGTTGTCGCAGCGGCGCGTGAGTATCGCCGCGCGGGCATCCGAATCTTGGACGCTCGCCCGGGACACACTGGCACCGCGCTGTCCACCCATCCAATCGCCGGGTCAGCGCCGCGATTCGGAGCGGGGCTGGATCCAGACAAGGTTGCAGCGCGGATTATCACCGCGATCGTCGATGGCGAGAAGGATCTGCCCAGCAATGCCTTCTAGGCGCGGCCAAGGTCCTGGAACTGTGCGCTTACGAAGCTAATTGAGCATCAGGGCTTATAAAACAGGCGTTGGACGGCCGATTGCATAGTGCCGACCATCCGCGGCGGCCTCGGCCAGCAAGCGCGTCATGCGATAGTTGGGCAGGTCCGCCTCCGGCATCTCCGGCCCGCTAGCAACACACAGAGGAACACTCATGGTGAACGTCCAGACCGAAATACTGATCCGGCGGCCCCGCGAGATCGTGGCCAGTTTTGCTTCCGACCCGGACAACGCGCCGGCTTGGTACGTGAACATACGATCTGCAAAATGGCAGACTAAACGCCCCTTGGCGGTCGGCTCCCGGGTTGCTTTCACCGCGCGATTCCTGGGCCGAAATCTAGACTATGTCTACGAAATAAGCGAGCTGGTGCCTGGCTACAAACTTACTATGCGTACAAAGCAAGGTCCTTTCCCGATGCGGACCAGCTACAGCTGGCCCGACGAGGACGGCGCGACACGCATGACCCTCCGTAACACAGGTGAACCCTCCGGATTCTCAGCACTTGCCGGCATCTTCATGGCGCCAATGATGCGCAGGGCCATGCGCAAGGACCTGGAGAACCTCAAGAAGATTCTGGAATCCGCCTAGTCGAAGACAAAGCCAGCGTCTCGAGATTCGCTAGGCAACGTCCCGGCGTGGGGTCTGTCGTGAGGGAACCAGAGGTTACTCCGTGACGGAACGTGGTGGAGTTCCGCTTCAACGTGTAGGTCCCGTACTCCCTGAAATCGTACAGCCTGCGACCCCGAACGCATCTTCAGCTACCTCTAACTGGAACCAAGGCTTGTGGCAGTCCCGCTAGTGGTTTCCCCAATGCCGCCCAGCTCTTTGAGGACGGCCGCCGTCGGGGAGCGCCGGCCCCAATATTCCCGTGTGACGCAGCTGCTGGTTCCGTCTCTCTCCGGGAACGAGGCAGACTTTCCCTGGAGACACACATACGCGACCACAAGGAGTACTCCATGACCGCCGCAATCTCAGTCATTGTCTTTGATGTGAACGAAACCCTGTCGGATATGTCGCCTATGGGGGAACGCTTCAGCGAGGTTGGGGCACCAGTTGAGCTGGCTAAATTCTGGTTCGCGACGTTGTTGCGTGACGGCTTCGCACTGGCGGCCAGCGGGGAGAACGGATCGTTCGCCGCCATCGGGGCCGACGTTCTTCGGGAACTCCTGGCCGGGGTGGAGCTCAACCGCACTCTCGCTGAGGCGGTCGACCATGTGATGGGCGGCATGAACGGCCTTGAGGTACACCCGGATGTCCCAGAGGGGATCGGAGCCCTCGCCGCTGCGGGGTTCCGGCTGATCACGCTGAGCAACGGCTCGGCCGGGATCGCCGGCAAGTTGTTGAGCGGGGCCGGGATCCGGGACGCGTTCGAGGCTCTGCTGTCGGTCGAGGATGCGCCCGCGTGGAAGCCGGCCCGGGGCTCCTATGAATATGCAGCCGCCGCTTCGGGGGCCGACCCTGCCGGCATCCTGCTGGTGGCCGTGCATCCCTGGGATATCCACGGGGCCGCCCGCGCCGGACTGCGGACAGCGTGGCTAAACCGGACCGGGGGAAGCTACCCGGGCTACTTTGCGGCTCCGGACTTCATCGTCACAGCACTGACCGACCTCCCGGTGGCCCTGGTCGCAGCGCACTGACAGGGGACCGTCCCCTGGCGCCGCAGCCCAGCGCAGGTCCTGAGGACCGGGTTGAAGGAATAGAGATATAGAGGGCTTCGGCAATCATTGCCTGATGCCGGATACAGGAGTCGACTGAATCGACGGCATTGCGCGCGAGGGGTGAACGCTCACCAACGCCGCAGCGCCTAGCCGGATTGTTCGGCTTATATCCGGCGACAGCAGTCGGAATGAGTGACCAGAAGGCGTCATTCGGTGGGAGTATTCCGGCAGGAAGGTTCAGGACTCCTCCCGCCAGGTCGGCCAACATCAGCAAGGACGCCCGGGGGGACAGTGCCGCACCGAGGTTCTTGGGTGGCAACCGAAAGTGCGGGCGCCGGCGTAAACCGTCGTCCGCACCTGGTCGGGCGGTGTTACTCAGTGCTTCTTGAAGGCGTCTTTGACTTTCTCGCCGGCCTGCTTGAGATCGGCTTTGACCTGATGACGTTTGCCCTCGGCCTTCAGCCGGTCGTTGCCGGTGGCGTCTCCGGCGGCTTTTTGGCCCTTGCCGTGGAGTTTCTCGGCAGCGTTGTGAATCTTTTCTCCCAAACCCATGGCGAATCTCCTTATGTGGCCGCTTCTGCGGCATGATGCCGCCGAAACCGACAATTAATTGTAGTTGCGAATCGTCACCCTGGGGCCTACGCGTTCAAAGGATTTGCAGATCGACGCCGAAAATGGCCACTAGCGGCCAGCGCGCAATCGTGGACCGGGGGAGAGGGATGCGACGAAGAGACTTCCGTGCTCCGGGCTATTCGGCCGTGGTGGTGGCGGGTGCCATTTTGACCGTGGCCAGCAGGAGGACTCCGGCGATGGCTGTTGCGCCGGCAAGTAGGAATGCGATGAATGCTCCTGCCGGGGCCGCGTCGGCCTCACCGAGAACGGTGATGCCCAGGGTGACGGCGACGAGCGGATCGATTACTGTCAGGCCTGCGACGACGAGTTCGGGTGTCCCTCGGGCGTGGGCGTTTTGGACCAAGAATGTCCCGAACAGGGCGGCGACGATCAACCCTGCCAGACAGGTCAGGGATAGCCATTCGAAGTCGCCCTGGAAGAGTCGGGCAATGACGGTCTTGGCCAGCGCCGCGACGAACCCGAAGAGGATTCCGGCTCCTGCGGTGAACACGACGGCGCTCCAGCGGTGGCGCCAGAGACTGAAACCCGTGCCAAGCGCGACGAGGACGGCGCCGAGCAGTACCAGAATCGTGATGAGGTGCCGGTCGCTGATTTCAACGTCGCGGGCGGAAACTGCGGCGACTGCAACGAACACCCCGACACCGGCAATGCACAGGGCCACCGATGTGAGCGCGCGGCGGCCGGGGGACCTTCGGGTCATTCTGGCGGTGGCCAGGGTCGTGACCACAAGGGCGACCGCGCCGATGGGCTGCACAACGATCAGAGGTGAGAATCTCAGACTTGTGAGCTGCAGCAGTATTGCTGCTCCCAGCATGGCTGTGCCGGCGAGCCAGGCGGGTTTTCCCAGGAGGGCCTGCAGCCGGCCCCCGCCCATGCTCCCGGCGCCGCGCCCCGGTGCTGGCGCCTGCTCGCCAACGGCTTTGTGCTGGAAGAGCGTGCCTAGGGCAAGCAAGATCGCTCCGGCGACGGCGATCGGGATGCCAAGCCAGTGATAGGACGACAAGATCGGCACCGCAGCAGTCTGGATCATCATCCGACCCTACAGGTGGCGTGCAGCGCTGATGCACCGCCTCAGCGCCTCCCAGGACAAGCAGCCGGGTGCCCACCGGCGACCGGACTGGCCTTAACCGGACAATGGGTGCAGGTCAGACGCCTGCAGGATCGATGACGCCGTGGCGTTCAATGGTCGCCAGTTCCTTCAGCTCCTGCAGAATCTCCAGCTGCTGGCTATTGATGGCCATAAGCAGCTCAATCTCTTCCTTCGCCTTCACATTGGTGTCGTAGTCGTGTTGGGCCATGGCGGCGGCGATGGCATCCTGCCTTTTGGCGGCGATCAGCAGGATGGCGCCTTGGAGTCCGGCCAGCATCGAGAGCAGGAGGTTTAGAAGGATGTAGGGGTACGGATCCCAGGAATTGGTGGCCAGGGCCCAGGTGTTTATGGCGGCCCAGATGAGCATGAAAGCGATGAAGCCGCCCACGAATGGCCAGCTTCCCATGCCGTTGCGCATGAGGTCGGCGGCGCGCTGGCCTCTAGTAAGGGTGGCTTTGTGCCCCTCGTGCCAGGTCTTTTGGTGGTCGGTCATGACTCAGGGTAGCCGGGGAACGCCCCCGCCCGGCCTCTGCTTACCAGCAGGCGGACAAGCGGCAGGATGCTAAGCTTGCTTAGTTTCTCTTTCTGTCAAGCAGAGTGCGGCGAGGGCGAACTTGAAAGGTCCCGCCGGTCGTTGCGGCTGGCGGGGCTTCATAAGCTTGGCCTCCATCACTTGCTGGCCTGTCGCGACGGGGTCGCCCCGGCGTCTTGCTCGTGAGGTGTAACGGTTGCCGTTTGGTGTCCATTGAGTGGCGACCTCGAACGGTGAAACTTTGCGGGTCCTAACCCGCCCGGGCAGACTCGCCCCCCCGCTCGGCGCGTGTTCCCGAGACGAATCCGGCGTACCGAGGTTCGCTACGGCGGCGTCCCGTCGCGGGGTCTGTCGAGGTGATGAGTAGAGGTTATTCGGTGACGGAACGTGGTTGAGTTCCGCTTCAACGTTTAGTTCCTGACCTCCCTGAAACCTTTTACGATGGTCGCTAAGAACATGTGTTCTTAGCGGCCATCGCTATTACGGCTGCCCTCCTGGTCGAAATGACGCCGCCAGCTTTTGCGGCGCAAGGAATGATTGGCCTATGTTCGAGTGCCAGAATCATGTGCCGGTCGGCTGGAACCGGACATCGGAAAGATCGTCGGGGCGAGCCGAGCCGCCGTGTCTCAGTACCCGGGAAACCTGAGGCGAACGTGTAGGGCGGCGAGGGCTTCTAGCGCAGCTCCACCGGGCAGCACTTAGCCCTGTCGCAGCCGCCGCTGTTGGTCTGTAGCGAGCTGTTTGAGCTCGCGATCGAGGTCGGGGTCAGCCCGTTTTTCGATAGAAACACGCAGTTTGACGCTGCCACAAGTGGCTGGCGATGCGCGGAATATCACCTGCCTGGCTGGCCCGTGGTTAGATGAGCGCATGCGAAGACTTTGGGGGATTTTGGCCGTGTCTGTGCTGGCAATGACAGGGTGTAGGGCGGCTCCCGCTGTCGATGCGAAGGTGAGTCCGTCGGCCTCGGCCACCACGGCAACACCTTCTGCCGCAGTTGCGAGCGGTGAGTCCACGTGCAAGGACGCGGCGGGCGACTCAAGGTCCAAAGCGGTTGACATCGACCAAATTCGGCTGCTTAGCGACGGCAAGCTGATGTTCGTAGTCTTCAACACGGTTGCAAACGTTCCGACGACTGGCACCGTTCTTTACTCCGTGACCGCTTGGAGTTCAGACGGCAAGAAGGGCTACGAAATCGGAGCGAAGTTCCGGGACGGCCAAGAGATCGCCAACTTCGTTTACAACCTCGGGACGAACCAGCAGGAGAACATCACCAACGGAGCCGTGGCCGCAGACAAGCAGGTCAGAACCCGTTACCCTCTCGCTGCGCTCGCCGGTCTCGGCGATAAGTTCGGGTGGTATGGGGCCGTGACCGTGGACGGCGCGGGCGTCGGCACGGACGTGGATCGCTGCCCCGGCGGCGAAGCCAAGACCCAGTTCCCGGATGCCTAAGCCCCGCGCGGGAGTCCGCCGACGCATCGCTCCCAGCGGGGCGGCCGCGTAGTGGGACTCATAATCACATATCCATTTTTCTGGATATGGCTTTATGCATGCGGATATGGAAAGCGCACTGAACCCGTATTCGGCTCCGGCCGGCGTCAGTCCGGTCTTCCTGGGTGCTCCGATGCGTCCCGTAAAGAACCGGCTGACGGGTACAGGAATAATCCTGCTGATGGCGTGACCCGTCTCTCGAACTCGTCGACGCTACATCTCGGCGCCCTCGGCGTGAAACTCGCCATCGACGCGCCCCTCTCGGCAACCCCTAACGATGCCCGGGCCACCGGGACCTTCTGCTCTAGAGCCCTCCGCCCAACCTGCCTAGCGTCGAAGTACAAAGACGGGAAACCGTCCATACTTGAGGGAGCTGAGAGCAGTGGCCACACTGACACGCAGCATTACGATCGACGCGCCGGTCGAGACAGTATTCGACTTCGCGTTGGACATCAGCCGACTGTGGACGATGAAGGACGTCGAGTTGACGGATGTCGACATCAAGCCTGAAGGTGTCGGCACGTCGGCCCGCCTGACCACGCATCTCCTCGGCTTCCGCCTGGTGGGCGGTGTCGAGTACACCGAGGTCGTCCCCGGTCAGCGCATCGTCGCGCAGGTCCACTTCTTTGCGGAGAAGCCGACCTGGAGGTTCATGTTCGAGCCCGCCGACGGCGGTACCAGAGTGACCGCACAGGCCGAGTGGGACGTGAAGGTCCCGCTCGTGGGCGAGCCTATCGAGCGAATGATGGTGAAGGAACACGAGCCCTACGTGGAGGCGATGCTCGCCGAGCTCAAGTCACAGGTGGAGGCAAAGACCCCCGCCTGATGCGGCGAAGCCGCTTGCGGCATCCCGGTGAGGCATCTGCTTGGCGTGATGGTCATCGGGCTCTCGCTGTGCCAGCGCCCGATGGCTTTCCCCGTGCCGGTCTGTACAACGAACACCGGCCCACGGGAGACTGACGCCATGCGTAAATTGACCTTCGGTATGAACCTCAGCCTGGACGGCTACATCGCCGCGCCGGGCGGCGACATCGGCTGGAGCGTACCGAGCGATGAGTTGTTTCAATGGTGGTCCGACCGGGTGGGGGCGACCGGGCTGGCACTGTACGGGCGCAAACTGTGGGAGACGATGAACTCCCACTGGCCGACTGCGGACCAGCAGCCTGGCGCCACACCGGCGCAGATCGAGTTCGCCCGCCGCTGGCGGGACATGCCCAAGGTGGTGTTCTCCTCGACGGCCAGCACGGTCGACGGCAACGCCCGCCTGGTCACCGGCGATGCGGTCACCGAGATCACCCGCCTCAAGGCCGACGACGGCGCCTCCATGGACATCGGCGGTGCTACGCTCGCTGCGGCGGCCATGCGGGCCGGGCTGATCGACGAGTACGCGACCGTCACGCACCCGGTGCTGGTGGGCGGCGGCACGCCGTTCTTCACAGCCCTAGACAACTGGGTGAACCTGAACTTGGTGGAGGCCCGGACGTTTCCCGGTGGTGTGGTCCTTACCAGATACGAGACCCGGCGCTGAATGTCCGACGTCGAATCGTCACGCGAGGGCTTTACCCCACCGCTCGGAAAGACCCGCGGACCGGGGAGATTTGGCACTTGCGTCACCGGAAGACTAGGCGTATCACTGTTAATACGTTCTTCGAGAGAAGGACGGGAACGAACAACAGGGGAACTCTTGAACGCACGGTGGATCTGATCCTCCGTGGTCTGCCGGTGACGAGGCAGGAAGCGCCAGAGTTCCCGCAAGTTCGGGAGATGATGTTCGTCATAACGGAATCAAAACAGTCGAAGCCCCTTCAGCATTGCTGGTGGGGCTTCCCCTATTTACTGCCACGCCGCGCACTTTCCCTGAGCCGCCCAATCCGAGCCGGGAGGCCACCCCGCGGAAGTACTCAGCGGGCGGAGGTTGGGTCTTGGACCGGAACGGCGAGGCCGGATGGCTGTGCCTTGGCGGCCTTGTGCGGGTTTCCTGCTTCCTTGGCACAGTGGATGCAGCAGTACACGCCAGATTCGCTCTCGACCGGATGTCCGATGATCCGGCAGCCGCAGTGTTCACACGCCGGCGCCATCATATGTATGGCGCATTCGAAGCTGTCGAAAGTTCCGGTCTGGTTACCCATGGAGACGGTGAACGTTCTCCCGTCGGTGCTACCACAAACATCGCATGCTCCCATGATCCCTCTTCTCTTTAGCGCACGGTCTAAGCCCCAATTAACCGCTTGTAGGAGTTTGCTGAGTAGGGGCGAAGGTCCTTGCGGTACGGCAGACGCCAGCCCGCCGGGGGCGGCGTGGGGTCTTTGCCCGCTCACCATTGGGGTGTGGCGGGGCCAAAGGATGCAGCGGCAGAACGTTTCAGCGAGGTCAGGATCCGGTGCCCTGGCGCCTAGAACAGCGGCCAGGGCACCGCGGACATCTCCCCGCTCGGCGCCGGAAACCGACCGGCCAGACGCAACCGGGCGCAGCGCGCGGCGAGCGATGCGATTTCTTCGGCGCTGAGCAGGTCCGCCAGGTTGTGGCCCAGTTGGCCGTGCAGTCCTTCGCGGACTCGATCGATGCCAGCGCGTTCCTCGGCGGTCAGGGCGTCGCCCAGCCACCCCCACAGCACAGTGCGCAGCTTGTGGTCACGGTGGAAGGTGAGCCCATGGTCCACGCCGTGCCGGTGTCCGTCCGTCATGGCAAGAATGTGGTCGCCTTTGCGGTCCGCGTTGTTGACGATGACGTCGAACACCGCCATGCGTCTGAGCGCCGGCGTGTCTTCGTGAACGAGGGCGACCATGCATCCGTTCTCATCCCGTCCTTCGAGAACGCGTTTCCAGCCCCTCTCCGGCACTTGGTCCGTCGCGACCAGGTCCACGGCGCTTTGTGCGGGGTCCGGCTCCTGCCAGAGCTGCACCATTCCCTCGCCGAGCGGACCATCGCGCAGCCAGGTGCGCGGCACGATGTCCCAGCCGAGGACCTGCGAGACCAGGTAGGCGGCCACCTCCCGGTGTGCCAGGGTGCCGTCGGGAAAATCCCACAACGGACTTTCGCCTGCCAGCGGCTTATAGACGACCGCAACGTCGCCGATGCTGCCCAGGAAAGTAGCGTTTGAAGCCGTCGCGATGCGGCCGGTGAGCGTCAGCTCGGCAGTCACTAGGTCCGGCGTTGGCATCAGACCTCGGGGAGGGTGCAGATGTGCCCGTCGGCATCGATGGGGTAACCGCAGAGTGGGCACGTCGGGCGCCCGGCGCCCACGATCTCACGGGTTCGCTTGGCGAATGCGCGGGCGGTGCCGACCGGCATTCTCACGAGCAACATTTCGGGCTCGTTAGCGCCGTCCTCATCCAGGGATTCGTCGTTGTCATCATCGGCGATGGGATAGGCCTCAAGTACGACCTGGGCCGTTGTTGGGTCCCACCCTAGGCTCATGGCGCCGGTGCGAAACTGCTCCTGGACGGCCTCGAGCTGGTCATTGTCGACCAGTTCGATGGGAGTGCTCGTAGGAACGCTAAAGGGGTTGCCCTCGACGGTGATGAGCTGGTCGAGAATCTCGTCGATCTTCTCGGCGAGCAGAGCCGACTGCTGCTTCTCGAGGGCAATACTCACGATCTGCTTCCCTGCGCGCACTTGCAGGTAGAACGTGCGCGCCCCCGGAACGCCAATGGTGCCAACGACGACCCGATCAGGCCAGGCAAACTCGTGAACACGTGTAGGCATGTCAGTATTTTAGGCACATCAGGATCATGGCGCGTTGTGCCCGGCACCGCCGCCCACCGGCGCATCGCCAGAGTGGATGCCGTTTGACAGCCATGACAGGTCACCGGCGTCGGTGTTGGTCGCGTAGACGCTCGGCCGGGTGGCGCTGTAGCGAACGATTGATACGGAGGCGGGGCCCACGTTGATCCGCTGGAACAGGTCAAGGTGCATGCCGAGCGCGTCGGCGAGGATTGCCTTGATGATGTCACCGTGACTCACCGCCACCCACACGGCATCTGGTCCGAACTCGGCTTCGAAGGCTGCATCGTGGCGTCGAATCGCTGCCACCGACCGCGCCTGCATCGCCGCCATGGATTCACCGCCGGGAAAGACGACGGCGGACGGCTGGGACTGCACAACCGGCCACAAGTCCTCGGTCGCGAGATCACTGAGTGTGCGGCCCTGCCACTGGCCGTAGTCGCACTCGGTGAGATCGTGATCGACCGGCGCGGACGGCGTGCCAGCCTGGCGGTCGAGGATGAGCTGGGCGGTCTGCTGACAACGCTCAAGAGGGCTCGACACCACCCCGACGACGGGCACGGCCGCGAGCCGGTGTCCGGTCAGAGCCGCCTGGTCGCGGCCTGTCTGGTCCAGGCTGACGCCGGCTGCCCGACCGGCCAGCACTCCGGTCGCATTGGCTGTGGTGCGGCCGTGCCGCACGAGAATAACTGTCGCCATCCACCCAGCCTAACCACCCCGTCGACGGCGGTGTGAACCGCGGGTCAAGGGCCGGCCCGACCGGGAGCCGAGTACCGCATCGCCGTCGACCGAGCCGGCGGCCGATCGAGGTCCCGATGCAGGGGCAGGCTATCGGCTGGCTGACGGCTCGGCTTTCCGGCACAATCGTCACCACGGAGTACCAAAGCTACGCATGCCCTTGGCTAGCAGAGGCCACCTCCGCCAGGGCCACAAGCCCGCACATTTATTGGGGAACAACTTGAAGAAGCGCACCACGCTCCCGGCGGCCGCGGCTCTGGCCGGCCTGCTACTCACCGCGACGGCCTGCACGGCACCGGAACGGAACCCGGAGCCGTCCGCCCCGGCGGTCGCCGCCAACACACCGACGGCGGGCGGCGGAAAACGGTCGGCGCGGGGGCCTGTCGTGTCCGATTCGTTCGGCAACGCTGACTATTACACGACGCTCCCGAGCGACACGCCCGCCCGGGTGGCCGGCTCCTTCCGCATCTCCGAGGCGAAGCTCGCCGAGTTCAACAACCTGCAGCCCGGGGCGCCCCTGACGCCGGGCACGAAGCTCCGCCTGATCCCCGCCCCGGGACCGATCACGGGTGCGCAAGGAACGGCCGTCATCGACGCCAACGGCATCCCCACCAGCTATGTCGTTGAAGCCAAGGACACCCTGGACGGGATCACCTACCGGTTCGGCATCAATTCAAAACAGCTGGCAGAAGCGAACCAAGTACCGTACGTCGGCGAGCAAGGCGGCGTGTACTTCCTCCTCGCCGGCAAACACCTCCATCTGCAAAAGAACCCGGTCGACAGCAGGTCCGGCGCAGGGCCCACCGTCAACAATTCATTCCATCAGCCGATTTTTTACACGACTGTGGACGGCGACTCCCTAGACAGCCTCGGCTACAAATTCCGCTCCACCACGGCCCAGCTAATGCAATACAACCTGTCTCTCGCCGCGGACCGTCCCATCCCGGCCGGGACCAAGGTGCGGCTCATGCCCGGTGAGCTCAAAATCGACGGGGCCAAGGGCACCTTCACCGCCGACGCCGACGGAATCCCCATCTCCTACACCACGGCGCCCGGGGACACTGAGCACCAGATCGAAGCCCGGTTCAAAATACCCGATCTGGGCTTGGCGAACCGTCCGCTCACCGGCACCGCCACCGCCTGGTACACCATGAGAGACCTTCCCAGCGGGGAGATCGCCCCGGGGCAGGCCATCAGCCTCACCCTGAACATGCCCATCAATAAATAGCTCCCCGCCGCGACAACCTGCCCTGTCGGCGGTCTTGCGCCGGCCGTGTGCCCCGCCCTGTCTCTCCGCTATCCCGGCGGTATTGAGAACGACGTCGAGAACCGCGCCGGGCCCGCCGTCGGGCTGCACGAGACCTAAGTACACCGGCCGCTAACCACCAGGGCACGGGTTTCTCCGCTGAGAGCGCGTGTTCTTGGCGGCGCCAGCTCGTGCGTACGGTGCACGCCTCGGCCCTGTCGCCGCGGCCGTCACCGGCGTAGGCTTCGGCTGTGCCGGCCCTGTCCGTGGGACCTGTCCGCCCGGCCGGCAGTCGCCTATAAAGGAGTCCGCCATGACTGTTCTAGTCCAAAACCTGGTGCCCGGCCTGACCCGGGAACAGTACGAGGGCATCGCTGCGGCCCTGAGGGACAAACTCAAGGCCACCCCCGGATTCAACGCCCATTACGCCTATGAGAGCGACGGCGGAATGACGGTCGTAGAAATTTGGGAGGAGGCAGCGCAGCACGATGCCTGGTTCGACAACAATGTCAGGCCTAACCTGCCAGTGGAGATCACCCCGGTGAAGCACGAACTGGCGAACAAGGTGACAATTTAGGGCGCCCGCCCGGTCAACTCATACCGTCGGGGCATTCCGACGTCACCGGCGTGGAGACATCACCTTGGAGAGTGATCCTTTGCGGACCTAAGTGCCGGTGGCTGCGGCGGTGTGGCGTTCTGTCACGAAGGGACCCAGCAGCGTCATGAGGTGGGAGTGGACCCGTTCCAGCTTTTGACCGGATTCGAGCATCCGGGTGCCGGCGTGGACGACGGCGTACGCTCCTTCAGCGACAAGATCCACGTTGGCCATAGCGTTCCGCGACGGTGGCGGCGCTAATTCTAGGCCTTGCGGGATCCTTTGACTCTGACTGGCCTGCGCATCAAGAGTACGGCGCGCGACGGCGGCCTGCTGAGCAGGCCGCCGTCGTCGTGCCCGGGGGAGGGCGTGCTAGCGGGCCGGAGCCGGGACCCCCAGACGGCCGTCCACCATTTCCACAACGCGGTCGCAGTAGCCAAGGACGTCGTGGTCGTGGGTGACCACGACGGTTGCGACACCGTGGTCGTGGCTTTGCCGGACGAGGAGTTCCACGACCTCACGGCTGCGGGCCCGGTCCAGGGACGCGGTCGGTTCATCCACGAGAAGGAGTTTCGCCCCGGTGACGAGCGCCCGTTGGCGTTTCAAGTCCCGGCGCTCCAGTGCGTGGATGACGCTGCCACGTGGGCTTCCCTTTGCTCGGCGGCAGAGGCGCTGGGCTGCGCGGACCTGGTGGCACTGCCGGTGGCCGCCGGCAGTGGTGCAGGCCGCCCGGTAATTGCGGGTTAACTCGAAAAGAACCTAAAAGCCCCGATCCGCATGAATCGGGGCTTTTTTGCTGCATTCGTCCATAGCCCGGAGTTCGGCATCCGTCAATGAATTTTCACAAAATTTACTTTAGGGGGGCGCCAATTGTTGCAGCTCGATAACGAACCATATTTGCGGTCAACTTTCGTGCCGATCCGCCGCATCGTGGGTTTACGCTTCATGCCATGTGAGACGGGCCACACTGCCGCTGGGGGAGTGTGGACGTCTGTCTGGTGCCTACGGCGCCGGTCTCATCCACACCACAGAAACAAGGAGGCGGAATGCGCTTCGGTCGTATTTCCAAAGCAGTGGGGGTCGCGGCGGCAGCTGCACTCGCACTGAGTGCCTGCGCCGGCAACAGCGGCGGGTCAACCCCGCCGTCGTCTGCCGCGGCCGGCAAAACTGGCGGCTCGGCAACGGTCGTAGAGGTGAACGCGTTCAACACGTTCAACCCCAACACCGCTGACGGCAACACTGACATCAACTCGAAGATCAGCTACGCCACCCACTCGGGGTTCTACTACATCGACAATAAGCTGAACGTTGTACGCAACGAGAAGTTCGGCAAGATGGAAAAGACCTCGGACAACCCGCTGACGGTCAAGTACACCATCAATGATGGCGTGAAGTGGTCTGACGGAACGCCTGTCACCGCCGCCGACCTCCTGCTGCAGTGGGCCGCCTTCTCCGGTTACTACAACGACGCCGATGCGGAAGCAAAGACCGGAACGTCTTACTTCTCCTACGCCGGCGACCCGACCGGCATCGCACTTACCGATTTCCCGGAAATGGGCGCCGACGGCCGCTCCATGACCATCAAGTACTCCAAGCCCTTCGCCGACTGGGAAATCGCCCTTGGCGGCCCCGGCATTGACATCCCGGCTCACGTCCTCGCCAAGAAGGCCGGCCTGGCCGACACCAAGGCGTTCGTTGACCTGCTCAAGGGCATGCCGCGAGGCGACGCAAAGGCCCCGAAGCCTGTAAGCGCCCCGCTGAAGGCCATGTCGGACATGTGGAACACCGGCTTCGACACGAAGACGCTGCCGGCCGATCCGAGCCTGTACCTCTCCAACGGACCGTACATCGTCAAGGCCGTCAACCAGGACCAGTCCCTGACCATGGTCAAGAACAAGGACTACAAGTGGGGTCCGGACGCGAAGCTGGACGAGATCACCGTTCGCTACATTGGTGACTCGGCCGCCCAGGTCCAGGCACTGAAGAACGGCGAAGCGGACATCATCGCTCCGCAGGCCTCCGCGGACACCGTTGATCAGCTCAAGGCTCTGCAGAGCCAGGGTGTCACGGTCGACGTCGGAAACCAGCTCTCCTACGACCACATCGACCTGAACTACAGCGGCCCGTTCAAGGACAAGAACGTGCGTGACGCGTTCCTGAAGTCCGTTCCCCGCAAGGACATCGTCGACAAGATCGTCAAGAAGCTTGACCCGAAGGCGGCGCCGCTGGATTCCCAGCTGTTCGTTCCGGACCAGGCTCCCTACGCCGACTCGGTCAAGGACAACGGATCCGCCGCGTACAAGGATGTCGACATTGAGGGCGCCAAGAAGCTCCTCAACGGTGCCACTCCTGAAGTCCGCATCATGTACAACAAGGACAACCCCAACCGCGTTGACGCCTTCTCACTGATCCGCGAATCCGCCACCAAGGCCGGCTTCAAGATCGTCGACGGCGGCCTCGGCAAGTCTGACTGGGGTAAGGCCCTGGGCAAGGGGGGCTACGACGCCACCATCTTCGGCTGGATCAACTCGGGTGTGGGCGTCTCCGGCGTTCCGCAGATCTTCAAGTCCGGCAATGACTCCAACTTCAACAAGTTCTCCGATCCCGAAGCCGACAAGCTGATGGACGAACTGATTGTCACCACCGACAAGAGCAAGCAGGATGGCCTCATCCAGCAGATCGACAAGAAGATCTGGGGTTCCGCCTACGGCCTGCCGCTGTTCCAGGCAGTCGGCGTGGACGCTTACAGCGACCGCGTTACCGGCGTGAAGTACATGCCGAACCAGACCGGTGTCTGGTGGAACTTCTGGGAGTGGGCACAGAAGTAGCCGACGACCGCAAGTAACACTTGCTAGCTAAAGGCGTCGGGACCACGGCTTTACGGTCCCGACGCCTTTCTAGCGACACCCGACGATGGCCTGGCTGCCACCGAATCCCCGCGGCACCCGGCCGAACTCTGCGACCGGTCCTGGCAATCCCTGGGCCCGAATACCGAGGTTGTATTCCAATGGTGACTTACATAGTCCGGCGGCTCATGACAGCCGCCCTCATTCTTCTCGGCGCTTCCTTCCTGGTGTATCTCCTGACAGCGGCGTCCGGAGACCCCCTCGAGGAATTCCGAGTCAACAACTCCCCGCAAAAGCAGTCGCTCATGGACGCGCGCATCCAGCTCCTGCAACTGGATGTCCCGGCCCCCATCCGCTACTTCAAGTGGCTCGGCGGGGCCGCCCAGTGCCTCATCCCGTTCGCCAACTCCTGTGACCTCGGCAAGAACATCGCCGGCCAGCCTGTCACCGACGCTCTGGGCCACGCGCTTATCCAGACCCTGACGCTCGTTACCGGCGCCACGGTGCTGGCCATCCTGATCGGCATCACGCTGGGCATCGTCACGGCACTGCGCCAGTACAGCGCACTGGACTACGGCGTGACGTTCATGGCCTTCCTGTTCTTCTCGCTGCCGATCTTCTGGGTCGCCGTCCTGCTCAAGGAATTCGGCGCGATCGGCTTCAACGACTTCCTGCGGAACCCGGAGGTACCGCTGCCGGCGGCCCTGGGCATCGGCCTCGGGCTGGGAATCCTGATCGCCGTCGCCGCCGGCGGGGCACCGAGGCGGCGCCTGATCAGCGGCGGCGTCGTCTTCGCATTCGTCAGCGCCGTCCTCATCTACTTCTCCGCCACCGAATGGTTCAAGACCCCGGGACTGGGCCCGGTGGTCATCGCCATTGCCGGTGTCGGCATCGCCTTCGCGGTCACCCTGCTCTCGGCCGGGCTCAAGAACCGCAAGGCCCTGCAGTCTGCCCTGATCGCCGTCGCCGTCGGCGTCGTCCTGTACTTCGTCGTCCAGCCGCTGCTGGACCAGGCCACCTTCCTGATGATCGTGCTGCTGGCCGTTGCCGCCGTCCTGGTGGGCGTGGGGATCGGCTACTTCATGGGTGGTTACGACCGCGGCCAGTCCATGCGTGCCGCCGGCATCACCTCGTTCCTGGTCGGGGCCCTGATCTTGCTTGACCGCTTTATGCAGGCCTGGCCGAGCTACTTCAACAACAGCCGCGTCCGGGGCAGGCCGGTAGCGACCATCGGCGCCAACACCCCCAATATCGAGGGCGACTTCTGGGTCCTGGGCCTGGATTCCTTCACCCACCTGATCCTGCCGACGCTGGCCCTGATCCTGATTTCCCTGGCCAGCTACACACGGTTTACCAGGGCCTCGATGCTGGAAATCATGAACATGGACTACATCCGGACGGCGCGGGCCAAGGGTGTCTCGGAACGCACCGTCGTGATGCGCCACGCCTTCCGCAACGCGCTGATCCCGATCGCCACCATTGTGGCGTTCGACATCGGCGGCCTGATCGGCGGCGCCGTCATCACCGAGTCGGTCTTCTCGGTCCGGGGCATGGGCTTCCTCTTCCTGGACGGCATCTCCCACATCGACCCGAACCCGGTCATGGGCGTTTTCGTCTGTGTGGCCATCACGGCCATGGGTTTCAATCTCATTGCGGACCTCGCGTACTCCGCACTTGATCCGCGCGTAAGGGTAAAAGCATGAGCCAGCCAAGTCAGCAGGACGAAATCATGGCCGAGGAGGCCGCGCTCCAGCCCGCCCCCGCGGCCGGCATTGAGCCCATCCTCGAAGCGAAGGGCCTGAGCCAGGGCCAGATTGTCCGCAAGCGTTTCCTCGGGCACACCGGCGCGATCATCGGCCTGGTGGTCTTTGCCCTGATCTTCCTGATGGCCTTCACCTCGGTGGGTTACCTGGGCATCCCCGGGTGGTGGAAATACAACCACGAGCAGGTTTCGCCGCTGGTCAACGACGGCGTACCAACCTCCTCGCTGTGGCCGCTGGCGTGGGGCGAACACCCCTTCGGCCAGGACCGGATCGGCCGCGACCTGTTCGCGATGACCATGCGCGGCGCGCAGCAGTCCATCACCGTGATGGTGGTGATCGGCCTGATCGCGGGCCTGATCGGCGTCGTGGTGGGCGCAATCTCCGGCTATTTCCGCGGCTGGGCCGAAGCCATCCTGATGCGCCTGACCGACGTCATCATCATCATTCCGGCCCTGCTGCTCGCCGCCGTGATGGCACAGATGGCCGGCCGTCGTGACTCCGGAAGCTGGTTCGCATCGTTTGCCAGCACCAATGGCGTCCTGGCCCTGGGCATCTTCCTGGGCCTAATCAGCTGGGTGAGCCTGGCCCGCCTGATGCGCGGCGAGTTCCTCTCGCTGCGGGAACGTGAATTTGTCGACGCCGCCCGGATTTCCGGTGCGAGCAACGCCCGCATCATCTTCAAGCACATCCTGCCCAACGCCGTCGGTGTGCTGATTGTCAACGTCACGCTGACGATGTCCGCGGCGATCCTCACCGAAACGGCGCTGAGCTACCTGGGCGTCGGCGTCAAGGCGCCGGACACCTCCCTGGGCCTGCTCATCTCGCAGAACCAGCAGGCGTTCTCCACCCGGCCTTGGCTGTTCTGGTTCCCGGGTCTGTTCATCGTCCTGATCTGCCTGAGCATCAACTTCATCGGCGACGGGCTGCGTGATGCCTTTGATCCCCGGCAGAAGAAATTCAACGCCAAAAAGGCCCGCGAGGTAGCGGCGCCGGCCGCGGGGACACCCCCCGAGAAGACCGCCGTCACCGCGTTCGACGGACCCAAGGACAGCTAGGTGCGCTGCAGCGTTGCCCCCGGAGGGAGCCAGCTACTGGGCGGCAACCGTCCAGTAGCTGGCGGCAAGCAGGAGCGCGGCCGCGCCGATGGCTGTCCAGCGGGGCGTCACGACGGCGGCCGTGGTGCCCGCCTCGCCTGCGGCGAGGGCCCCGCTTTCCACCAGGTGTTGCCACCGTGTGCGCACCAGGCGGGCGGCCTGGCCGGAATCGGTGGTCTTCAGGTCGCCGGGCCGGACCGATTTCCCGGGGCCGTAACTGGTGTCCGGAAGCCCGTGCATGTCCTCGGGGCGGGCGTTGCGTCCGCCCCAGATGCCGGGCGCGGGTGCGGCCCACGCCGCGTAGCTGGTCTTCGCAGTGACGAGCGTCAGCGCGTAGCGGGTGTCCACATGCACGAGGGCGGCCCAGGGCACCAGGACGGACCGGAACGGGTTCTCCAGGGTCACGCCACCGTCGTGCACCACGACGGCCGGCATCCAGAAGAACTGCCAGCCCAGGAACGCGAGCAGCAGCAGCGGCGCGGCACTTGCCAGCCCCTCGACTCCGGCCGAGGCGACCGTGACTGCCAGGCCGACGGCCGCCACGGCCCAAGACAGCCAGGCGAACCATTTGTTCGTCCGGCCCTTGAAGATTTCAACGTTTCCGGCATCGGGCACAGTGCTCATGCCCCCCATAATTCAGTATTCCGGGTCACAGCACTAATTGCCGGTGCGACGGCGGCCCGGGCGGAAGGAACAACCCATCATGACTGACTTCATCACCCTGGATCCGGCCCCGGCCCCCGTGCCCGGCAAAGGTGACACCGTCCTGGAGGTCCGTGACCTCAGCGTGGACTTCGGCGTGGACAAAAAGTGGGTTCCCGCGGCGATCGGACTGAACTACGAGGTGCGCGCCGGTGAGGTCCTCGCCATCGTGGGGGAGTCCGGCTCCGGCAAGAGCGCCAGCTCGATGGCACTGCTGGGCCTGCTGCCGAGCAACAGCCGTGTCAGCGGCAGCGTCAAGCTCGCCGGCAAGGAGCTGCTGGGCACGAACGAATCGAACATCCGCTCCGTCCGCGGTAAGGATGTCGCGGTCATCTTCCAGGAGCCCATGACAGCGCTGAACCCGGTCTACACCGTGGGCGCGCAGATCGTCGAAACCATCCGGCTGCACAACGAGGTGTCCCCGGACCAGGCCCGTGAGCGCGCGCTGCGGATGCTCGAACTCGTGGAATTGCCGGACCCGGAGAAGGCCTTCAAGTCCTACCCCCACCAGCTCTCCGGCGGCCAGAGGCAGCGCGCCATGATCGCCCAGTCGCTCTCCTGCGACCCCAAGCTGCTGATCGCTGACGAGCCCACCACGGCCCTTGACGTCACCGTCCAGGCGGAGATCCTGGACCTTATGCGCAACCTGCGCAACAAGCTGGACAGCGCTATCGTCCTCATCACCCACGACATGGGCGTCGTGGCCGACCTCGCCGACCGGATCGCCGTGATGCGCCGCGGGCTAATCGTGGAGACGGGCACCGCGGGGGAGATCTTCCATAACCCGCAGCACGAGTACACCAAGGCGCTGCTGGCCGCCGTCCCGCACCTTGGCCAAGGCGGCGCGGAGAACGACGGCGACGTCGACGTCACGGCCGCCCTCGCTGCCGCCACGCAGGCCGAGATCCAGGCCATCCCGCGCTCGGAGCTGCTGCGCCGCGAACGTGAAAACGCAGCCGCGCTGGCCGCCGCGGAGACGGTGAAGCCGCAGGGCGATCCGGTCCTGGAACTCACCGACGTCGCCATCGAATACCCCAAGCAGGGGCGCGTGCCGGCCTTCCGCGCCGTCGAGGGCGCCAACCTCGCGATCTACCCCGGCCAGGTTGTTGGCCTCGTGGGGGAGTCGGGCTCGGGCAAGACCACGATCGGTCGCGCCGCCGTCGGCCTGCTGCCCGTGGCAGCCGGCACCATGAAGGTGGTGGGGCAGGACATCTCCGCGGCCAAGAAGAATGGCCGGCAGCTGCACGACATGCGCCGGCATGTCGGCATGGTCTTCCAGGACCCCTCCTCCTCGCTGAACCCGCGCCTGCCGATTGGCGAGAGCATCGGAGAGCCCATGTTCCTCGCTGGTGTGGCCAAGGGCGCCGAGCTCCAGCACCGGATCGAAGCCCTGCTGGACCAGGTTGAGCTGCCCCGCGACTACCGCAACCGCTACCCGCACGAGCTCTCCGGCGGTCAGAAGCAGCGCGTGGGCATCGCCCGGGCCCTGTCGCTGAAGCCGAAGCTGATGGTGGCGGACGAACCCACCTCCGCGCTTGACGTCTCCGTCCAGGCCAAAGTGCTGGAACTCTTCCAGAACCTGCAGAAGGAACTTGGCTTCGCCTGCCTGTTCGTCACCCATGACCTGGCCGTCGTGGACGTTCTGGCCGACCGGATCTGTGTGATGCAGCGTGGCCGGATCGTCGAACAGGGCAGCCGGGACCAGATCCTGCGGAACCCGCAGGAGCCCTACACCCAGCGGCTCCTGGCTGCCGTCCCGCTGCCGGATCCGGACAAGCAGCGCGAGCGGAGGGAACTGCGGGCACAGCTGCTCTCCGGCGCCAGCTAGGCCGCGTTCGGGGGTGATTTTCGGTTAGCGGCGCATAACCGGGAAGCGGCGGGCGCGAATACTACCAGCGAGTATTGTGTGACTTGAAACGCAGAGCGTTTGACGCTAACCGTCATGAAGTTGTCGGATCACGGTTTGGCAACGGAGTTCCAACATCCGGACATTTTGCGGTTAGGCTACTTCCATATGTAGGCCACGTCACAGGGGATACCCCTGTGCCCGGGCCTGCCGGGAAGCACAAGTCTCTCCCGAACGAACTCCCACAACTCTTAGGAGGCGGAATGCGTTTTTCGCGCACTTCCAAAGCACTGGGCATGATGGCGATCGCCGCCATGGCCCTGACCGGTTGCGGCGGCGGCGGGTCCAACACCGCCGGCGGCAGCACCGGTGGCGACGCCAGCAAGGTCATCATTGCCGACGGCTCGGAGCCCCAGCGCCCGCTGATGCCGGCCGACACCAACGAAGTTGGCGGCGGCAAGGTCATCCAGATGATGTTCGCCGGCCTGGTCAGCTATGACCCGAACGGCAAGCCCGTGAACGAACTGGCCGAGTCCATCGAAGGCAAGGACGGCCAGCACTTCACCATCAAGATCAAGAAGGACCAGAAGTTCACCAACGGCGAGGCCATCACGGCCAAGACGTTCGTCGACTCCTGGAACTTCGGCGCGGCTGCCAAGAACGCGCAGCTCAGCGGCAGCTTCTTCGAGAGCATCAAGGGCTACGACGAGGCCAGCGCCAAGGGCTCCACGGTCGAGACCATGTCCGGCCTGAAGGTCGTCGACGACCAGACCTTCACCGTTGAACTCTCGCAGCCGGAATCCGACTGGCCGCTGCGCCTCGGTTACACCGCCTTCGTGCCGGTCCCGTCCGGCGCGCTGAAGGACCCGAAGGGCTTCGGCGAGAAGCCGGTCGGCAACGGCCCGTACAAGATGGCGGACGGCGGCTGGCAGCACAACGTGCAGATCCAGCTCGTTCCGAACCCGGAATACAACGGCCCGCGCAAGGCCAAGAACGCCGGCGTGACGTTCAAGATCTTCCAGAACGACGACGCCGCGTACCAGGACCTGCTGTCCAATAACCTGGACATCCTGCAGACCATCCCCACGAGCGCCCTGAAGAACTTCAAGTCCGACCTGGGTGACCGCACCATCAACAAGCCGTACGCCGGCAACCAGACCATCGCCATCCCGGAATACCTGCCGGAGTGGAGCGGTGAAGCCGGCAAGCTGCGCCGCCAGGCCATCTCCATGGCCATCAACCGCGACGAGATCACCAAGGTCATCTTCAGCGGCGCACGCCAGCCCGCCAAGGACTTCACCGCCCCCGTCCTGGACGGCTACAGCGATTCGATCCCGGGTACCGAGAACCTGAAGTTCGACGCCGAGAAGGCCAAGGCTGCCTGGGCCAAGGCTGACGGCATCCAGAAGTGGGATGCCGAGAAGACCTTCACCATCGCCTACAACGCCGACAAGGGCGGCCACAAGGCATGGGTCGAAGCTGTTGTGAACCAGCTCAAGAACACTCTCGGCATCAAGGTTGAGGGCAAGCCGTACGCCACCTTCAAGGAAGCCCGCAACGACGCTACCGCGAAGACGCTGACCGGTGCGATCCGCGCCGGCTGGCAGGCCGACTACCCGTCGCTGTACAACTTCCTCGGACCGATCTACAAGACCGGTGCAGGCTCCAACGACGCGAAGTACGCCAACCCGGCGTTCGACAAGGCCATCACTGACGGTCTGAACGCTTCCTCCGTCGCCGAGGGCAACAAGGCCATGAACAAGGCCCAGGAGATCCTCCTGACCGACCTTCCGGCCATCCCGCTGTGGTACCAGGTTGCCCAGGGTGGCTGGAGCGACAAGGTCACCAACGTTGACTACGGCTGGGACGGCGTCCCGCTGTACTACAACATCACCGGCAAGTAACAACTGAACGACGGCGGGGGCTGCCTGGATTGGGGCCTCCGCCGTTGTTTTGCTTCCACACCGATTTCTCCCTGACGGCCAAAGCCTCGGGCGTACTTTCGCCGCCCGGCGACCGTGACTTTCCCGGCGTCGGACTGCACCAATAGTGAAAAGGTTCTTTGATGAACAACTCCGCCGCATCCCTGGCCGGGATGCCTGCTGACAAGGGTGTGCTTCGCTGATGGCGACATACATCCTCAAGCGCTTTCTCCAACTGATTCCCGTCTTCCTGGGCGCAACGCTGCTGGTCTACTTCCTGGTCTTCAGCCTCCCCGGTGACCCCATCGTCGCCCTGTTCGGAGACAAGCCGGTCAACGAGGCCGTCGCCGCGAAACTGCGGGCCCAGTACCACCTGGACCAGCCGTTCTTTATCCAATACCTGCTCTACCTCAAGAGCATCTTCACCTTCGACCTTGGCCAGGACTTCTCCGGCCGGCCGATCGCCGCGGTGCTCGGCGAGGTCTTCCCGGTGACCGCCCGGCTTGCCGTGATGGCCCTGATCTTCGAAGCCGTCTTCGGCATCATCTTCGGCTTGATCGCGGGCCTCCGTAAGGGCAAGTTCTTCGACGCAACCGTCCTGGTGGCGTCCCTGGTCGTCATCGGCATCCCGATCTTCGTCCTGGGCTTCCTGTTGCAGTTCACCATCGGTGTGCAACTGGGCTGGGCGAAACCGACCGTCAGTTCAGCGGCCACGGTGCAGGACCTGATCCTGCCGGCCATCGTGCTGGGCCTCGCCTCCTTCGCCTACGTGCTGCGCCTGACCCGCACGTCCGTCATTGAAAACATGAGCGCGGACTACGTGCGCACCGCCACCGCGAAGGGCCTGTCCCGCTTCCGCGTGGTCCGGGTGCACATCCTGCGCAACTCCCTGATCCCCGTCATCACCTTCCTTGGCGCGGACCTGGGCAGCCTGATGGGCGGCGCGATCGTCACTGAAGGCATCTTCAACGTGCCCGGCGTCGGCAACCGGCTCTACCGGGCCGTGCTCTCCGGCGAAGGCCCCACAGTGGTCTCGATCGTGACCGTGCTGGTGCTGATCTACTGCCTCTCCAACCTGCTCGTTGACCTGCTGTACGCCTGGCTTGACCCGAGGATCCGCTATGACTCCTGATTCCAACACCGCAAGGCCGGATGCTTCGGCGCCCGCCGAGCGCCACATCGAGCACTTCGTTGCCGACTTCGCCGAGACGCCCCTGCAGGCGACGGACAAAGTCAAGGAGGACCAGGCTCCGCTGAGCCTCTGGGCCGAAGCCTGGCGGAACCTGCGCAAGCAGCCGCTGTTCCTGATCTCCGCGTTCCTGATCCTCGTGGTCGTGGCCGTATCGCTCTTTCCGGGGCTCTTCTCGTCGATCGACCCGTCTTCCGAAGCGTGCCAGCTGGCCAACTCGGACGGGGGCCCCGCGGCGGGGCACCCGCTGGGCTACACCCAGCAGGGCTGTGACGTGTACGCCCGTGTCATCTTCGGCACCCGCTCCTCGGTCACCGTCGGCCTGTTCACCACCATCGGTGTGCTGGTGATCGGCGGCATCATGGGCGCCCTGGCCGGCTACTACGGCGGCTGGGTCGATGCCGTGCTGGCACGCATCAACGACATCTTCTTCGCCCTGCCGCTGATCCTCGGCGCCATCGTCGTGATGCAGCTGCCGATGTTCCGGGCCAACCGGACCGCATGGACCCTGGTCCTGATCCTGATGACCTTCGGCTGGCCGCAGATCGCCCGCATCACCCGCGGCGCTGTCATCGAGGTCCGCAACGCGGACTTCGTCACCGCCGCACGGTCCCTCGGCGTCTCCAAGTTCGGCGCCCTCATGCGGCACGTCATGCCGAACTCGCTCGCCCCGATCATCGTGGTGGCCACGATCTCGCTCGGTACCTTCATCGTCGCGGAATCCACGCTGTCGTTCCTCGGAATCGGGCTCCCGCCCAGCGTGATGTCCTGGGGCAACGACATCCAGGCCGCGCAGGCTTCCCTGCGCTCCAACCCGATGCCGCTGCTCTACCCGGCCATCGCCCTCTCCATCACCGTTCTGAGCTTCATCATGCTGGGCGATGCCCTGCGTGATGCTCTCGATCCCAAAGCGCGCAAGCGATGAAAGGGGAAGCCATGAACGCCCCTGTTGAAATCCGTGAAGAAGGTGCGGCCGCCCAGCGTCCGCTGCTCGAGATCCGGGACCTGGCGATCAGCTTCAAGACCAGCGGCGGCGTGGTCAACGCCGTCCGCAACGCCCACCTGACCGTGATGCCCGGCGAGACCGTAGCGATCGTGGGGGAGTCCGGCTCCGGAAAGTCGACGACGGCCTTGGCCGCCATCGGCCTGCTGCCGAGCAACGGCGCGGTGTCCGGCGGGCAGATCCTGTTCGACGGCGAGGACATTTCGCACGCCAGCGAAAAGCGCATGATCGAACTTCGCGGCAATAGCATCGGCATGGTCCCGCAGGACCCGATGTCCAACCTGAACCCGGTCTGGAAGATCGGCTACCAGGTCCGCGAGACGCTGAAGGCCAACGGCCTTCCGGACGGTCCGGACGACGTCGCGAAGGTGCTGTCCCAGGCGGGCCTGCCCGATGCCAGGCGGCGGGCCAAGCAGTACCCGCACGAGTTCTCCGGCGGCATGCGCCAGCGCGCCCTGATCGCGATCGGCCTGTCCTGCCAGCCGCGCCTCCTCATCGCCGATGAGCCGACGTCGGCCCTGGACGTCACCGTGCAGCGCCAGATCCTGGACCACCTGGACAAGATGACCACCGAACTGGGCACGGCTGTCCTCCTGATCACCCACGACCTTGGCCTGGCCGCCGAGCGCGCCGACAAGGTCGTGGTGATGTACCGCGGCCAGGTCGTGGAATCAGGGCCGTCACTGGAACTGCTGCAGAACCCGCAGCACCCGTACACCCAACGGCTGGTCGCCTCGGCGCCGTCGCTGGCATCACGGCGCATCCAGGTGGCCAAGGAACTCGGCGTCGAGTCGGAAGACCTGCTGGCGCCCGCTGAAGACGTCGTCGTCGAACCGTCCAAGCCTGAGGACGTGCTTCGGATTGAGAACCTGAAGAAGGTCTTCAAGCTGCGCTCCGGCCTTGGCCGCTCCACCGACTTCACCGCGGTGGACGACGTCTCCTTCAGCGTCAAGCGCGGCACCACGACGGCGATCGTGGGGGAGTCGGGCTCCGGCAAGTCCACCGTGGCGCAGATGGTCCTGAACCTGCTTCAGCCCACCGCGGGCAAGATCGTGTTCGACGGCGTCGACACCTCCACGCTGAACAACAAGGAGATCTTCGCCTTCCGCCGCCGGGTGCAGCCGATCTTCCAGGACCCGTACGGTTCCCTCGACCCGATGTACAACATCTTCCGGACCATCGAGGAGCCGCTGCGGACCCACAAGATCGGGAACAAAGCCAGCCGCGAGAAGAAGGTCCGCGAACTGTTGGACCAGGTGGCGCTGCCGCAGTCCACCATGCAGCGGTACCCGAACGAGCTCTCCGGCGGCCAGCGCCAGCGTGTCGCGATTGCGCGGGCCCTGGCCCTCGACCCGGAGGTCATCATCTGCGACGAGGCCGTCTCGGCGCTGGACGTGCTGGTGCAGGCCCAGGTGCTGAACCTGCTCGCCGACCTGCAGTCCCGGCTGGGCCTGACGTACCTGTTCATCACCCATGACCTCGCGGTGGTGCGGCAGATCGCGGACCACGTGTGTGTGATGGAGAAGGGCAAGCTCGTCGAGACCGGCTCCACGGATGACGTCTTCGATTCGCCGCAGCAGGACTACACCAAGGCCCTGCTCAACGCCATCCCGGGCGCCCGGCTCATGCTTCCTCCGGAAGTTGCCTGACCGGCACACCCGCTGACGCAGCAGACCGGTTAACGAAGGAGCCGGTGTCCATCCCACGGGGTGGACACCGGCTCCTTCTGTCGTTGTGAGCCGTATGGCGTTGTGGGCCTGGTGGCGTTGTTGGCCTGGTGGCGGGCGGCGCCTCAGGGTCAGCGGACCGTGGCGGTGTCGTCCGCCTGGATGCCCATCTCCTCCAGCCGCTGGCCGAGCAGCACGCCGAGGGCGTCGTTGCCTTCGGCAGACATGTGCGTGCCGTCCGCCAGCAACCGGGTGAGGTTGTACCTGCTCAGCCAGTCACCCACGCTCACGAAGGGGATCTCCTGCTTGGCCGCGATTGTCCCGAGCAGGGCGTCGACCTGGGTACGGCGGCCGCCGCCGTAGTTCGCGCCGCGGGCCAAGGTTCCGATCATCAGGAGCTTGCTGCCGGGGTAACGCTGCCGCAGGGTCGCGATCAGCCGCTCAGCGTTGGCGACGATCTGGGCGTCGGTGGCCCCACGGGTGGCGTCGTTGCCGCCGCCCTGGATGACCACCAGCGGCGGGGACCCGTAGGGAAGTTTCCAGTCGCCGCGCTGCAGGGCGTCGATGTAATTGCCGGTCTTGCCGTTCGCCGCGACGAACCCGGTGCCGCCGAGGCCGCAGAAGAACACGCCGTAGCCGGCGTTGCCCAGGCCCTGGCGCGTCCATGCGGTGAGGGGTTCGGACTGTGAGTCACCGATCAGCACGGCGGTGTGCCGGATGTCCGCAACGATCGCCTCGTCACGGCCATTAGCGGGATTGCGGTAAAGCGATCCCTCCGGCAGCGTTTCGGGATCCGGCCCCGTGACGAACTGGGACTTCGCGCCCAGACCCGCGGCGACGGGCTCGCCCGGGGCGCCGGCGGGGACGCGGACGGTCTTGCCACGGACGTCCTGCCCGGCATTAACGCTGGGCGCGGGCGCGGCAGTGGACTGGATCGGGCTTTGGCCGCAGCCGCCCAAGAGTACGCCTGCGGCGATCATCGGTGCGACGAAGCGGTACCGGGCCGAGGGGTTGCGCATTGATGTCTCCGGGCTGGCGTGCTGTTATCACAGCCATCATGGGGCATGCCTGGCCGGAAACCAAGTGACATTGCTCACGTGTCTGGCGTGTTTCTCGCCAGATGGCACCCGGGTGTGCTCCGCCGGCCGTCCCGTTTTTAGGCCAATAAATGCCCTAGCGTCTAGAATGGATGAAGGTGCCCTGTGCCAAAGGGACTCATCCGTCGTGCGTTCCGGTTGGAAATGTCGCGATACAACAGCTGACTTCACCACTGAATCGAGCAATAACGCATGTCTGAAACCACCACCAACACTGCGGTAGCCACTGCATCGCGCAGTGACCTGCGCAACGTCGCGATCGTGGCCCACGTTGACCACGGCAAGACCACCCTGGTCGACGCCATGCTCAAGCAGACCAACTCCTTTGCCGAGCACAACCACCTCGAAGACCGCGTCATGGACTCCGGTGACCTGGAACGCGAAAAGGGCATCACCATCCTGGCCAAGAACACCACCGTGGCCTACAACGGTCCGTCCTCCAAGGGCGAGACCATCACGATCAACGTGATCGACACCCCCGGCCACGCCGACTTCGGCGGCGAGGTCGAGCGCGGCCTGTCCATGGTCGACGGCGTCGTCCTCCTCGTCGATGCTTCCGAGGGCCCGCTGCCGCAGACCCGCTTTGTGCTGCGCAAGGCCCTGGCCGCTCACCTGCCGGTGATCCTCCTGGTCAACAAGACCGACCGCCCCGACGCCCGGATCGAAGAAGTCGTGCACGAGTCGATGGACCTGCTCCTCGGCCTGGCCTCCGACCTCGCGGACGAAGTTCCGGACCTGGACCTGGACAAGATCCTCAACGTGCCCGTCGTCTACGCCGCCGCCAAGGTTGGCCGCGCGTCCCTCGAGCAGCCGGCCGACGGCACCCCCCCGGAGAACGAGGACCTCGAGCCGCTCTTCCAGGCCATCATCGAGCACATCCCGGCACCGACCTACAACCCGAACGGTGTCCTGCAGGCGCACGTCACCAACCTGGACGCCTCCCCGTTCCTCGGCCGCCTCGCCCTGCTGCGCATCTACAACGGCACCCTCCGCAAGGGACAGACCGTTGCCTGGGCGCGCGCCAACGGCGAACTGAAGAACGTCAAGATCACCGAGCTGCTCGCCACCAAGGCGCTGGACCGCGTCCCGGCCGAGTCCGCAGGCCCGGGCGAGATTGTCGCCGTCGCCGGCATCGAGGAAATCACCATTGGTGAGACCCTGACCGACGCCGAGAACCCGCAGCCGCTTCCGCTGATCACCGTGGACGATCCCGCGATCTCCATGACCATCGGTATCAACACCTCGCCGCTGGCCGGCAAGGTCAAGGGCGCGAAGGTCACCGCCCGCCAGGTCAAGGACCGCCTGGACAAGGAACTGATCGGTAACGTCTCCATCAAGGTGCTCCCCACCGAGCGTCCGGATGCCTGGGAAGTCCAGGGCCGTGGAGAGCTCGCGCTGGCCATCCTGGTCGAGCAGATGCGCCGCGAGGGCTTTGAACTGACTGTCGGCAAGCCGCAGGTTGTCACCAAGACCATCGACGGCAAGATCCACGAGCCGATGGAGCACATGACCATCGACGTGCCGGAAGAGTACCTCGGCGCCGTCACCCAGCTCATGGCAGCCCGCAAGGGCCGCATGACCAACATGGCCAACCACGGCACCGGCTGGTGCCGCATGGAGTTCATCGTTCCGGCCCGTGGCCTGATCGGTTTCCGCACCAAGTTCCTCACGGACACCCGTGGCGCCGGCATCGCCGCCTCCATCTCCGAAGGCTACGAACCGTGGGCCGGCCCGATCGAATACCGCACCAACGGCTCGATGATCGCCGACCGCGCCGGTGTTGTGACGCCGTTCGCCATGATCAACCTGCAGGAACGCGGCTCCTTCTTCGTCAAGCCCACCTCCGAGGTCTACGAGGGCATGATCGTCGGCGAGAACTCCCGCGCCGACGACATGGACGTCAACATCACGAAGGAAAAGAAGCTCACCAACATGCGTGCCGCTTCCTCGGACACCTTCGAGAACCTGACGCCGCCGCGCGATCTGACCCTCGAAGAGTCCCTCGAATTCGCCCGCGAAGACGAGTGCGTCGAGGTCACCCCGGACGCCATCCGCATCCGCAAGGTCATCCTGGACACCAACGAGCGGGCCAAGGCCAACCGCGCCCGCGCCAAGGTCTAGTCTCCGCGTTTACGCTGAGGCCCTTGTGAACAGAAGAGCTGCCGGTATGGCAGGCGGCATTGCCGTCGCCGTACCGGCAGCTCTTTTTGCTGCCCTCGCAGGCACCATGCTGCACGGGCAGCACCTGGTGGTTGGCGGCGTCGAGCTTCCGTGGGGCGCCGTCGCCGCGTTGGTGCTGCTGGGCGCGGTCGAGCTCTGGCTCGGTGCCGCCTTCCGGTCCCCGCTTCCAACGGCAGCCTGCGGTGCCGTCTGCTACGCGCTGGCGGGCTGGTGGTCCACCCTGGATCAGGGCAAGCGCCTGATCATCGGCGACCTCGCAGGGAATATCTGGGTGTACGGCATCGTGGGTGTCACGCTCATTACGCTGGCCTGGAGTCGGCGCTACGCGCGGCGGGGCCGGTAGCGTACCAACCCGGGAGGGACATGCCCATCCTTGGTTCATCCGGACGGACATGCCCGTCGTCCGTGACCGCCCTGGCGGGACATGCCCAGCTTTAATTCACGCTGATGAGCATGCCCGTCGTACGTGACCGCCCTGGCGGGACATGCCCAGCTTTAATTCACGCTGATGAGCATGCCCGTCGTACGTGACCGCACTGGCGGGACATGCCCATCCTTCGTTCCCCAGAGTGGACATATGGGCACAATGTCCAATGCTCGGACCGTGCACTGGACATGTCCGTCGGCCGGGAATGGACATGTCCGTCCAAGCAGCCGCTTCGGTGGCCACCCGCTTGTGCACATAGCGGAAGCCGGAGCTGTCGCTCTCGGGCCGGCCTCGAAACCATGGTGAGCATGGTCAAAATCAATGAAGTCATGTCCAGGTACGACGGCGTTGCGCGAGCCAAGCATCTGGCGGCTGCCGGGATATCGGGCTTTCACCTCCGGGCGGCCCTGGCATCGGGCGCCGTCGCCCGGGTGTCCCGCGGCGTCTACGCGACGCCGGGAGCAGACCCTCTACTTGTCGCTATCCGTTCCCTCCCCGCCGAGCCCGCGTGTGTCAGTGCAGCGCAATTCGGCGGCCTGTGGGTCCTAGAAGCGCCCCAGCAACCACACGTCGGACTCACCCATAGCCGGACCTATCCGGGTTTTGTATGCCACCGGGCGACTCATCCACCGACCCTGCTGGACACGGTGGTGCAGAGCCTGCGCTGCCTGCCGGAGCTGGATGGCCTTGTGATTGCCGAATCCGCCGTCGTACTGAAGGGACTTCCCTTGGCGTCGCTTCGCCTGCGCCTGGCCAGCCGGAGTGACGCCCGGGAACGCAGGATCGTCGCATCCATCGTTCCGCAGTCGCAATCGGTCATCGAGTGCCTCGCACGGTTCCACCTTCGGCGCGCAGGCTTCCACGTTGAATCCCAGGTCAACGTCCCGGGGATGGGCCACCTGGATCTCATGGTGGACGGGCGGCTCGGAATCGAGACCGACGGCGCCGGCTTTCACATGGACCGGTTGAGTTTCGAAGAAGATCGGCGCCGGTGGAATGTCACCACCAGACTGGGTGTTCCCACTCTGGTCGTCACCTATCCGCTGCTCAAATACCGGCCGGAGGAATTTATTGCCATGGTCCGGGAGGCGCTCAACCGGCTCTCCGCCGCCGCCTGGTTCCTGCCGCTGCGGGAATCCTGCCGCCGCCTGAATCCTGCCGCTGCCTGATTCCTGCCGCTGCCTGAATCCTGCGGCTGCGGGATTGGAGCTGTCTGTGCCGCGAGCAATGGGCATGTCCGTCGCGGGATCCCGGCGGGAATGGGCATGCTCTCCCTGCAGAGCGGCGGATGGACATAACGGCATTATGTCCATTCTTCGAACCTGGGAATGGACATGTCCCATGGTGGAGGGCGCAGCCGATGGGCATGCTCGTCGGCGCGGCTTGGGGATGGGCATGCCCGTCGGATTGTGCAGCGGATGGGCATGTCCTATTGAGGCGGCTAGGGGAGGGCATGTCCACGGGGGCGGCGCGGCGGGGCCGGCGGGACTGCCTTGGCGGCCACCACCAGCCCGAGGCCAATGACGACGTCGGACCGCCGGGTCCGTACAGTGCATTCCCTGGCGGTGCGGGCCACCAGCTCGCCCAAGGCATCCGTCAGGCCGCCATCAATCCGGTAGCGCACCACCACTCGGGTCCCCAGCGGGGCGTCGGAGAGGAACTGCTGCGGCTGGGGGATCGGTGAACTCACCCGTCCATAGTAGGGGGCGAGGGCTCTGTGACGCCCGGCTAGGTTCGCGGGACCGGGCTGGGAGATAATAGGCTCAGAAGTCAGCAGCCCGGCGCTCAGGCCGGGAGCAAAATCCGGCGGGATGCCGGAACCAACGTGGAGAGGCCAGGGACGTGACGTACGTAATCGCGCAGCCGTGTGTAGATGTCAAAGACAAGGCATGTATCGAAGAATGCCCCGTCGATTGCATCTACGAGGGTGAGCGTTCCCTGTACATCCACCCGGACGAGTGCGTGGACTGCGGCGCCTGCGAGCCGGTGTGCCCCGTCGAGGCCATCTACTACGAGGATGACACCCCCGAGGAATGGGCCGACTACTACAAGGCCAACGTCGAGTTCTTCGATGTGCTCGGCTCGCCCGGTGGCGCCGCAAAGATCGGCAACACCCACACGGACCACCCCATGATCGCCGCGCTGCCGCCGCAGAACCAAGACAACTAGGACGGCCTTCCGGTGACTTCCGCGGTGCGCAGTTTCGGCCTCAGCCTGCCCGACTACCCTTGGGAAGCGATGGCGCCCTACCTTGCGCGCGCCGCCGCGCATCCCGGCGGAGCGGTAAACCTCTCGATCGGCACCCCGGTTGACGATACGCCTGCCCTCGTCCAGGAGGCGCTCCGGGCGGCCGCCAACGCCCCCGGGTACCCCACTGTGCACGGTACGCCGGCACTCCGGGAAGCGATCGCTGCCTGGTTTGACCGCCGCCGCGGCGTCCCCGGGCTGGATCCGCAGAACGTCATGCCCACCGTCGGGTCCAAGGAACTCGTGGCCTGGCTGCCGTTCCTGCTCGGCCTCAAGCCGGGCGACGTCGTGGTGCGGCCCACCGTCGCCTACCCCACCTACGACATCGGCGCCACCTTCGCCGGGGCAGAGCACGTGGCCGCTGACGACCTCGACGAGCTCGACGCCGACACCAGGTCCCGCGTCCGGCTCGTCTGGGTTAACTCACCCGCCAACCCCACCGGCAGCGTCCGCGACGCCGACTCGCTCAAGCGGATCGTGGGCCAGGCCCGGGAACTCGGCGCCGTGGTCGCCTCCGACGAGTGCTACGCCGAACTTGGCTGGGGCGAGTGGGACGTCCAGCGCGGCGGCGACCCCGTGCCCAGCATCCTGGACCCTCGCGTGGCCGGGGACTCCCACGAGGGTCTGCTGGCGGTCTACTCGCTGAGCAAGCAGTCCAACCTCGCAGGCTACCGCGCCGCGTTCGTGGCCGGCGACGGCGCGATCATGGCCAACCTGGTCAACAGCCGCAAGCACGCCGGCATGATCGTGCCCTACCCGGTCCAGGAAGCCATGCGCGTGGCCCTCGGCGACGACGGGCACGTGGCCGCGCAAAAGGACCTCTACCGCGGACGCCGCGAACGCATTGTCCCGGCGCTGGAGCGTTTCGGACTGACGATCCACGAATCCCGTGCCGGGCTCTATCTCTGGGCCACCGCGGGCGAGGCCACCTGGGACACCGTCGGCAGGCTCGCCGACCGCGGCATCGTCTCGGGTCCCGGCGTCTTCTACGGGGACGCCGGCCACGGCTTCATCCGGGTGGCGCTGACCGCTACGGACGAACGGATCGACGCCGCCGTCGAACGGCTGGCTACGGGACCGTAACAATGCTGTGATGCCGGACACAAGATGCGCGATTTGGACGCTTTGGAGTAGCCCCGGATTAGTGCCACCCGCGAACTGGCGGTAGTTTTTAACTGACTATCAATGGTGGCTTTCCACAAGAAGGCAGCGCAGCCGTTGGAACCCGTGTCCAGATACGGGCTCCGTGGGCCGCTTCACCAGATGTTGGATCAAGCTTTCAACAGGGGCCCTGACGCCTCATGAGGAGAATCCATGACTGAGACCACCAGCGCAACCCTGCGTCATGCGGGCGGCGAGCTCGAGCTCCCCCGCATCAAGGTTGTTGAAGGGAACGAAGGCTACGACGTTTCCAAGCTGCTGAAGCAGACCGGCGCCGTTGCCTTCGACCCCGGTTTCATGAACACCGCGGCCACCACGTCGGCCATCACCTACATCGACGGCGACGCCGGCATCCTGCGCTACCGGGGCTACCCGATCGAGCAGCTCGCCCAGCACTCCAGCTTCCTGGAAGTCTCCTACCTGCTGATCTACGGCAACCTGCCGACTCCGGCCGAGCTGGAAGCTTTTGACCAGCGGATCCGCCACCACACCCTGCTGCACGAGGAGCTCAAAGGCTTCTTCAGCGGCTTCCCCCGCGACGCCCACCCGATGCCGGTGCTGTCCTCCGCCGTGTCCGCGCTGTCCACGTTCTACCAGGACTCGCTGGACCCGTTCAACGCCGAGCAGGTTGAGGTCTCCACCTACCGGCTGCTGGCCAAGATGCCGGTTATCGCGGCCTACGCGCTGAAGAAGTCCGTCGGCCAGCCGATGCTGTACCCGGACAACTCCCACAACCTCGTGGAGAACTTCCTCCGCCTGAGCTTCGGCCTGCCGGCCGAGCAGTACGAGGTGGACCCGGTGGTGGCCAAGGCCCTGGACCTGCTGCTGATCCTGCACGCGGACCACGAGCAGAACTGCTCCACCTCCACGGTGCGGCTGGTCGGCTCCTCCAACGCCAACCTCTTCGCCTCCGTTTCCGCCGGCATCAACGCCCTCTTCGGCCCCGCCCACGGCGGCGCCAACGAGGCTGTGCTCAAGATGCTCCGCCAGATCCAGGCCGACGGCATCAAGCCCGAGGACTACATGGAGAAGGTCAAGAACAAGGAAGACGGCGTCCGCCTGATGGGCTTCGGGCACCGGGTCTACAAGAACTACGACCCGCGCGCCAAGATCGTCAAGGCCACGGCCCACGAGATCCTCAGCAAGCTCGGCGGCAACGACGAACTCCTGGACATCGCGCTCCGCCTCGAAGAGAAGGCGCTGCAGGATGACTACTTCATCGAGCGCAAGCTCTACCCGAACGTGGACTTCTACACCGGCCTGATCTACAAGGCGATGGGCTTCCCGGAGAAGATGTTCACCGTGTTGTTCGCGATCGGCCGTCTGCCGGGCTGGATCGCGCAGTGGCGCGAAATGATCAGCGACCCGAACACCAAGATCGGCCGCCCGCGGCAGCTCTACACGGGAGAGCCGGAACGGAACTACCCCTCCGTCTAGGCACCACCCGTCCACGACGCCGGCCGCGCACCTCGAGCATGAGGTGCGCGGCCGGCGTCGTTGTTGCCGGGGACAGGTGGCCCGGCCCTGGTGCTGGAGTTGCTGGTGCGACCGGCGTGGGAGGCCCGCGTGCGGGCACATCCGTGCTAAAAAGGAGCAATGCCCAAATTTGTCGACGCTGCTTTGCGGCGCCAGGAAGTTGTCGAAGCCGTTTTCAGGATTGTCGCGGCAGACGGGCTCGAGCGGGCCTCGCTCCGCGAGGTCGCCGACGAAGCCGAACTGGCGGTGGGCTCCGTGCGGCACTACTTTGCCAGCAGCGACGAGCTCCTGGCCCACTCTTTCGGCGTCGTGGTGGACCGGATCGCCGGCCGGCTCGACACTGCGGAGGCCCGGCTGGCGGAAACCGCCCCAGGCTCCGCCGAGCACCGCACCGCCGTATTAACTCTGCTGGGGGAACTTCTGCCGCTGGACGAGGAACGCGCCGTCGACGCCTGCGTCTGGATGGCCTTCAAGAACGCGGCCCGGACCAGGCCGTTCCTTGCCCCGGAAGCGGACCGCAGCCACCGCACGGTGGCCGCCGTCGTCGGCCGGCTGATGATGGACCTGGCCGCGACCCAAGGCGATGACGACGGCGCCGGCGGTCCGGACCGGCAGCAGCTCGTCACCGAGGCGGAACGGTTGCTGGCCACCCTGGACGGACTCACTATGCACGCCCTGCTGCAGCCGGAGTGGATGACGGCACAAATGTGCCACGATGTACTCGAGGCCCATCTGGCCAGCCTGGTCGGCAGCGGGGCCGGCCATTAACGTGCACTACCTTCAGGAATAGACTGGAAAAGTACGTCTTGCCAAGGGAGGCAATCGGATGCACCAAACAGGCGGGCCGGGCTGGCAAATCACCATGGACACCTCAGGACCGCTGCTCATAGCGCTGTACGTCCGAGACGCGGCCGGCCTGGAGACTGTCGGCCACCCCGCACTCTGCCACGCGGCCCCGAAGATCCGTGCCTCCGACCATTCGCACCTGATCGACGAGGTCGGCGGCATCAGCGCCCTCAAGACCGAGTGGGAGGCCTGGTGGGCCCAGCTCCTGAAAGCCCACCCGGAGATGGAGCCCGAGCTTGGGCCGCCGGGATTCCGCGCGTTCGGGAACTCGCCGGCCCTCCGCCGGGTCCTGCAGGCGCACTTCGGTGCGGCCCTGAGCTGGGCCCGCGAACGCCGGGGGGAGTACCTGGCCCTGGAAGCCGAACGGGATGCCAGCGGAGCCACCGAGTTGCTGGCCGACCTGGTGGAGGACCGGCTGCTGGAGGTCGGCCGGGCCGCTCGGAACTTTGAGCTGACCATCATCGAGCTTCCCCTCGCCGAGCCGCGGGCCTGGTATCTGGAGCCGGACAAGATCATCATGAGCTCGGCGCTGCTCTCCGAGCCGGAACTGTTCCGCAGCTACGTCCAGCCCGTCATCGAACTGCTGGTCTGAGCCCGGCGCCGTCGGACCGGCCCTGGGTCGGGGACGGACTGCGCTACGGCGCAGGCTTCCCGGCGACCGTGATGGCGACCTGGCCCGACGGCGCGTCCCCGGCCTGCCAGCCGTTGTGGGATGACCGGGTCCAGGTTTGCCCGGCCACCCGGACCTCGCTGATCGACAGGGCCTTGGCGTTGGCCACCGCCCAGTGGGCGACCGCCCAGGATCGGGTGTCCTGGGCGGTCACCATTACCGTCCTTCCGGCCGCCGTCGCCGGGATGGGGCCGAAGGCCGCGGCCAGGCGCTGCTGGAGCTGCGCGGGGTCCCCTGCCGCGTCCGGCATGCGCAGCGAGCAGTCGAGGCCCTGCGCGGTGTGGCCGGTCAGGGCGGAGGCGAAGGCGCGGGCCATCCCCTCGTGCTGGGCGTAGGCCCCGGGATACGCCGACCGCTGGACCTGCTGGGCGGCCTCGGTAATGGGAAGCGATTCGTAGCCCGGGATCGTCTCCAACGCGTCGTAGAAGGCGTTCGTGGCGTGGTACGGGTCCATCACCTCCTGCTCGGTGCCCCAGCCCTGCGAGGGCCGCTGCTGGAACAGCCCGCGGGAGTCAGGGCCGGCCTGGTCGCCGTGGCCGATGTTGCGCAGCTTCGACTCCTGCATGGACGTGGCCAGGGCGATACTCGCGGCGCGGGCCGGCAGCCCCCGCCGGACCGCGATGGCACTGATGAGGGCCGCATTGGCGGCCTGGTCGGTCGCGAGATCGTCACCGCCCGAGCCCACCGCGGTGCAGCGCTCGGTGATCAGGGTCTCGGAGCGCTGCAGGAATTCCACTGCGGTATAAATCGCGCCCGCCACCATGGCTACGGCCAGCAACAGCACGATCCGACGGCGCCAGCCACCTCTGCGTGCCACGTAACAACTCCCTCAGGCCCTGCCGGGCCGGTCCAGTCTTCTGCCGGTCAATGATCGGCCGGTGCCTAGTTGGCGTGCAGAGCCTCGTTGAGTTCGACGGTCTGTCCCTTGCGCGGGAGTACCTCCACCTCGCCGGTGGAGGAGTTGCGGCGGAACAGCAGGTTGGGGACGCCGGAAAGTTCAACGGCCTTGACGATCTGGCTGGTGTCCTCGCCGTCGGCGTCCTTCTGCCCGACCACCCGCACCCGGGTGCCGGCCGTGACGTAAAGGCCGGCCTCGACGACGGAGTCGTCACCGATGCTGATGCCCACCCCGGAGTTGGCGCCGAGCAGGACTCGTTCGCCCAGGGAGATCTTCTCCTTGCCGCCGCCGGAGAGGGTGCCCATGATGGAGGCACCGCCGCCGACGTCGGAGCCGTCACCGGCCACCACGCCGGCGGAGATGCGGCCCTCGACCATGGAGGAGCCGAGCGTGCCGGCATTGAAGTTCACGAAGCCTTCGTGCATCACGGTGGTGCCTTCGGCGAGGTGCGCGCCGAGGCGGACCCGGTCGGCGTCGGCGATCCGGACGCCAGAGGGGATGACGTAGTCGACCATCCGCGGGAACTTGTCCACGCCGTAGACGGTCACGGCGCCGCGCCGGCGCAGCCGCGCGCGGGTCAGTTCGAAGTCCTCGACGGCGGCCGGGCCGAAGTTGGTCCACACAACGTTGGGCAGCTTGCCGAAGATGCCGTCCAGGTTGATGGTGTTGGGCCGCACGAGGCGGTGCGAGAGCAGGTGCAGGCGCAGGTACGCGTCCGCGGTGTCGGCCGGGGCCTCGTCGAGGTGGACCTGGACGAAGACGACCTTCTGCTCGGTGCCGCGGTCCGCGTCGGCGCCCTCTGCGGCGACGTCGAGCAGCGACTGGTCCGCATTCGCCACGTCGCGGAGGCTCTCCGTCGCGGTCCCGAGCGCCGGAGCCGGGAACCAGACGTCCAGCACGGTGGCCTCACCGTTGCGGGTGGCGATGGTCGCGACGCCGTAGCCGTAGGCGGAGCGGGAGTCGTCGGGCACGGCAGCAGAAGCGGTTTCAGTCATGACCCCAAGTCTATAGACGGCGCCCGCGCTCACCGAAACCCGTGACACCCCGACTGGGTCCCACTTGTTGTCGTTATGACGCCTCCGAACGACAACTACTGCGAGCCAGTTGGAGGAGCGGGGGCGGCATATACAGTGGAACCGTGACTGAACTTCTTGCCCCCGCCCGCCTGGACCTGCGCCGGGACGTTGCCCTGCTGACCGCGGACATCATCGACATCTTCAGTGTCTCGGGGGAGGAAGGCCGGCTGGCCGACGCCGTCGAGCACGCCCTCCGCGCCATCCCCCAACTGGAGCTGGTCCGCGACGGCGACGCGATGATCGCCCGCACCAGCCTCGGCCGGCCCGAGCGGGTCATCCTCGCCGGGCACCTCGACACCGTCCCGCTGCCGACCACCGAGGGCGCGCTCGGCACCGTCCCGTCCTACTGGCCCTCCGGGGCGCCGGGGGAGGGCATCCTGTACGGCCGCGGTGCCACCGACATGAAGAGCGGCGTCGCGGTGCAGCTCGCGCTGGCCGCGGGCTTGTTCGACGGCGGCGCGGAGCCGGACAAGGACGTCACCTTTGTCTTCTACGACCACGAGGAAGTCGAGGGGGTCAAGAGCGGCCTCCGCCGGCTGGTCCGGAACCACGGGGCCCTGCTGGAAGGCGACTTCGCGATCCTGCTGGAACCGACCGACGGCACAGTCGAGGGCGGCTGCAACGGCACCATCCGGTTCGAAGCGACCACCCTCGGCGAGGCTGCCCACTCGGCGCGCGCGTGGATGGGCAGTAACGCCATCCACGCTGCGGCCCCGATCCTGGCCCGGTTGGCCGACTACGAGCCGCAGACCGTCACCGTCGACGGCCTGGACTACCGCGAGAGCCTTAACGCGGTGAAGATCCAAGGCGGCACGGCCGGAAACGTCATTCCGGACCGTTGCGTGGTGGAAATCAACTACCGGTTCGCCCCGGACAAGTCCATGGCGCAGGCTGAGGAACACGTGCGCGAACTGCTGGCCGGCTTCGAGCTGGTCCGCACCGACGGCGCCGCCGGTGCGCGGCCCGGACTGAACCACCCCGCCGCCGCCTCCTTCGTCGCCGCCGTCGGGGCCGAGCCGAAACCCAAATACGGCTGGACCGACGTCGCGCGCTTCAGCGAACTGGGGGTCCCCGCCGTGAACTTCGGCCCGGGCGATGCGCTGCTGGCGCACAAAGACGATGAACACGTCGACGCCGAGGCGATCCGGGAGTGCCTGCGGGCGCTGCGGAGCTGGCTGGGCGTGTAGCCAGGGCACCGGATGGCCGGTTAAACAGCGAAGGTCCGGAACCCGACGGGTTCCGGACCTTCATCCATTGGGGCTTCGCCCGGACCGGCCTACTTGGCCGGGGCGGTGCCCGCGACCGGGACGTGGGCCATGCCGCCGGCGGCCTTCTTGGAACCGCGCTTCTCGATCATGATCGCGATGCGGGAAACCGCAAGGTTGATCGCGATGTAGATGGCCGCGGCCACGAAGAACACCGGGAACAGGAACTGCGGACCCAGGAAGTCGGCCATCACCTGGACCGCCCGGAGCAGCTCGCCGTAGGCGACGATGTAACCGAGCGAGGTGTCCTTCAGGAGCACCACGAGCTGCGCCACGAGCGAGGGGAGCATGCGGCGGATAGCCTGCGGCAGTTCGATGGTGAGCCGTGACTGGAAGCTCGTCAGGCCGATGGCAAGCCCGGCCTCCCGCTGTCCCTTGGGCAGCGACTGGATGCCGGCCCGGATGATTTCGGCGAAAATGGCCGAGTTGTACAGGACCAGGCCGGCCACCACGGCGATGAAGGAACTGGTGGCGAAGACGAGCAGTACGAACAGCATCATCAGGACCACGGGCATGCCGCGGAGGAACTCGAGCACAATGCGGGTGGGGATGCGGATCCAGGCCACATCGGAGATCCGCATCAGGCACAGCAGCAGGCCGAGGGGGAAGGCGATGACGGCTGAGACCGCGGCGGCACTGAGGGTGGCGCCGATGCCGTTGGCGATCAGGGTCCAGACGTCGGCCTGGCCGAAGATGGCCCACCGCCGTCCTTCGAAAATGCCCTGCTGGGCCAGGGTCATCACGGCCAGCACCAAGAGGACGCCAATCACGATCACACCGATGACCGAGCCAATGAGGGAAACGCGGCGGGCCTTGGGACCCGGGACGTCGTAGAGAACGGAGCTCATCGTGCGATCGCCACCTTTCGTTCAACCACGTTGGCCAGGTAGCCAAGCGGGACGGTTATCAGCAGGTAGAAGAACGCGACGCCGACCAGGACCCACATGACGGCGTCGCCGTGGTCGTTGGCCAGCTGCTTGCCGTAGCCGAAGAGTTCCAGTACGTAGAACGCGCCGGCGACGGAGGAGTTCTTCACCAGGGCGATCAGGATGTTGATCAACGGCGGGATCACCGTGCGCACGGCCTGCGGAAGGATAATCAGGGAGAGCACCTGGCCGAACTTCATGCCGATGCTGCGGGCGGCCTCGGCCTGGCCGACCGGGACGCTGTTGACGCCGGAGCGCACGGCCTCGGCGATGAAGGCAGAGGTGTAGGCGCTCAGGGCGATGATGGCTGCGACTTCGAACTGCTGGAACGTAACGCCCAGGCGGGGCAGCACGACGGCGGCGAAGAAGAACGCGATGGTCAGCGGGGTGTTCCGGACCACTTCCACGTAGGCCATGCTGAAGCCGCGCAGCGCGGCGATGGGGGAGACGCGGGCCGCCGCGAGCAGGGTGCCGAAAATGAGGGCGAAGATTCCCGAGACCACTGCCAGGAAAAGGGTTCTGAGAAAGCCGTCCCAGTACTGGGGCAGGCTTTCAATGATGACGTCCATAGGTTCCTTCAGCTGCGTTGAGGGGGTCAAGCGTTAACAGGGCAGTGGCGGCCGCCGGACCGCACGTCGCGAACTCCGGCGACCGCCACGCCTTGCTTAGTAGCGGTTGATGGCGGGGAGCTTCGGGGCCGTCTTGATGACGGCGCCTGCAGTTGCTTCCCAGGCCTTCTTGTACGAGCCGTCCTTGTCGAAGGCTTCCAGCTGGTCGTTGATCCAGTTGCGGAAGACCTTGTCGTCCTTCTTCAGGCCGATGCCGTAAGGCTCCTTGGTGAAGGTCTCGTCGGAGGCGAGCTTGAAGGCGTCCGGCTCCTTGTTGACGAAGCCGGCCAGGATGACGTTGTCGGTGGTGATCGCTTCGACCTGCTTGTTGCGCAGCGGCTCAAGGCAGGCGGAGTAGGTCGCGGCCGGGACCAGGACTGCTCCGTACTTCTCCACGATCGTGGAGGCAGGGGTGGATCCGGTCACGGAGCAGACGTTCTTGCCCTTGACGTCTTCGGGCTTCTTGATGGAGTTGTTGTCCTTGTTCACCATCAGGGCCTGGCCTGCCTCGTAGTACGGGCCGGCGAAGTCGACTTCAGTCTTGCGCTTGTCGTTGATCGTGTAAGTGGCGACGATGATGTCGACCTTGCCCTGCTTGATGAACTGCTCGCGGTTGGCCGAAACCGTCTCGACCCACTCGATCTTGTCGGCGGAGATGCCCAGCTTGGCGGCGATCAGCTTGCCGATCTCGACGTCGAAGCCGACCGGCTTGCCGTCGAGGCCCTTCTGGCCGAACAGCGGCTGGTCAAACTTGGTGCCGATGGTGATCTTGCCGGCGGAAGAAAGCTTTGCCATGGTGCTGTCGGCGGCGAAGCTCGGCTTCTCGGCTACGGGCGGATTGGTAGTGGAGGAGCTGCCGCCGCAGGCGCTCAGGCTCAGGGCCAGAGCTGCGGATGCGGCAACCAGAAGGGATTTCCTTCGGGTCAAAAATGCCATCATGACATTCCTTTCATTGGTCGGCCGCCTCACGGCGGCCTGGGTGCGAACTCTGCGGAGGTTCAGTGGTGGTGTGGCGCAGCGGAACGGTCAGTGCGTCAGCAGCTTGGACAGGAAGTCCTTGGCGCGGCTGCTCTTGGGGTTGGTGAAGAACTCTTCGGGCGTCGCGTCCTCGACGATCTGGCCGTCGGCCATAAAGACCACGCGGTCCGCTGCCTTGCGGGCGAAGCCCATTTCGTGGGTGACCACGATCATGGTCATGCCTTCCTTGGCCAACTGGATCATGACGTCGAGGACCTCGTTGATCATTTCCGGGTCCAGCGCGGAGGTGGGCTCGTCGAAGAGCATCACCTTCGGCTTCATGGCCAGGGCACGGGCGATCGCAACGCGCTGCTGCTGTCCACCGGAGAGCTGGGCCGGCAGCTTCGGCGCCTGGTGCCCGACGCCGACACGCTCCAGCAACGCCATGGCGTCCTTGTCCGCCTCGGCCTTCGACACGCCCTTGACCTTGATCGGTCCCAGGGTGACGTTTTCCAGGATCGTCTTGTGCGCGAACAGGTTGAAGGACTGGAACACCATCCCGACGTCGGCGCGCAGTTTGGCCAGTTCTTTGCCTTCTGCAGGCAGTTCGTTGCCGTCGATGGTGATCACGCCGTCGTCGATGGTTTCCAGACGGTTGATGGCGCGGCAGAGCGTTGACTTGCCGGAGCCCGAGGGCCCGATGACAACAACAACCTCGCCCTTGCGGACGTTCAGATTGATGTCCTTGAGGACGTGCAACTGGCCGTAATGCTTGTTGACGGCATTCAGGGAGACGAGGGCATCGCCGGGCACTTGAGTAGTCATAAGAAGAATCTAGCGAACATTAGCCGGATATGACCGCAATCACTCATAGTTGGTCCACATCGTGACCCAAGAGATATCCGCAGGTCAGGGTCATACCATACGCTCCGACAGCCATGACGCGCCGGAACACCGGGCCCGCCGATCCGCGCTAGCCTATGGGCATGAGTACCGAGCCGCAGCCCACCCCAGACCAGACCGCAGGGAACGCCGGTTCCGGCCGGCGTGAGGTCCCGCCGGCCAACGGCATCCGGCATAAGGGGCCCCTGGAGCTGCGCCGCAAGGCGGCGAAGGTCACGATGTCGGACCAGACGCTGCTGGACACCAAGGGCCCCGGCCAGTTCGTGCACACCGACCCGTGGCGTGTGCTGAGGATCCAGAGCGAATTCGTCGAAGGCTTCGGCGCCCTCGCCGACCTCGGGCCGGCGGTCAGCGTGTTCGGTTCCGCCCGGACCGTGCCGGGCAGCCTCAACTACGAACTGGCCGTCGACGTCGGCCGCAAACTGGCCGACGCCGGCCTGGCCGTGATTACCGGCGGCGGCCCCGGGTCCATGGAAGCGGCCAACAAGGGCGCGGTCCAGGGCAACGGGGTCTCGGTGGGGCTCGGGATCGAGCTGCCCTTCGAGCAGGGCATGAACCAGTGGGTGGACCTGGGCATCAACTTCCGCTACTTCTTCGCCCGCAAGACCATGTTCGTGAAGTATGCACAGGGGTTCATCGTGCTGCCCGGCGGCCTTGGCACCCTCGATGAGCTCTTCGAAGCCATGGTTCTGGTGCAGACCCGCAAGGTGACCTCCTTCCCGATCGTATTGATCGGCACCGCCTTCTGGAGCCCGATGCTGGAATGGCTCCAGACCACCTTGGTGGCCGAGGGCATGATGGCCGAGGAGGACCTGGACCTCGTGCAGGTGGTCGACGACCCGGCGCTCGCGGTGGAACTCATCGTCGAAGGCGCCTCCCGGCACCGCAACCCCACTGGAAACAACCCCGGCGCGGGGATTAACGGCGCCGGGACCAACGGCATGGGGACCGGCAACAGCCCGCGGGCCTGAGCGTTCCGCCCGGCCGCGTCTGGCACGATGGAGCTGTGAGTTTCTTCCTGGTCTTCGTGGCGATCGTGCTGGCCGCCGTCGCCATCCTCGTCGGCACCGACCTGGCGCCGCGGGTCTTCCGGCGCCGGGCCGGAGAGCAACCCTTCGAGGACGGCTTCGACGAACCGGTGGCCTCGCTGCCGGCCGTGTTGCTGCCCGACGACGCGGAACCCGCCGACGTCGACCGGATCCGTTTCGCCGTTGGCGTGCGCGGCTACCGGATGGACCAGGTGGACCAGGTCCTCGACGAGCTGCGGGACCAGATCGCCCGGAAGGACCGCGAAATCGCCAGCCTCCGCACGGAACTGGAACGTCCGGAACCCGAACGTCCGCGGCTGGAGAGCCCGGAGCCGGATCCGGCCCCGTGAACGAAACCGCGCAGGACGGCCTCAACGTTGCCGTGTGGAACCGGATCGCGGCGGCCGGCGCTCGCAGTGCCCGCTGGCCATGGTGGCTCCAGGTCGGCGGCCTCTACCTCGCCGCCCGCCTGGTCAGCGCCTGCATCTTCATGGCCGCCGCCCTCCAGCAGGGCGTGAACCCGTGGTTCCCACCGAAGCCCGACTACTGGAACTTCATCAACATCTGGGACGCGCGCTGGTACGGCGAGGCGCTGACCCGCGGGTACCCGGCCGTGCTGCCGACCGACGGGACCGGCAACGTGCAGGAGAACGCCTGGGCGTTCTACCCGATCTTCCCGCTACTGGGCAGGATGCTCTCCGGGCTGACCGGGATCGCCCCGGCCGCCTCACTGACCATGATCGCCATGCTCTCCGGGCTGGCGGCGGTCCTCGTCATCTACCGGCTGTTCCGCCTCAAGGCCACCCACCGCACGGCCCTCTGGGGCGCGGTGTTCGTCTCCACCTTCCCCGTCGCACCTGTCCTGCAGGTGCCGTACGCCGAGTCGCTGAACCTCCTGCTGCTCGCCGCGGCGCTGCTGCTGGTGGTGCGAAGGCATTACCTGTGGGCCATGCCGGTGGCGCTGCTGATGTGCCTGTCGCGGCCCACCGGGGTGCCCTTTGCCGCCATGGTTGGCCTGCTCTTCCTGTACCGCGCGTACCCGCATCTGGGGGCCCGCTTCGGCCTGCGCCCGCGGACCGCCGGGGAACCCCGGCCCGGCCTTGCCGCCGTAGCGGGCGCCGGCGCCCGGCAGCACAGCACCGGCGAGCTGTGGTCCCTGGCCGGGCTGGCCGCCGTCAGCAGCATTGGCGCGTTGATGTGGCCGGCCATCGCATGGGCCGTCACGGGGGATATAGAGGCCTACACCAAAACCGAGACAGTGTGGCGAGGCCACGACCTGGTGCCGTTCAAACCCTGGTTCGACACCGGCATCCAGCTCTTCGGACCCGTCCTGGGGCTGCTGGCGCCGTTCGTTTTCGTGGCCGCCTTTGCCCTGCTGATGATGTCCCGTCCCGTGGTGGCGCTGGGAACGGAGTTGCGGCTGTGGTGTGTTTGTTACGTGGGGTACCTGCTTGTCTTCCTGCACCCGCAAACCAGCACCTTCCGGATGCTGCTGCCGCTGTTCCCGCTGGCCCTCGGCGCGGCCCTCGTTTCCCGCTCCCGCGCCTACCGCGGGACGGTTGTTGTCATGTTTTTACTGCTGCAGCTGGTGTGGATCGTGTGGCTCTGGGCATGGGCGCAACTGCCCGGCGGCGGCGACTACCCGCCGTGACGCCGGACACCTTTCCGGACCCGAGCAGCGGCATTACCAAGGGTCCGGGAAAGTCCATCGATTAGCTACAAGCGCGTAATTACGGGATAATGGCCCTAAGCAAGGAAAACTGAGTGTTGAGCCACGGCGGCTGCCATCACGGCCGCCAGGCGGCTTGTTTGACCAAGCGGACGCAGCCCGGCCGGGCTGGCAAGTCACGGGACTACTAAGGGGGATATTCCTCATGGCGGCTATGAAACCACGCACCGGCGACGGCCCTATGGAAGTGACCAAAGAGGGCCGCAGCCTGATCATGCGTGTTCCGCTCGAAGGCGGGGGGCGGCTTGTGGTCGAACTCAACGCTGCCGAAGCGACCAACCTCAAGGAATGCTTGGTCGGCGTTACCGAATAGCTTCTCTATCGTGCCGAAGGGGCCCGCTGCCGGTTGGCGGCAGGCCCCTTCCGCTTTTGCGCCACAGGGGTGGGAAACTATTTCTTGACCGCGACCAGCAGTCCGTCGCCGGTGGGGAGCATCGCGGAGGCGAGCCGGTCGTCGTCGCGGATGGACTTTCCAATCTGGCGCAGCACCACGGTGGTCGCCTCCCGGGCCGCCGGGTTGGAGACCCGGTCCTTGTCCAGGGCGTCGTTGACGATCAGCAGGCCTCCGGACTTGAGCAGCCGGATGGCCTGCTCCACGTAGCCGGGGTAGTTGGGCTTGTCCGCGTCGATGAACACGAGGTCGTAGGCGCCGTCGGTGAGGCGCGGCAGTACGTCCCCGGCCCGGCCGGAGATGGTGCGGGTGCGGTTGGCGGGGCTGCCGGCCTCCTGGAAGGACTCGCGAGCGGCACGAAGGTGCTCGACATCGACGTCAATGGTAGTCAGGACGGCCTGCGGGCCGAGGCCCCGGAGGATGCACACGCCGGAGACGCCGGCGCCGGTGCCGATTTCCACGGCGGTCTGCGCCTTGGAGGCGGCCGCGAGTACGGTCAGGACGGCTCCGACGCCCGGTCCGATCGGGGTGACGCCCAGTTCGAAAGACCGTTCGCGCGCGTGCAACAGAACCTCATCCTCGGCAGGCAGATCTTCTGCGTAGGACCAGCTCGTGGACTTATCGGCGCTCATGGGTATCGCTTTCCGGGCAGGAGGGGAGTGTTTCATACAGCGTACTGTGTCCTTCACTGAGTACCCGTAACTCCGTACCGGGGCGGCGTTCCGGGGCGGTGTTCCGCCGTTGGCGGAAGAAACCTCCGGGTCAGGAAATTCCCAGCATATTTTGAAATGATGGGTATCCGCTCATCCGCAAGGTGACCGGCGCCGAATTAACGATGTAGGGCCTTGCATCCGCAAGTTCCATCAAGGCGTAAGCACCATCCGCGAGGGGAGTGGACAATGTCGGTTCTGGCAGGTGTCCCTGTAACTGATGAGTCCCAGCCCACGGCCGAGGCCGAGTGGGTCAGGCCGACGTGGGAAGAGGTGGTGACCAACCACTCCGCCAAGGTTTACCGCCTGGCGTACCGGCTCACCGGCAACAAGTTCGACGCCGAAGATCTCACCCAGGAGGTCTTCGTCCGCGTCTTCCGCTCCCTGGAGAATTTCAAGCCGGGAACCCTCGACGGCTGGCTCCACCGGATCACCACCAACCTCTTCCTCGACCAGGCTCGCCGCAAGAGCCGGATCCGTTTCGATGCCCTCGCCGAGGACGCCGAGTCGCGGATCCCCGGCCGCGAACCCGGCCCGGAACAGAGCTTTGAGTTCAACAACCTCGACCTGGACGTGCAGGCCGCGCTTGAGGAGTTGCCGCCGGATTTCCGCGCCGCCGTGGTGCTCTGCGACCTTGAAGGCCTGTCGTATGACGAGGTCGCCGTGGCGCTGGACGTCAAGCTTGGCACCGTCCGGTCGAGGATCCACCGCGGCCGCACCATGCTCCGGGAGAAGCTTGCCCACCGGGACCCGCGGCCGCAGCCGGCCGCCAAGCAATCGCTGAAGCCGCGGCTCAAGATGCCGCGCATCGCCGGCCTCCTCTGAACAGGGCAATGGGTCAGCTGAAACACTTACTGGGTGGCCTTGCGTGCAGGTACTTCGGCCGCACGCCGAGGCGTCCCCGGCTTGGCACGCCGCCGCTCTCCCGCAAGGCCCAGGAGCGGCGTCGGAGGCACCTGACGCGCTGCGCGGAGTGCCGCGTCCGGCAGCAACGGGAACGCCAATACCTTGAGAGGCTGCGCGGTGCCGCTGTGCCCGCCGCCAGCGACGACCTCACCGCACGGCTGCTCGCCCGCACGGGGGAGCTGGCCGTCGGACCCGAGGACGCAGGCAAAACACATTCCGCGCTCCCAGACGCCGCCCCGGCGGCCGGCACCGGGCCCGGCGCAGTACCCGGGCTGCAGCGTGCGCCGCAGGCTCGCCGGGCGCGGCCCTGGCGCCTGGCGGCGCAGATTGCCGGCGGAATCGCTGCCACCACGGCCTTGATGGGCGGCGCCGCCTACCTCATTGGCAGCGACGCGCCGCTGACTGCCGACGGTGCCTTTGCCGCAGCCCTTCCCGGCCGGCTGCCCGGGCCGGCTGTCACCTCCGAGAGTGTCTCAGGGGCCGCGTGGAAACTCAGCAGCGGTCCCGACGTCGCGCCCGCCGGTGGGCTGAACACGGAGCAGCTCGCCGCGCTGCGGGCCCGCGGCTGGACCTGCCCCGAACTGCGGGAACTGGGCTACCACCTCCTCTGGGCGCGCGGCGGCGTCGCCGACGGCTCGGAGGTGCTGGAGCTCCGCCTGACCGACGGCCTGCACTTTGCCACCGTCCTGGAACAGCATCCGAAAGCGTTCCCTGACGGCCCGGGCGGCGCCGGGTCCGGACAGCTCCCCACCGCGCCTCCTGTCAACGTGCTCACCGGGCACCCGGCCACCGAAGACGGCTTTGTGGCCGTCCGCCGGGCCGAAGCGGCGGCTCCGGAGAATCCCGTGCCGGCCGAGGGCACGCTGTGGGTGAACCGCCAGGCACCCTTCCGGGCCATCTACCGGACGCCCGTGGCCACTTTCACCTATGTCTCCGAACTGCCCGAAGAGCAGGCCGACGACGGCGTGGGCGCCCTCGTGCAGTCCCGTCCCGGCGGCGCGGCTGCGGCCGCCAGCGGTGAGGGGATCGAGGCCCGGCTGGAGCGTGGCATGGAACGGATTATGGAGCTGCTCGTCCGCTGAGGTCTTTTCCCGCCCGGGGCCCGGAGGGGTCCAGCCGAATCGTCGCACGCCCGAGTGAGAGGGTAATCTTCCTAGAGTGCTTGGAATCAACGGACCGGAGTTCATTCTTCTGCTGATCATCGGCCTTTTGGTGATCGGTCCCAGCAGGTTGCCCGAATACACCCAGAAGCTCGCCAACATCGTCAAGGAAGTACGCCGGATGGCCTCCGGCGCCCGCGAGCAGATCAAAGAAGAAGTCGGCATCGACATCGACGATGTGGACTGGAAGAAATACGATCCCCGGCAGTATGACCCCCGGCGGATCATCAAGGAAGCCCTCCTTGAGGACGACAGCAAACCCGTCAGCGCCGGAGCGCCGGCAGCCGTGGCCACCGCAGAGGAGCGGCCACCGGCCCGCGTCATCGAGCGGCTGCCGGAGGGCGAAGCCGCACCGTACGACTCCGAGGCCACCTAAGCCGACGTCCGGGGCAGGTCCGGCTCAGCGGGGCTGGAGACCCAGCGACAGGCCGTTCAGTCCGCGCGGGCTGGACGCCAGCTGTCCGGCAATCCCCGCCAAAGCCCTCGCCGCCGGCGTTTCGGGACGGCCAAGCACCAGCGGAACGCCGGTGTCCCCGCCTTCGCGCAACAGGATGTCGAGCGGGATCTGGCCGAGCAGGGGCACTTCGGTGCCCACCGTGGCGGAGAGACGCTCGGCGAGCACGGCGCCGCCGCCACTGCCGAAGAGTTCCATCCGGGCGCCGTCGGGCATTTCCAGGTAGGACATGTTCTCCACGACGCCGGCCACGGACTGGCCGGTCTGGACGGCGATCGCACCGGCCCGCTCGGCGACGTCGGCGGCCGCGGCCTGCGGGGTGGTGACTACCAAAATCTGCGCCGCCGGCAGCAGTTGGGCCACGGAGATGGCGATATCCCCGGTGCCGGGCGGCAGATCCAGGAACAGTGCGTCCAGGTCGCCGAAGTAGACGTCCGTGAGGAACTGCTCGAGCGCGCGGTGCAGCATGGGCCCGCGCCAGGCCACCGGCTGGTTGCCCGTGACGAACATGCCGATCGAGATGACTTTGACCCCGTAGGCCACCGGCGGCAGGATCATGTCATCCACCCGGGTGGGTGCCTGACTGATGCCCATCAGGGCGGGGACGGAGAAGCCGTACACGTCGGCGTCGACGATTCCCACCCGCAGGCCCTGCGCGGCCAGCGCGCAGGCCAGGTTCACGGTGACGGAGGACTTGCCCACGCCGCCTTTGCCGCTCGCCACGGCGTACACCTTAGTCAAGGAAGCCGGAGCGTTGAACGGGATGCCGCGCTTGCCGCCGGGGCCGCGCAACTGCTCCTTGAGGGCATCGCGCTGGTCCTGACTCATGACCTTCAATTCGACGTCGACGGCGCTGACCCCCGGCACGGCGGACAGCGCCGCTTCGCAGTCTGCGGTGATGGTGCCGCGGAGCGGGCAGCCGGCGATGGTCAGGAGCACGGTGATCCGGACCCGGCCGCCGTCGGAGACCGCCACCGAATCCACCATGCCAAGTTCCGTGATGGGCCGCCGGAGTTCGGGGTCGATCACGGTGCGCAGTGCCGCGTGCACGGCCTGTTCCATGCGGGACGCCTCGGCTGGTCCCTGCGGGGTGCTCATGCGGGCTTGGCTCAGCTTTCGGGGGAGGTGCGGTGGGCAGAGGTTTGCGGGCCGTCGGGCCTGCCCTCGGCCCGGACGCGCGGGATCTGCTGGGTGCGCGGGTTGCGCTGTTTGTCGCGGCGTTCCTTGAGCTTTTCCTTGACCTTGTCGCGCGGGGACTCGTGGGCGCCGGCGGAGGGGTCGTGGGTGCGCAGTTCCTCCTGCGCCTCGAGCATGTCCTCCAGCAGGCTGCGCAACTCGGCCCGGACGAAGTCGCGGGTGGCGACCTCTCGCAGGGCAATGCGCAGCGAGGCCAGCTCACGGGTCAGGTACTCGGTGTCCGAGAGGTTGCGTTCGGCGCGCTGGCGGTCCTGTTCCAGCGAGACGCGGTCCCGGTCGTCCTGGCGGTTTTGCGCCAGCAGCAGCAGGGGCGCGGCGTAGGAAGCCTGAAGGGAGAGCATCAGGGTCAGCAGGGTGTAGCCGAGCGCCTGCGAGTCGAACTGCCACTGTTCCGGCGCGAAGGTGTTCCAGACCAGCCAGAAAACGCAGAACACCGTCATGTAGACCAGGAACGTCGGAGTGCCCATAAACCGGGCGAAGCCCTCCGTGGCGTGGCCGAAAGCGTCCGGGTTGGGTGAGAATTTGGGCAGGATCCGCGCCCGGCCGCTCAGGGGCGTGTCGAGGCCGCCGGCGGTCCGTGCCCCGGGGCGGACGTTGGAGTTCCGTGGGGTACTGCTATCAGCCAATGCGGCCTCCAAGTTTCCTTATCGGGGCGTCGTCCTCGTGGGCGCGCCAGTCATCGGGCAACAGATGATCAAGCACGTCATCAACAGTCACCGCCCCGACGAGCCGGCCGTCCTCGTTGACCACGGGGAGCGAGTTGAGGTTGTAGGTGGCCAGGGTGCGGGCCACCTCGCTGATGTGGGCCTGGTCCGAGACCGGCTCGAGGTTCTTATCCACCAAGTTGCCCAGCGGTTCCGGCGGCGGATAGCGCAGCAGCTGCTGAATATGCACGACGCCGAGGAAACGTCCCGTGGGCGTCTCCAGCGGCGGCCGCGCGATGAAGATCGAGGAGGCCAGCGCGGGCGAGAGCTCCTCGCGCCGGACGTGGGCCAGGGCCTCGGCGACGGTCGCCTCCGGGGGCAGGATGACAGGAACGGGCGTCATCAGGCCGCCGGCGGTGTCCTCGTCGTATTCGAGCAGGCGGCGCACGTCCTCGGCGCCTTCGGGTTCCATCAGCTGGAGCAGTTCCTCGGCCTGGGCGCTGGGAAGCTCGGCGAGGAGGTCGGCGGCGTCGTCGGGGTCCATCTCCTCGAGCACGTCGGCGGCGCGCTCGACGTCGAGGGCGGAGAGGATTTCCACCTGGTCGCCCTCGGGCATTTCCTGCAGCACGTCGGCGAGGCGTTCATCCTGGAGCTCGCTGGCGACCTCGAAACGGCGCTTGTCGCTCATCTCCTGGAGGGCCTCGGCGAAGTCGGCGGGCTTGAGGTCCTCGTGGGTGGCGACGAACTGGGTGGCGGCCTGGGGTTCCGTGCGGGCACCCTGCTGGGCGTCGGCCCAGTCGATGATCATGGTTTCGTTGCGGCGCAGCCTGCTCAGCGGCGAGAGGGAGTGGCCGCGGCGCACGAAGAGCTTGCTGACGAACCAGTCGCCGGAGCGGTGCCGGTCCATCGCGATGTCCTCGATGGTGGCGTCCCCGCTGCCGTCCGCCAGGGTTACCCGGCGGTCGAACATCTCGGCCACCACCAGGGTTTCCGCGCCGCGCTGTTCGAAGCGGCGCAGGTTCACCAGGCCGGTGCAGATGATCTGGGTCTGGTCGATGGAGGTGATCCGGGTCATCGGCACGAAGACGCGCTTTTTGCCGGGAACTTCGACGACGATGCCCACCACGTGCGGGGCGCCGCGGTTGCCGCGGGAGAGCACCACGACATCGCGCAGCCTGCCCAGACGGTCGCCCAGAGGGTCGAAGACGTCCAGTCCAAGGAGGCGCGCGACAAATACCCGCGAAAGAGTTGTGCTCACACCTACAGGCTACCGAGTCCGCTCTCTTTTAGCTGAATTTGCAGGCGCCGCCCAGCCGGATGGGTGAGAATGGGCGTATGTCAAACATTTTTGGTGGTCCAAAGGCCGGCGCTCCCGGCGGGGCGGACGAGTCACGTGCTGTACCCAAGGGAGACACCGTCGGTTCCTACAACTCCTACCTGGACGCCCAGAAGGCGGTGGACTATCTGGCGGACCAGCAGTTTCCCGTGCAGCTTGTCTCCATCGTCGGCAACGACCTGAAGATGGTGGAGCGGGTCACCGGCCGGCTCACCTATCCCCGCGTGGCGCTCTCCGGCGCGCTGAGTGGCATGTGGTTCGGCCTCTTCGTCGGGGTCATGCTGTCCTTCTTCTCGACGTCCGACGGCTACTTCTCGATCGTCACCTCGGTACTGATGGGCGCGGCTTTCTTTATGCTCTTCGGCATCGTCACGTACGCGATGCAGCGCGGCAAGCGCGACTTCACGTCGACCAACCAGGTGGTGGCGACCAACTACGACGTCGTGGTGGCCTTCGAGGCCGCCCATGAGGCCCGCCGCCTGCTGCACCAGCTGCCGATGACCCAGCACGATGCCTCCGTCCCGGGCTACCAGCAGTTCGACCACCAGCACCAGCCCTACCAGCAGGGCCCGCAGCAGCCCGGGCAGCCGGGACAGGCGCCGATGCCGCAGCGTCCCGCGGGCTGGAGCGACCCTTACGGCCAGCGGGCAGCCGACGCCGCCCCGCAGCAGACCGCCGCCGGCGAGCCGGTGGCGCAGGAACCGGCCCGCCCCTCCGGCGTCAGTTACCCGGACCTTCCCGACGGCCGCCCGCAGTACGGCGTCCGCGTCACGGATGCCCAGCGCGGTCCGGGACAGCAGGGACCGGAACATCAGGGAAGTCAGGAAGAACCGCGCCCGGACGGCGAGCAGCGCTAAGCCGCACCGGCACAGGAGTCCGGCCCCTGTGCCGGGCAGTCAAAAGGGAGGGCCTGCGGCCCTCCCTTTTGCGTTCCTGCCAGGCCTGTTACGGCTGCTGGGCGTCAACTTCCTGGTAGATGCCGGCCATCCAGGACTCGACGTCGTCGGCCTTGCGCGGCAGCGCGGCGCTCAGGTTGACCGGACCGTCGGCCGTCATCAGGATGTCGTCCTCAATCCGGACACCGATGCCCCGGTATTCCGCCGGAATGCCGAGGTCCTCCGCCTTGAAGTAGAGCCCGGGTTCGATCGTGAAGACCATGCCCGGGGCCAAGACGCCGTCCAGGTACAGTTCGCGCTTGGCCTGGGCGCAGTCGTGCACGTCCAGGCCCAGGTGGTGGCTGGTGCCGTGCGGCATCCAGCGGCGGTGCTGCTGGCCCTCGGCGCTGATGGCTTCTTCGACCGAGACCGGCAGCAGTCCCCACTCGGCAAGTCGCTCGGCCAGCACGGTGGTGGCCGCGGTGTGGATATCGCGGAACTTGGTTCCGGGCTGCGCGGCGGCGAAGCCGGCGTCCGCGGCGTCGAGCACTGCCTCGTAAACCTTGCGCTGGATCTCGGAGAAGGTGCCGTTGGCCGGCAGCGTGCGGGTGATGTCCGCGGTGTAGAGGGAGTCCGCCTCAACGCCGGCGTCCAGCAGCAGCAGCTCGCCGGCGTTGACCTTGCCGGTGTTCCGGGTCCAATGCAGCACGGTGGCGTTGTTGCCGGAGGCGGCAATGGTGTCGTAGCCGAGCTCGTTGCCTTCTTCGCGGGCGCGGGCGAAGAACGCGCCCTCGACCACACGCTCGCCACGACGGTGGGTGAGGGCCCGCGGAAGGGCCTTGACCACCTCGGTGAAGCCCTGCACCGTAGCGGCCACGGCGACCTTCATCTGCTCGACTTCCCACTCGTCCTTGATCAGGCGCAGTTCGGAGAGCGCCTCGCTGAGCTTCTCATCGAGCGCGTCGAGGACGCCCAGGTCCAGGTTCTCCGGGTCCTTGGCGGTGTTGTAGCGCGCGGTGTCCACGAGCGCGTCGATGTTCTCGTCCACCTTGCGCACCAGCCGGATGGAGATGCCGCCGATTTCCGGGGCGCCGACGTCCTTGGTGATGGCGAGTTCGAGTTCGGCCAAGTCAGCGGTTTCCAGGCCCAGCTGGGCCTTGAACTCGGCGAGGGTCGGCCGGGCGCCGATCCAGAACTCACCCGAGCGGGAGTCGGCGTAGAACTGCTCGGTGTCGCGACCGGCCAGCGGACGGAAGTACAGGGTAGCGCGGTGGTGGCCGCCGTCGTCGCCCTTGCCCTCGTCAGTGGGCTCCAGGACCAGCACGGCGTCGGGCTCGTGGTCCAGGCCCAGCCCGGTCAGGTGCGCGAAGCCCGAGTGCGGACGGAAACGGTAATCGCAGTCGTTGGAGCGGACCTTCAGCGGGCCGGCGGGGATGACCAGGCGTTCACCTTTGAACAGCTCGGAGATGGCCCGGCGGCGGTTGGCGGCGTGGCCTGCGACGGCATCCCGTTCGGGCAGCTGCTGCCGGGACGGGGCCCAGTTGCTGGCCATGAACGCCTTGAAGGCGTCGGAGCTGGGCCGCTGGGAGCGGTTGTTGACGCGCTCGTCGAGGGGCTGGGAAGCGGAGACTTGGGTGTTATCTGCATCGTTCACCGTCCCATAGTCTCACCAGCGGCGCGGCAGAGGCCAACAAGGCGCCCCGGCGAATCTACTAGGCTGGGGAGGTGAGGATTGACCTGCATGCCCACTCGAATGTTTCCGACGGCACCCAAGCGCCCGCGGAGGTGATCGCGTCCGCGGCGCAGGCCGGGCTCGACGTCGTCGCCCTGACTGACCACGATTCCACCGATGGCTGGACCGAGGCCGCCGCCGCCGCCCGGGAGCTCGCCGTGGCCCTGGTCCCGGGTATGGAAATTTCCTGCCGGACCCACGAGGGCATCAGCGTCCACCTGCTTTGCTACCTGCACGACCCGGCCCACCCCGGGCTGCTGGAGGAGATCACCAAAGCCAAGGATGCTCGCTTCACCCGGGCCGAACGGATGGTCAGCCTGCTCGCCGAGGACTATCCGCTGAACTGGGACGACGTCATCCACCACGTTGCCCCCGGTGCCACCCTGGGCCGTCCGCACATCGCCGACGCCCTGGTTGCAGCCGGCGTCGTGGCGGACCGCAGCGAGGCCTTCGACACGATCCTGACCTCACGCTCGCGCTACTGGGTGCAGCATTACGCGCCGGAGCCTGCCTACGCCGTTGAACTCGTCCGCGAGGCCGGCGGCGTGCCGGTCTTCGCGCATCCCGTCGCGTCCTCCCGGGGACGGATCGTGGGGGACCGCACCTACCGGGAGATGATCGACGCCGGCCTGGCCGGCCTGGAGATTGACCACCGGGACAACCCGGAGGAGGGCCGGGTCTTCCTGCGCCGCCTCGCGCAACGGCACGGCCTGCTCGTGACCGGGTCCTCCGACTACCACGGGGCCGGGAAACCCAACGTGCTGGGCGAGAACCTGACCGCGCCGGAGGTGCTGGCCCGGATCGAGGAGCTGGGCACCGGTTCGTCCGTGGTGCGTTGATGGAGTGGATTGACCTTCAGCTCCTGGCCTCCGTGATCGTTACGCTGTTCGTGATCATGGATCCGCCCGGGACGGTGCCGATCTTCATGTCCCTGACGGCGCAGATGGACGCCAGGGACCGGAACATGTCGGCGCTGCAGGCCCTGCTCGTGGCAACCGGGGTGATCGTGACCTTCGCGATTTTCGGGCAGTCCATCCTGAACTACATGCACATTTCGCTCGCCGCGCTGCAGGGCGCCGGCGGCCTGCTCCTGGTGCTGATCGCGCTCCAGTTGCTCACCGGGTCCACCAGCGGCGAGGAGAACGCGGCGAAGTACAAGAACGTCGCGTTTGTTCCGCTGGGTACGCCGCTGATGGCCGGCCCGGGCGCGATCGTGGCGGTGATGGTCTTTGTGCAGCGCTCCGACAGCATGGCGCAGTACCTTGCCGTCGGGCTGGGGATCGCCGTGACGCTTGCGTCCCTGTACCTGGCGATGCGCTTCGCCGGCGTCGTGCAGCGCGCCCTGGGCGAGAACGGCGTCGAACTGGTCACCCGGATCGCGGGCCTCTTGCTCTCCGCGATCGCGGTGCAGATGATCGCCGACGCCGTGCACGCGTTCGTCAAGAGCTGGACCTGACGGCGCCGCCCAACTGGCTGGCGGTTGTTGTCGTTTTGGGTCGCCCTAACGACAACTAGTGCGAGCTAGTTGGGTGCCGTGCCGGGCCCGGTGGTGAACGCGGCGTGCGGGCCGAGCCGGGTGGCCATCACGTCGACGGCGGCCTGGTTCTGGTCCACGCACACGAACTTCCGGTCGAGCTTCGCGGCGACGGCGCCGAGCGTGCCGGAGCCGGCGAAGAAGTCCAGGCACCAGTCGCCGGGACGGCTGGAGGCGGCGACCACCCGGCGGATCAGGCCCTCGGGCTTCTGCGTCGGGTACCCGGTCTTTTCCTTCCCGGTAGGCGAGACAATCGTGTGCCACCAGACGTCGGTGGGCAGCTTGCCGAGTTCGCGCTTTGCCGGGGTGACCAAACCGGGCGCCATGTACGGTTCGCGGTCCACCTCGGCGCTGTCGAAGTGGTATTTGGCCGGGTTCTTCACGTACACGAGGATGTTGTCGTGCTTGGTGGGCCAGCGGAACTTGGCGCGGGCGCCGTAGTCATAGGCCCAGATGATTTCGTTGAGGAAGCACTCGCGGCCGAAGATCGCATCCAGCATGACCTTGGCGTAGTGCACCTCGCGGTAGTCGAGGTGCAGGTACAGGGTGCCGTCGTCGGCGAGCAGCCGCCAGGCTTCGACGAGCCGAGGCTCCAAAAAGGACCAGTAGTCGCTGAACGCGTCGTCGTACTTGTGCAGCGCGCCTTTGATCGTGTCGTAGGACCGGCCCTTGAAGCCGACGCGGTCGCCCTCGCCGCCGGCGTTGAGCACCATCTTGGTTTCCTGGCGCTTCTGGACCCGGCCGGTGTTGAAGGGCGGATCCACGTAAATGAGTGTGAAGGCGCCGTCCGGCAGCGTCGGGAGGTACTCCGCGTTGTCCGCGTGTACCACCAGATTGCTGCCGTCCGGCGCCCAGACGGTGTCAGCCATGGAGCGGATTAGGCCTCGGCGCTGCGTGCCGGGGCGCCGCCCTGGGCCTCGCCGGTGACGACTTCGCCGTTGCGGCGGCGGGTACGGGTCCGGCGGCGCGCCCGGGTGGCCCGGTCGACCTCGGTCGGGGCGCTGGCCGTTGCGGCGGCCGGAGCCGTTGCCTCGGCGGGGCCGGTGGCGGTTTCCGCCTCGGGGGAACGACGACGGCGCTCGCCCGAGCGTGCGCTGTCGGGCCCGCCCTCGCGGGAGCCGGAGCGTCCGCCGTCACGGGTCGAGCGTTCGCGTCCGCCCTCGCGGGAGCCGGAGCGTCCGCCGTCACGGGAGCCGGAACGGCCGCCGTCGCGTCCGCTGGTTTGTCCGCTGCCGCGCGTGTTCTTCTTGCCGGTTTCGCCGAGGTCCTCGAGGACTTCGGCGTCGACGCCGGCGAGTACCCGCTTGTCGCGGGGGAGACGGCCCTTGGTGCCCTCGGGAATGTCCAGCTCCTCGTACAGGTGCGGCGAGGAGGAGTAGGTCTCAACCGGCTCGGGCACGCTCAGGCCCAGGGCCTTGTTGATCAGGCCCCAGCGGGGCATGTCGTCCCAGTCGACGAAGGTCACGGCGGTGCCCTTGTTGCCGGCGCGTCCGGTGCGGCCGACGCGGTGCAGGTAGATCTTCTCGTCTTCGACGCACTGGTAGTTGATCACGTGCGTGACGTCGTCGACGTCGATGCCGCGTGCCGCAACGTCGGTGGCGACGAGGACATCCACCTTGTTGTTGCGGAAGGCGCGCAGTGCCTGCTCGCGGGCGCCCTGGCCGAGGTCGCCGTGGATCGCCGCGGCGGCGAAGCCGCGGTCCACGAGTTCCTCGGCGACCTTCGCCGCGGTGCGCTTGGTCTTGGTGAAGATGATGGTCCGGCCGCGTCCGCGGGCCTGCAGGATGCGGGCCACCACCTCGATCTTGTCCATGCTGTGGGCACGGTAGATCAGCTGGCGGATGTCGCGCTTGGTCAGGCCCTCGTCCTCGGGGTCCGCCGCACGGATGTGGGTGGGCTGGGTCATGTAGCGGCGCGCCATCGCGATGACCGGGCCGGGCATGGTGGCGGAGAACAGCAGGGTCTGGCGGACGGCCGGGGTGCCGGCGATGAGGGTCTCGACGTCGGGCAGGAAGCCGAGGTCCAGCATCTCGTCAGCCTCGTCGAGGATGACCATCTTGACGTTCTTGAGCACGAGGTGCTTCTGCTTGTAGAGGTCGATCAGGCGGCCCGGGGTGCCGACGACGATCTCGACGCCCTGCTGCAGCGCCTCGACCTGCGGCTCGTACGCGCGGCCGCCATAGATCGTGGTGATCCGTGCGTTGCGCTTGCGGGCGGCGTTCTGCAGGTCGCTGGCGACCTGCACGGCCAGCTCGCGGGTCGGGACGATCACGAGGGCCTGCGGGGCTCCCGCAGCCGGAAGCGCGGCGTAACCGGCGTCGTCGCGGCCGACGACGCGCTGCAGGGCCGGGATCCCGAAGCCGAGGGTCTTGCCGGTGCCGGTCTTGGCCTGGCCGATGATGTCGTGGCCGGCCAGGGCGACGGGCAGTGTCATGGCCTGGATCGGGAACGGGTGCGTGATGCCCGCGTCGGCGAGGGATTCAACAATGTCGGCGCGGACATTGTAGTCGGCGAAGGACTTTTCCGCGATTTCGTGCGGCTTTTCGTCCGAGATGATGGTCTCTTCCGGCTCAATCGATTCCGTGCCGGATTCGTCGGTCAGAAGCTGGTGCGTGTGCAATTCACTCACAGGGGAGTTTCCTTATTCATTTGGGCTGCGCTGCTTGCTCAACGGGGCCGGCGCTTGGCCGTTCCGGAGCACGCTCAGATGCGCAGGCAAGTCCAGTGGAAGCCGATCGCGGGCTATCTGAATGCTGGCACTGGGACCAGCGGGTGTTACTCAAGATCGCGTAGGGGCGGGCTTGTTGAATTCGAAAAACATGGAAATCAACGACCGGGCATCCATTACTACCCTTCCAGTCTAGCCGTTCGCCGTTGCGAACCTCGACGGGGGCCCGCGGTGCGGCGCGGCTGTGTGCCCCGCAGGCGCGGAGCCGGGACCGAACCGTCGCCGAAGAATCAGCCGACGAGCTCCAGCCGGACTTCCCGCTTAGCGATGTCCGAGGACACAACGCGCACCCGGACCTGGGTGCCGGATTCGAGTTCACCGGGGCAGCGGGCCGTCACCGCGGGCTCGGCGATCTGCACGATCCCGGACGGGCCGTTCCCGTTGCCGTTCCCCTTCCCGGTTGCGTTTGCCTTGCCGTTGCTGGTGCCGTTCCCGTTGCCGTCTGACCCCGCCGTGCCGTTCTTGGCCGGCTTTGAGCCGGAAATCACGACGGCATCAAACTCCTGCCCGATGTGGTTGATCAGCAGAGCGGCTTCCACCGTGTCCAGCGACAACCGTTCCAGCTTGGCGGCAAGCTGGTCCGAGGCTGCCATGATGGCCGGCAGCGAGGGGAGCGCCTCGCGGGCCCAGCCGGGAACCTCTGCGCCGTTGGACAGCGCCTCGCAGATGACGAGGACGAAGCGGTCGATCAGGCGCCGCAGCGGGGCGGTGGAGTGGGCATACGCCGCGCCGATGGCCGACTGGATCGCGTCCTCCGGGACCTGGCCGTCGAAAGGGGTATAACCGGCACCGCGGAAGAGCATGCCGGCCGAGTGGACAATCGCCAGCTGGCGGGGGTCAGTGGGGTCCAGGGTGCGCAGGTATTCCCCGTAGCTGACCTGCCCGTCCCAGGGTTTGCCGAGGGCGCCGGTCTGGCGCCGGAAATGCCGCAGCGAACGCTCGTCCGGTGCGGGCATGGTGCGCAGGATGCCCACCTTGCCCCGGAGCATCAGCTCCGCGGCGGCCATGCCGGTCATCAGCGAGATCTGGGCGTTCCAGTCCTCCACCGGCAGTGGCGGGGCAGCGACAATCCGGTAGCCGCCGTCGGGCAGCTGCTCGATTTCCTGCTCCGGCATGTTCAGGCTGGCCCCGCCGCGCAGGCGTTCCAGTTCCACCCGCTTGCTGCCGACTTCCTTCAGCAACTGCAGCAGGGGGTCCGCGGTACCGCCGTCGAGTTCAGCCTGCACGCCGTGGTAGCTGAGCTTGGCCCGGCTGCGGACCTGTGCCCGGCGCACCATGACGGAGGACACCTCGGCGGCGGCGTCGAGCTCAAACTCCCAGACGAAGGCTGCGCAGAGCTGGCCCGCGAGCAGGCTGCCGGCCGCCTCGCTGATGACCTCGGGGTGCAGCGGAATGCGGCCCTCCGGGGTGTAGAACGTCTGGCCGCGGCGGCGCGTTTCGGCGTCGAGCGCACTTCCGGGGGCGACGAAGGAAGGGACGTCCGCGATCGCGTAGAAGACCTTGTACCCCTCGCCGGCGCGATCAATGTACAACGCCTGGTCCAGGTCCGTCGAGGACGCAGGATCGATGGTCACGAACTCCACATGCGTCAGGTCCAGTGGCGGCAGCTCATGGCTGGCCACGGCCGCCTCGGCGTCGCGGAGCACGTCTTCCGGGAACGGACCCGGCAGCTCCAGCGTGGTGCGCAGGGCTTTGAGCGCCTGGGCCAATTGGTTCTGCTGCTGGCGCACGCTCGGGGTCAGGCGATGATGAGACACGAAAATCAGGTTAGCCCGATTTCCGCTATTAGTCTTGAAGCATGAGCACTTCCCCGGCCGACCCCGTCCGTGACCCGCGTTTTCTCCGGGACCTGCTGGGCGTGATGGCCTACGGGGAACTTTCGGCCTTCGAACGGCTTTCCTCCGACGCGCGGTATTCGCCCACGCTGCGCGACCGTGCGGTGCTGGGCGGCCTTGCCGTCAGCGAGTTCCAGCACTTCGAACTGGTCTGCGCGAAACTGGCGGAGCTTGGCATCGACGCGGAGGAAGCCATGCTGCCGTTCCAGCCGTCCGTGGACCATTTCCATGAGCGCACCCGCCCTTCTGACTGGTACGAATCGCTGATGAAGGCGTACGTGATCGACACGGTCTCGGCAGATTTCTACCGGTCCATTTCCGGCTACGTCGACGCCGACACGGCAAGCCTGATCCGCACGATCCAGTCGTCCGAGGGCGCGACGGCAGTGCTGGGCGAGCGGCTCAAGGCGGCGCTCGCCGATGATCCCCGGCTGGCTTCCCGGCTGGCCCTGTGGGCGCGGCGGCTGCTGGGCGAGGCGCTCACCCAGGCCCAGCGGGTCAGCGTGGACCATGCGCTCCTCGGCGGCCTCGCCGGGGTGGACGAGGCACGGGCCGGAGAGCTCGTCCGCGAACTGACTGCCGAGCTCGCCGCCGCCCACTCCCGCCGGATGTCCCAGCTGGGGCTCGCGGGCTAGTTGGACGCGGCCCCGGCGTTGGCTTCCGCCCCGGCGTCGAGCGCGGCGAGCAGCGCCCGCGCTGCCCCGGCGGGATCGTCGGCCTCGGTAATCGCCCGGACCACCACGATGCGGTGGGCGCCGGCGTCGACCACCTGCTCCACGTTGGACAGGTCGATGCCGCCGATCGCGAACCACGGCACCACCCCGGAGACCCTGCCGCTGTCCCCGGCCTCGGCCCGTTCAATCGCCGCGGCGGCGTAGCGCACCAGGTCCAGCCCGACGGCGGCGCGGCCCGGCTTCGTGGGGGTGGCCCAGACCGGCCCCACACAGAAGTAGTCCAGCCCGCTCCGGCCGGGGGCCGCGGCGATGGCGGCGTCAACCTGCTCCGGGGTGTGCGTGGACATCCCGATCACGGTGCCCTTGCCCAGGAACTCCCGGGCCGCGGCGAAGGGAATGTCTTTTTGGCCGATATGGAAGACCGGTGCCCCGGCCAGCGAGGCGAGGTCGGCGCGGTCGTTCACGGCCCAGAGCCGGCCGTGCCGGTGCGCCACGGAGTGCAGGACCTCCAGCAGTTCGAGCTCCTCGGCCGCCTCCAGCGACTTGTCCCGCAACTGGATGATGTCCACCCCGCCGGCAAAGGCGGCGTCGACGAAATCCTCGAAGTCGCCGCGGCCCTTCCGGGCATCGGTGCACAGGTACAGGCGGGCGGTGGTGTGGACATCTTGGCTCATGTTCCAAGCCTAGTTCCTCTAAACTGGGCGAATACCGCGGGAGCCCGCGCCGCCCGATACCGGGCCGCAGGGCTGAGAGGGCGTCAGAGCCGACCGCTTGACCTGATCCGGCTAGTACCGGCGTAGGGAAGGAAGCCCATGGACCTGTCCGTCTCACCATCCGCCGCACCGGCGGGCCCATCAGCGAAGTGGTACGACGTCGCCGTGATCGGCGGCGGGGTGATCGGCCACGGGATCGCCTGGGAGGCACGCCGCTCGGGCCGTTCGGTGGCCCTGATCGACCCCGCACCCGGGAGCGGGGCCAGCTGGGCCGCCGCCGGCATGCTGGCGCCCGTGAGCGAACTGCACTACCAGGAAGAAGGGCTCCTGGCCCTCATGCTGGAAGCCGCACGGCTGTGGCCCGGCTTCGCCGCCGGCCTGGACGGCGGCGCGGGGGAGGCGGGCGGCACCGGGTATCTCACGACGCCGACCCTCGCAATCGGCGCGGACGCGGCCGACCGCCGGGCGCTCGCGGACCTGCGGGAGGTGCAGCAGGCCTGCGGGCTCGCCGTGGAGCCGTTGACCGTGCGTGAGGCGCGTACCCGCGAGCCCTTGCTCAACCCCGGCATCTCCTGCGCCTTCGGCATCCCCGCCGACCACCAGGTTGACCCGCGCCGGCTGCTGGCCAGGATCGGTACATTGCTGGCCGCGGACGACCGGTTCACGGCCGTGGCCAGACGCGCCGGCGGGCTGCTCTGGGACGGCGGACGCGTCGCCGGTGTCGTCCTCGAGGGTGGCGGGGAGCTCCGGGCCGGGGAGACCATTGTGGCCAACGGCCTCGGGGCGGCGGACCTGCAGGGTTTGCCCGAGGGACTGGCCTTGCCGCTGCGGCCGGTCTACGGGGACATCCTCCGGCTCCGGGTGCCTGAACGGCTCCGGCCGCTCTTGCGCTCCACGGTGCGGGGGCTGGTCCGGGGGGTTCCGGTGTACATCGTCCCGCGGGCGGACGGCACCGTCGTGATCGGGGCGACCCAGCGCGAGGATGCACCCTCGAACCCTGGCGCCGTCTCGGCCGGTGGCGTGTACCAGCTGCTGCGCGACGCGCAGCAGCTGCTCCCCGCCGTCGCCGAACTGGAACTGCTCGAGGCCACCGCCCGGGCGCGGCCGGGAACACCGGACAACGCCCCGCTGCTGGGCCGCGCATCCCGCCCCGGAAGCGGGCAGGACATCGAAGGACTGATCATTGCCACCGGCTTCTTCCGGCACGGTGTCCTGCTGACCCCGGCGGCCGCCGCGATCTGCCGGGCGCTGCTGGACGGGCAGCCGGACCCGCGCTGGGCCCGGTTCCGCCCGGACCGCTTTTCCGGCCCCCGGGATTCCGCGGCTCAGGACTTTTCACCGAAAGACAGGACAACAGCATGAACATCAAACTCAACGGGGAACAGCACGCCGTCGCCGACGGCGCCACGGTCAGCGCCCTGGTCAGCGTCGTCACCGGCCGGAGCCTGGCCGCCAACGGGCAGGCCACGGACGGCCGGCAGCTCGGCGTCGCCGTCGCCCGCAACGCCGAGGTGGTGCCGCGCAGCCAGTGGCACGCGACGGCGCTCGCCGAGGGCGACGACGTCGAACTCGTCACGGCAGTCCAGGGAGGATGAACACCATGGAAGAAACAACGCTGAAGCCTTTGCAGCAGACCGGCATGGACCCGTTCACGGTGGACGGGGTGGAGCTGGGCTCGCGGCTCATTATGGGCACCGGCGGTGCGCCGAGCCTGCACGGCCTCGGTGCCGCGCTCGTGGCCTCCGGCACGGAACTCACCACGGTGGCCATGCGCCGCTACTCGCCGGCGGAGACCGGGTCGCTGTTCCAGCTGCTGGCGGAGCAGAATATCCGCGTGCTGCCCAACACGGCCGGCTGCTTCACCGCCCGGGACGCCGTCCTCACGGCCGAACTGGCCCGCGAAGCACTTGAGACGGACTGGGTGAAGCTCGAGGTGATCGCCGACGAGCACACCTTGCTGCCCGACGCCGTGGAACTCGTGGAGGCCACCGAACAGCTGGTGTCCCGCGGCTTCAAGGTCTTCGCCTACACGAACGATGACCCCGTACTGGCCCTCCGGCTGGAACACCTAGGCGCGACCGCCGTCATGCCCCTGGGCGCCCCGATCGGCACCGGACTGGGCATCCTGAACCCGCACAACATCGAACTGATCGTTTCCCGGGCTTCCGTGCCGGTGGTCCTCGACGCCGGCATCGGCACAGCCTCCGATGCCGCGCTCGCGATGGAGCTGGGCTGCGACGCCGTGCTGCTCGCCACGGCTGTGACCCGCGCCCAGGACCCGGCGCTGATGGGGGAGGCGTTCAAACACGCCGTCATCGCGGGCAGGCTTGCCCGGAAGGCGGGCCGGATTCCGCGCCGAGAGCATGCCCTCGCCTCGTCCGCCATGGAGGGCCGGGCCGAGTTCCTGTAGGGAATACCTGTGCCGATCCGGAAAACAGCACTGGGACTGACAATGCAGGGTAATCGAGCACTGTCAAAGAATTACTCCAGTGTCTATCCTGATGCATAAGACCGCGGAAACAAGGTCTGCAGGCCGCCGGCACGTCCCGGGAAGCCTTCCCGCTCCGGGGGCCCGCCTCGACGAGGAGGCGTGCATGTCCAGTCCTGAAGTGCCCACGCGCGGACCGGCCAGACCGGGTCCCTATGTGATTTCCGGAATCCTTTTGCTTATAGCCATCGTGGTTCCCCTGTATGTGCCGGCGTATTCGTACGACGAACCGCGGTTGGGCGGTATCCCCTTCTTCTACTGGTATCAGATGGCGTGGATACCGGTCACCGCAGCCCTGGTGGGGATCTCCTACTGGCTGGTCACGAAGGAAGACCGGCGTCGCCGCGAATCCGTCCGCAGCCGCCTGGCCGACGGGGTGGAACGGTGAACGGGGCCGGCGTGCCGCTGGCGGCCCCGGACCGGCCGGTCAACGGCGTAGCACTCACCATTGTGATCATCCTCTTCCTCCTGGTGGCGGTCCTGGGTTTCTTTGCCGCGCGGTGGCGGCGGGAAAAGACGACAGGGCTGCATAGCCTGGACGAATGGGGCCTTGGCGGCCGGGGCTTCGGAACCTGGGTGACCTGGTTCCTGCTTGGAGGCGACCTCTACACCGCTTACACGTTCGTGGCGGTGCCGGCGGCGATGTGGGCCACCGGCGCCGTGAGCGGCTTCTTTGCGGTGCCCTACACAATCGTGCTCTATCCGATCGTGTTCTTGCTGATGAGCAGGCTGTGGTCCGTCTCGCACCGGCACGGTTTTGTCACGCCAGCCGACTTCGTCGGCGGCCGCTATGGCAGCAGGGCGCTGACGGTTGCGGTGGCTGTCACCGGCATCGTAGCCACCATGCCCTACATTGCCCTGCAACTGGTGGGCATCAAGGCCGTGCTCACCGTGCTCGGTCTGGGCAGCGCAGAGAATGTGCTGCTGACCGACCTGCCGCTCATCATCGCGTTCGTGGTCCTGGCCGCCTATACCTACACCTCCGGCCTGCGCGCGCCGGCCCTGATCGCCGTCGTGAAGGACCTGCTGATCTATCTCGCCGTGATCGTCGCGGTGATTTACCTGCCCATCAAGTTCGGCGGGTGGGGCCCCATCTTCGACTCTGCCCAGACGAAGCTGGCGACGGTCAGCCCTGCGACCGGCAAACCGGCGGGCGCGTTCATCCCGGGCGCGTCCAGTTACTCCGCGTATTGGACGCTTGCCCTGGGCTCCGCACTCGCCCTGTTCATGTATCCGCACTCGATCACGGGCGTCCTGGCCACCAAAAGCAGGAACACCATCCGCCGGAACGCCGCGGTGCTGCCGCTGTACTCCCTGATGCTGGGTTTCCTGGCGCTCCTGGGATACGCGGCCATTTACGCCGGCACCAAGCCCACGGACCTGAACGGCGCCGTCAACCCGCAACTGGTTGTTCCGCAACTGTTCCTTGACCAGTTCCCGGCGTGGTTTGCCGGCATTGCCCTCGCCGCCATCGCCATCGGGGCGCTGGTCCCGGCCGCCATCATGTCCATCGCCGCGGCGAACCTGTTCACCCGAAACATCTACCGGGACCTGATCAAGCCGGACGCCACTCCGCGGCAGGAAGCCAGCGTCTCCAAGATCGCCTCGCTGGTGGTCAAGTTCGGTGCCCTGATCTTCGTCATTGCCATGGACCAGTCCGCGGCCATCAACATGCAACTCCTCGGCGGCATCTGGATACTGCAGACCTTCCCGGCCATCGTGGCGGGACTCTATACCCGCTGGTTCCACCGCTGGGCCCTGTTCGCCGGCTGGGCGGCCGGCATCGCGTACGGCACCATCGCGGCGTACAACGTGGTCAACCCCGTCACGAAAGCCCACTTTGGCGGTTCCATCGCGGCCATCCCCGGCACCGACGTCCAGGTCTACATCGCCGTCGTGGCCTTCGCGATAAACCTCGTCGTCGCGGCCATCCTGTCCCTGCTCTTCCGTGCAATGAAAGTCGCCGACGGGAAGGACATCACCCGCGCCTCGGACTACGGCGCCGACGAGAACGACCCGAAAGTTGCCCAGCTCCAGCGCGAGCACCCCCTCGTCGAGCCAGGGGGCCCCACGTACTGAAGCCCTAAGCTCAACAAGGCAGCTGGCCCAACAAAAGATCTTTCCGCCAAGTGTCCTTTTACCGGCCCCTTCCTCGTCGTACTGATGTACCGACCTACCAGAAGGAGTCACTGTGGACTACATGCTTTTCATCTGCACCGATCCCACGGCACCGGAATATGTGCCTGCGGAGGACAACATCGTGGAGTGGGGTGCGGAGATGGACGCCAGGGGCATCACCCGCCACGGCGACAGGCTGCGTCCTGTCGAGGACGCGACCACCGTCACGGTGCGCGCGGGCGAGGTGGTGGTCGCCGACGGCCCGTTTGCCGAGACGAAGGAATGGATTGCGGGCTATGACATCATCGCCTGCGACGACCTCGACGAGGCGATTGAGGTAGCGTCCAAGCATCCGATGGCAAAATTCGGCAAGATCGAGATCAGACCCGTGTGGCCGCTCGGGTTGTAGCGATCCGTCGACAGCCGGGAACGTCAGAGCAGGGGGAGCGGATGACCGTGGAGGCAGCGGAGGTGCAGGCCGCCATTGAGGCGGTGTCCGCACTGGAGGCAGCACGGATCACCGCCACCCTGATCCGCATCACTGGAGACTGGAGCCTGGCCGAAGACTGTGTCCAGGACGCTTTCGCGCGCGCCCTCGTCGACTGGCTCGAACGGGGGATCCCCGGAAACCCCGCCGCCTGGCTCACCACCGTTGCCAAAAACAGGGCCATTGACTGCCTGCGGAGTGCGGCCAGCGAGCAGAAGGCGGTGCGGGAACTCTCGATTCTGGCCCGGCTCGAGGGGCTGGCGGACGACGAAGCCGGCGATCCGGCCGAGGGTGACGACCGGCTGCGCCTGATCTACACCTGCTGCCATCCAGCCCTTCCGCTCGAGGCGCGGGTGGCCCTGACCTTGCGCACCGTGGCCGGCCTGACGACCGCCGAGATCGCGCGCGCGTTCCTCGTCTCGGAGGCGACCATGTCCAAACGGCTGGTCCGCGCCCGAGCCAAAATACGCGATGCCGGGATCCCTTACCGCGTCCCGCCGCCGGAGCTGGTCTCGGAACGTACGGCCGGGATCCTTGCCGTCCTCTACCTGATGTTCAACGAAGGATATTCGGCCGGCGGCGGCGACTCCCTGGTGCGGGAGCCGCTTGCCCGGGAAGCGATCCGACTCAACCGGCTGCTGATCGCCTTGCTTGACGGGTCCCCGCATCAGCCGGAGGCCATGGGTCTGCTGGCGCTGATGCTGTTCCACCATGGCCGCCGACATGCCCGGACCGACGCTGCGGGGGATCTGGTCACGCTGGAGGACCAGGACCGCGAGCTCTGGGACCGGGAGGCTACCGCGGAGGCGGTGGCGCTGCTGACGGCTGCGGACCGGATAGGCATCGTATGCGGGTCCCGGCCGGGCAGTTACCGGATCCAGGCCGCCATCGCCGGGTGCCACATGACCGCCCGCGAGTTCGGCAGCACCGATTTTTCCAGGCTGGCCCTGCTCTACGACCGCCTCGCCCGGCTGGCGCCGTCACCGGTGGTGGAACTCAACCGCGCCGTGGCCGTCGCCATGTCCCGGGGGCCGGACGCGGGGCTGGCCCTCATCGACGAGCTGGAACGGACCCGGTCGCTGGAAGGGTATTACCTCCTGCCTGCGGCGAAAGCGGACCTTCTGCGGCGCCTGGGCCGGATGCCGGAGGCCGGCCGCGAATACCGGCGGGCCCGGGAACTGGCACCGTCTGAGGCCGAGCGACGCTACCTCAGCAAACGTTTGGCGGAGACCCGCCGAGAGGAACCCGGAGTACTGTGACCAGCATGGAAATGCGCCTGGAAGTCGTACAAGTACCGGTCGCCGACGTCGATGCGGCGAAATTGTTCTATACGGAGAAGCTGGGCTTCGCGCTGGATCACGACGTGGAATACATTCCGGGAATGCGGGTCGTGCAACTCACGCCGCCCGGTTCCGCCACCTCGATAGTTGTGGGTACGGGCATGACCACGATGGTCCCCGGGAGCCTTGAGGGGCTGCAGTTGGTGGTCCCTGACATGGCGGCCACGCGCGCGGAACTGCTGCGACGCGGAGCCGAGATCAGTGCGGTCCAGGACATGGGCGGGATTGCCTTCGCCTACTTCAGCGACCCGGACGGGAACCGCTGGGTCATCCAGGAGTCCACCGCACCGGCGGAAACCGCTTAAAGCGGAGACCGCTTAAAGCAGTGTGGCCGCCCACCCTAGGGGGAGCGGCCACACCGTTGAGGACTTTTGCGTTCCCGTTAGAGCCGCAGGATCGCAGACATCCGCTCGGTGTCCAGCCGGGTCCGGGACCGGCCGAGGTAGATCACGGCGCCGACTGCCGCGGCCGTGCCCAGCAGCAGCGGCAGGACCCACGGGATCCAGGTCAGGCCCGGCAGGTAGCCGAAGCCGGCCGCCACAAAAATGATCCAGCTCAGCATCGCTACACCGACGGCAATTCCCGCGGGCACGCTGATGCCGTACTTGGCGTGCCGCTTGTCATTGGCCCAGACCACGAACCCCGCGGCCACGGCCACCATGGCGACCACAATCAGGGACAGCATTCAGACTCCTTTGGGAACTGCGGATTGGACGGGGCGGATCCGGTTGGCCGCGCCTACAGCGCGCCGAAACCGACCCGGCGGACTTCCTCGGCGCCGATTTCGACATAGCCCAGGACGTTGGCCGGGATGATGACCTGGCGGCCCTTCTCATCGGTCAGGCGGAGTTCGGTGCCCTTGGAAATGGCCTCGCCCACAAGCTTCGCCACCGCGTCGGCGTCCTGGTTCGATTCCAGGGCAATTTCGCGGCCGATGTTCTGAATGCCGATCTTTACTTCCACAGCAAGGCCTCCCAGCCAATCAAAGTGTTCACACGTGTGTTCTCTATTTGTAGTCTAGGACTCTTTGGGGAAGCGGGAGATTCCGCGCCAAGCTAAACGGTAGATCAGGTCGCTGGCCACATCGAGGTCCAGGTTGCCGTCGGTTTCCAGCCAGTACCGGGCGCTGACCTGCGCCATTCCGGCCAGCCCGCGGCCCAGCAGCTGGGCTTCCAGCAGCGGCAGCTTGGTGTCCTCGGCGATAACTTTCGCGATCGCATCGGCGAACGTCTTGTTGAAGGTTTCCAGCCGGGCGCTCACATCGACGTCGTTGACCAGATCCGATTCAAAGACTAGCCGGTGGGCCTGGTCGTCGCTGGCGATGAAGTGGTAGTAAGCCCGCATGACGGCCTGGACGCGCTCGTCGTTGTCCGTGGTCGAATTCAGGGCACCCAGCATGAGCTCGGTCAGTGCCGAGAGGTGCCTGTCCAGCAGCGCCAGGTAAAGGTCCCGCTTCGACGGAAAGTGCTGGTACAGCACCGGCTTGCTCACATGCGCCGTCTCGGCGATTTCATCCATGGCCGCACCGTGGTAGCCGTTGGCCACGAAGACCTCCTGCGCGGCAGCGAGCAACTGCGCGCGCCGTTCGTCGCGCGGGAGCCGCGCCGACCGCTGAGTCCCGCCGCGCGTCTGGCCGGCCGTTGACTTTCCGGTATGTCCCCGCTCAACCGGTGTCTGGTGAACCACTGTTGGCCTACTTTCCCTCGCTGTTAGCTCCACTTTACGCGGGGGTAATATGACCTGGCGGCAACTTCGGGCATAGATTGAAGTATGGCTTCCAAGTTGACCGCACACGGCACCACCGCATCACCGGCACCGGCGCCCGGACCGCTGGTTGAACCGGCGGACGGACTCACCCCCGACGAGGTGGAGCGCTACTCCCGCCACCTGATCATTCCCGAGATCGGGGCACTCGGGCAGCGCCGCCTGAAGAACGCCAAGGTCCTGGTGATCGGCGCCGGCGGCCTCGGCTCGCCCGCCCTGCTCTACCTGGCCGCCGCCGGGGTGGGGACGCTCGGCATCATCGACGACGACGACGTGGACCTGAGCAACCTCCAGCGCCAGGTGATCCACGGCGTGGCCGACGTCGGCCGGCCCAAGACCGAGTCCGCACGCGACGCCATCGCCGCGCTGAATCCCCTGGTGGAGGTCCGGCTGCACAACGTCCGCCTTGACGCCGCTAACGCCCTGGACCTCTTCGCAGGCTACGACCTGATCATCGACGGCGCCGACAACTTCGCCACCCGTTACCTCGTCAACGATGCGGCCGCGATCCTAGGCAAGCCCTATGTATGGGGCTCAATCTTCCGGTTCGACGGGCAGGTCAGCGTCTTCTGGGAACAGCACGGCCCGACGTACCGGGACCTGTATCCGGAGGCGCCCCCCGCGGGGTCGGTCCCCTCGTGCGGGGAGGGCGGCGTGTTCGGCATGCTGTGCGCGGCAGTCGGGTCCCTCATGGTGACCGAGGCGGTCAAGCTCATCACCGGCGTCGGGCGTTCCCTGCTGGGGCGCGTGGCGCTGTTCGACGCCCTCGGAGGCACCTGGCGCGAGATCAAGGTCTCCCGGGACCCCGAGGCGCCCCGCATCACCGAACTCACCGACTACGAGGCCTTCTGCGGGATCACACCCGCCGCCGACGCCGGCACCGAACATACCGTCACCGCCACCCAGCTCGCCACCATGCTGGCGTCGCGGAAGGCCGGATTGAAGGACTTCCAGCTCGTGGACGTCCGCGAGAGCGGCGAATTCGAGATCGTCAACATCGAAGGCGCCCGACTCATCCCGCAGGGCCGGATTCTGGCCGGCGATGCGTGGGCCGAGCTGCCGCAGGATACCGACATCGTCTTCCACTGCAAGGGCGGCACCCGTTCCGCCGCCGTCCTGGCCGCTGCCCGTGCGGCCGGCTACGAACGGGTCAGCCACCTCGAAGGTGGCATCCTCGCCTGGGTCCGCGACGTCGAACCCGGCAAACCGGTCTACTGAGAGGCACTGCGATGAGCAAAGACACCGGCCTGACCCCGCAGCACAAGATCGGCTCGGGTTTTGGCCCGCGTTCGACGGCGGCGGAGGTGGTCGCGGGGCTGGACCTGGCCGGGAAGACCGCCGTTGTGACCGGCGGCTACTCCGGGCTGGGCCTGGAGACGGTGCGGGCCCTGGCCTCGGCCGGAGCCCGGGTGATGGTCCCGGCGCGGCGGCCGGAGCACGCGCGCCAGGTCCTGGACGCGGCCGGACTCGACGGCGTCAGCGTCGCCGGGCTGGACCTCGCCGAGCTGTCCGGCGTCCGGGAGTTCGCGGCCGGTTTCCTCGCCTCGGAGTTCCTTGGCGAGGCCGGCAGCCTGGACATCCTGATCAACAACGCCGCCATCATGGCCAGCCCGGAACGCCGCGTCGGCCCGGGCTGGGAATCCCAATTTGCCACCAACCACCTGGGCCACTTCGCGCTGACCAACCTGCTGTGGCCCGCGCTGGCGGCGGGGGAGGGCGCCCGCGTGGTGGCTCTGTCTTCCACCGGCCACAAGCTGTCGCCGATCCGTTTCGACGACATCAATTTCGACTCTGGCTATGACAAATGGAAGGCGTACGGGCAGGCGAAGACGGCGAACGCGCTGTTCGCCGTGCAGTTGGACGCGCTCGGGAAGGATTCGGGTGTCCGGGCCTTTGCCGTACACCCGGGCGGCATCATGACTGAACTGCAGCGCCACCTGCCCCGGGAGGAAATGATCGCCTCGGGCTGGATGGACGCGGACGGCAAACTCAACGAGCGGTTCAAGACGCCGGCCCAGGGCGCCGCGACGTCGGTCTGGGCGGCGACCTCGCCGCTGCTGGCGGGCAAGGGAGGGGTCTATTGCGAGGACTGCGACATTGCTGAGCCCACCGTGCCGGGGACGCCGGAGGCGCGGATCAGGGGAGTGGATGCCCACGCCGTGGACCGGACGGACGCCGCGCGCCTCTGGCAACTGTCCGCCGAGTTGACGGGCATCAACGCCTTCGCCGCGGAGTAAGACTGGGCCGTCGAGGCCTAGGCTGTTTCCCGTCCGCCCTCGACGGGGGTGGTCGCGCTGTGGTCGACCGGGCACTCGGCGGCCGAGCTGCGGGCCGCCGGCTGTTCGACCGTGATGCCGTAGACGGCTTCAAGGCCGGCCACGTAGTTGTCCTGCTGGCCGTTCGCGGCGAGTTCGCGGGCGCGGACGGTGGGTATGTGCAGCAGCTGCTTGACCATCCGGCGCAGCGCGAATTCGACTTCCTCCGCCGCGGCGGTGCAGCCGTGGCGGGCGCGAACCTTTTCCATCTCGGCGTCGAGCACGTCCATGGTGTGCCGACGCAGGGCCACGATCGCCGAATCGACCGAGCGCGCCTCGCGTTCCTGCTCGAAGGCAGTGGCGGCGCCGTCGACGATGCCGCTGGCCTGGTTCAGGGACTCCGCCTGCTCCTGCGGGGCAGCCAGCCGGACCGACTCCAGCGTGAGCAGCTCAACGCCGTCGAGCTCGGCGACGGCGGGGTCGAAATCGTGGGTCAGGGCCAGATCGATCGCGATCAACGGCTGCGGCGACGAGGAGCGGATCCTGGCCAGTTCGGCGGCTTCGACGCGGTTGTCGGAGCCACTGCAGCCAATCATCACATCGGCGGCCGCGACGGCGCCCGGCAGCGAAGCGCTGTCCAGGGCGGTGCCGCCGCGGGTGGCGACGAAACCGGCGGCGCGGCCAGAGGAGGAGAACACCGAGACGTCGGTGCAGCCGCGTTCGCGCAGCAGCGACATGGTGGCGCCGGCGTAGGCGCCGGTACCGAAGACAACGGCCTTCTTGCTGGACCAGTCCGGATTCTCGGACAGGTCGGTCGCGAGGTCCAGGGCGACGGAGACGATGGAAAGCCCGCGCGAGCCGAGCGCCGTCTGCGCGCCGACGTCCTTGGCGGTCTTGGAAGCGGCCTGGAACAGCCGCACGAGACCGGAGCTGGCGGTGCCTTCGTGCTGCGCCGTGATCAGGGCGCGCCGGACCTGGCCGGCGATTTCGCGTTCCCCGACGACGGCGGAATCCAGTCCGGAACTGACCGCGAACAGGTGGCGGCTGACGTCGGGGCCGGTGCGGGTATTAAAAGCGCGGGAGACGAGTTGCTCGTTGAGGCCGCTGGCGCCGCTGATCTGGGAAACGAGCGCGGCGCGGGCCGCTTCGACATCGTCCGGGTGCGGGGCTTCGCCGTAAATCTCGAAGCGGTTGCAGGTGGCAAGGACGACGGCACCCGCCACGGCCGGCGATCCGGCGAGGGCGGATGTGGCAAGCCCCGAAGCGCCGGTGCTCAGTTGAGCAACGGTCTCGAGGTCGATGTCGGCGTGTGTAGCCACCAATGAGAAAAGAACCACAGCAGGACAATCATAGCTTTTTCGCGTCCTTGTAGAACAACTACCGGGCGTGGGACTGCCCACCCCGGGGTGTGATTCGCGCCACGACGGGGCTGGCAGCGCCGCGGCTGACAGGTTGTCGTTATCTTTTGAGGCCGATTTTCGGCACAATCAAAGGCATGACTCCTAGCGCTGCGGCATCGAACGGCACGGCAATGAACGGCACTGCAACCGACGGCACGGCACCCGACGGCTCGGCACGCAACCGCCTCGACGCCGGCCACCCCTTGATGGACGGCCGCACTGCCAACTCACCGCTGATCACCGCCTACCGCGGCGGTAAGCCCTCACGGCGCCCCGTCTGGTTCATGCGCCAGGCCGGCCGCTCGCTGCCGGAATACCTCAAGGTGCGCGAAGGCGTTGCCATGCTGGACTCCTGCCTGCGCCCCGAACTGGCCTCCGAGATCACCCTCCAGCCCGTGCGCAGGCACGACGTCGACGCCGCGATCTTCTTCTCCGATATCGTCATCCCGCTCAAGCTGGCCGGCGTCGGCGTTGACATTGTCCCCGGCGTGGGACCCGTGCTGGACAAGCCGGTGCGCACCGCGGCCGACGTCGCCGCCCTCCCGCAGCTGACCTGGGAAGCCCTGGAACCGATCCGCGAAGCCGTCCGGCTGACCGTGGCTGAACTGGGCAGCACGCCGCTGATCGGTTTCGCCGGTGCACCGTTCACGCTCGCGGCCTACATGGTGGAAGGCAAGCCCTCCCGCGACCACCTCGGCCCGCGCACCATGATGCACGCGGATCCGGAGACCTGGACGGCGCTGGCGAACTGGGCAGCGGACGCGTCCGGCATGTTCCTCCGCGCGCAGCTGGAAGCCGGTGCCTCCGCCGCGCAGCTCTTCGATTCCTGGGCGGGTTCGCTGGGGCTGGCCGACTACGAACGCTTCGTGGCCCCGGCGTCGGCCCGCGCCCTGGACCACGTCCGGCACCTCGGGGCACCGCTGATCCACTTCGGTACCGGCACCTCCGAATTGCTCGTGGCAATGCGCGACGTCGGCGTGGACGTCGTCGGCGTCGACTACCGGCTGCCGCTGGACGAGGCCAACCGCCGGCTCGGCGGGACCGTTCCGCTTCAGGGCAACATCGACCCGGCGCTGCTCTCCGCACCGTGGGAAATCCTCGAAGCCCACGTCCGGGACGTCATTAAGGCCGGCTCCGCGGCCCCCGGGCACGTCCTGAACCTGGGCCACGGTGTGCCACCCGAAACTGACGCGGCCGTCCTGACCCGCGTGGTCGAACTGATCCACTCGATCGCCCCGGAGTAAGCCCCGCGATGGCCACCGGTACTGACGCCGCCGCCGATTCCACTGCTTCCACCGCCGCCGCGCCGACCGCCGTGGTGGTGGGCGGCGGCATCTCCGGCCTGCTGGCCGCCCGGCAACTGGCCCGGGCAGGCGTCCGGACCACGGTGCTGGAAGCCTCCGGGGACTGGGGCGGCTGCGTGGGCAGCCACGTGGTGGCAGGCCTGACCCTGGACAGCGGAGCCGAATCCTTCGCCACCCGCTCCGCGGCGGTGGCCCGGCTGGCCGAAGAACTGGGCCTCGGCGCGCAGATCGTCCTGCCCAACCCCGGCGGCGCCTGGGTCCAGCTGCCCGAAGGCCCCCGGGAACTGCCAAAGACCGGGGTGCTCGGCATCCCGGCCAACCCCTGGGACCCGGAAGTCCGGCGCTCCCTGGGCCTGGTTGGCTCCCTCCGCGCCTCCGTGGACGCGCTGCTTCCGGCATCAGTCGGCACCACGGCCGAGGCCACCAGCGTGGCCGCCCTGGTCCGGGTCCGGATGGGCAGGCGCGTGCTGGACCGGCTCGTCTCGCCCGTGGTCGGCGGCGTGCACTCGGCCGACCCGGCCTTACTCGACGTCGATATGGTGGCGCCCGGCCTGCGCGCCGGCATCCGCAGCCACGGCTCGCTGGCCGCAGCCGTGGCCGCGCAGCGCCGTGCGTCGCCCGCCCGCCCGGACGCCCTGCAGCCCGGGCTGCAGAAGGCGGGCTCCGCCGTCGCCGGCCTTCGCGGCGGCATGCACACCCTGATCACGGCCCTCCTCGCGGAGCTGCGCCGGCTGGACGCCACCCTGCTCAGCGGGACCCGAGCCGAAGCGGTGCAGCGCGTCCCGGGCGGCTGGCGCGTCACCGCCGGAGGCGACTCTTTCGACGCCGAACGGCTGGTGGTGGCGGTGGAGGGCCCGGCCGCCGTCCAGCTCCTCTCCGGCACGTTGCCCGCCCTGGCCGCCCTCCGCCCCGAGGCCGGCCCCGATGTGAGGCTGGTGACCCTCGTGCTGGACCGACCGGACCTGGACGCGGCGCCGCGCGGCACCGGCGTCCTCGTGGCCCCGCAAAGCGCCGGCATCCGGGCCAAGGCGCTGACCCACGCCACCGCCAAATGGGCCTGGCTGGCCGAACGCACGGCACCCGGGCGGCATGTCCTGCGCCTCTCCTACGGGCGGGGCGACACCGCCCCTAACGGCGGCGCGGCCCACCCCGAACCGCGGAGCGACGAGGAACTGTTCGCCGCCGCACTCCAGGATGCCTCCACGCTGCTCGCCGTCCCGCTGTCCGCGGCCGACGTCGCGGGCTGGGACGTGGTGCGCTGGTCCGGCGCGCTGCCCTTCGCCGCGCTCGGCCACAAGCGCCGCGTCGACCAGGTCCGGCAGCTTTGCGCGGCGGAGGGCGGCCTAGCCGTCGTCGGCGGCTGGCTGGCCGGAAACGGGCTCGCCGCCATTGTTGCCGACACCCCCAGGCACGTGGCTGCCCTGCTCCCTTAACTGGGGCGCCGGCGGGCCGGACTCCGGCCCCGCGAGGTGCCCGGTAGCCGGAACGGGGCCCGTTCGGCAAATTTTCCCCGCCGGCGTTCAGCGGCTAGGCTCGATGACCATGGTTATGCACAGGTCCGAAGTTCCAGAAACGCCGGCCGGTCACCATGGGGGACTTCGACGCGGCACGGCAGTGGCGGCGCTCGGAGCGGTACTGGCTCTCACCGCAGGGGTTCCTGCCACCCAGGCTGCGACGCCGACGCCCAGCCCGGACGCGCCGACAGCCTCAATTTCCGTAGGCATCGACGGCGTGATCGGCGGCCTGCTGGGGTCCACGTCTCCGTCCCCGTCCCCGTCCCCGACGCCGACATCCGGCAGCGCCGCCCCCACCGGCAGCACGCCTCCGTCGACGTCCACCGCGCCGGCCCCGTCGGAGACACCGGAGCAGCGGGCTTCAGCCTCGCCCGTGGCACCCGGGACCTTGGCCCCGCAGCCGGTCCCGGCGGCACCGCAGCCGGTTTCCGGCCAGGCGTCCGGCAGCCAGCAGGCGCCGGCGCCGGTCCAGGCGCCCGCCGCTGAGACCCCCGCCGCCGAGGCCGCCCCTGACGCGACGGCGGGCACGCCGTCGGCCACGCCGAGCGGCACGCCCCAGTCCGCCACGACGATGTCCGCCGCCAAGGCTGCCTCGCCGGCCCCGACCGCGACCTCCGGCGACAGGATGCAGGCCGCTTCCGCCGTCGAGCCCTCCGGGCCCTCAGCCCTGGTGGGATGGGGGATCTGCCTGGTCGCCGTGTCCCTCGGCGCCGGCGCCGTGGCCTTGCGGATGCGCCGGATCTGAGCCTGCGGCCGCCCCGTCCCCGCCCCGCCTTGTGAAATTGAGCACTTCTACGCCTTGTAGAAGTGATCTATTTCGACTTACCTCGGGGGAGGGGGCAGACTGGTATCCATGAGCCACACTTCTGCCGAATCTGTCACTAAAACCGGAGCAGCAGCCGAGGAATCCACCGAGCAGTTCTTCACGCTCTGGACGGTCTTCAAGCGCTCCGCCGACGTCCTGCGCAGCGGCGACGCCGCCGAGGACTTCGAAGCCCTCCTTGGGCGGCTGGCCGGGGACGGCGTTGTCCACCGCGGCAGCTACGACGTCTCCGCGATGCGGGCGGACGCTGACATCATGATCTGGCTGCACGGCCCCAAGGCCGAGGCGCTGCAGCGGGCGGTGCGCGACATCCGCCGCAGCAAGCTCTTCACCGGCACCGAGATCGCGTGGTCCGCCATGGGCGTGCACCGCGAAGCAGAATTCGCCAAGAACCACACCCCGGCCTTCTCGCGCGGCGTGGAACCGGCGGAGTGGCTGTGTGTCTACCCGTTTGTCCGCTCCTACGAGTGGTACCTGCTGCCGGACGCCGAGCGCGGCGCGATGCTCCGCGACCACGGCCTGCTGGGCCGCGACTTCCCGCAGGTCATCTCCAACACCGTGTCTTCCTTCGCCCTCGGCGATTGGGAATGGATCCTGGGCCTCGAAGCCCCGGAGCTTGTTGACCTCGTTGACCTGATGCGCCACCTGCGCGCCACCGAGGCCCGCCACCACGTCCGGGAAGAGGTCCCCTTCTACACCGGCCGCCGTGTCAGCCCCGTCGAAATTGCCGAGGTCCTCGCATGAGCCCGCTCGAAGCGCAGGACCCCCAGGAGAACCCGATCACCGCCGTGAACCCCGTCACCGAGGCCGGCCGGATGGCCGCCAAGGACTACGACGCCGTGCTGCTCGCCTCCTTCGGCGGCCCGGAAGGCCAGGAAGACGTCATCCCGTTCCTGCGCAACGTCACCCGCGGCCGCGGCATCCCCGACGAACGGCTCGAAGAAGTCTCGCACCACTACCGCGCCAACGGCGGCATCAGCCCGATCAACGCCCAGAACCGCGAACTCAAGGCCGCCATGGAGACCGAACTCGCCGCCCGCGGCATCGGCCTGCCGGTCTTCTGGGGCAACCGCAACTGGGACCCATACATCCCGCAGACCCTGCAGGAAATCTACGACGCCGGGCACCGCAAGGTCCTGATGATCACCACCAGTGCCTACTCCTGCTACTCCAGCTGCCGGCAGTACCGCGAGGACATCGGCATGGCGCTGACCGAAACCGGGCTGGACGGCAAACTCGAAGTGGACAAGGTGCGCCAGTACTTCGACCACCCGGGCTTCGTGGAGCCGTTCGTCGAGGGCACCGCCGCCGGCCTCGCCGACGTCCGCGCCCAGCTGGCTGCCGCCGGAACCCCGGACGCCCCGGTCCACATCCTGTTCGCGACCCACTCCATTCCCACCCGCGACGCCGAGGCCGCCGGCCGCTCCGACGCCGAGCCGCGCCAGTTCGAGGAGGACTCCGCCTACGTGGCCCAGCACCTGGCCACCGGCAGCGAGGTCATCCGCCGGGTCGAAGCCGAATCCGGCGACACCGCGCCCTGGTCACTCGTGTACCAGTCCCGCTCCGGTGCCCCGCACGTGCCGTGGCTGGAACCCGACATCAACGATGCCATCGAGGAGCTCGCCGGCCAGGGCGTCAAGGGCGTCGTGATTGTGCCCCTGGGCTTTGTCAGCGACCACATGGAAGTCGTGTGGGACCTCGACACCGAGGCGCTGGAAACCTGCGGCACGCTGGGCGTCGCGGCCACCCGCGTCCCCACGCCCGGGACGCACCGCAAGTTTGTCGCCGGCATCGTGGACCTGATCTGCGAGCGGACCGCCGCCAACAACATCGTCGACCGCCCGCACCTGACCAAACTCGGCCCCTGGTACGACGTCTGCCGGCCCGGCTGCTGTGCCAACTTCCGCGGCGAGAAGCCCACCATCGCGGGCGCGGACACCACCGTCGGGACCGGGCACAGCCCCTACCCGGCAGCCGCCGAACCGGCGACCCCGGCCGGCTCCTCCGCTCCGGCTGGCCAGGCTGCGCCGTGACCGTTCGGATCGGCACCCGGGCCAGCAAACTCGCCCTCACCCAGACCCAGCAGACCGCTGACCAGCTGGCCGCCGTCGGGGGATTCCCGGTCGAACTCGTGCACATCCGGACCGACGGCGATGTCCTGACCGGCTCGCTGTCACAGATGGGCGGCACCGGCGTGTTCGTGGCCGCGCTGCGTGACGCGCTGCTGCAGGACGCCTGCGACGTCGCCGTTCATTCGCTCAAGGACCTGCCCACCGGTGCCGCGTTGGGCCTGACGCTCGCGGCGACGCCGAAGCGCGTCGACGTCCGGGACGTGCTCTGCGCCCGCGACGGGCTCCGGCTCGCCGAGCTGCCAGCCGGCGCCACCGTGGGAACGGGATCCCCGCGGCGGGCCGCGCAGCTGCGGGCCGCCCGCCCCGACCTGGACATCCGTGACATCCGCGGCAACGTCGACACCCGGCTGGGCCGGGTGCCCGGCCTGCCGGGCAACAGCACCGACGCCGTCGTCGAGGGCAAGTCCTGCGACCTCGACGCCGTTGTGCTCGCGGCCGCCGGGCTGCACCGCATCGGACGGCTCGACGCCGTCAGCGAGTACCTCGAAACCGAGGTGATGCTTCCCGCCGCCGGGCAAGGTTCCCTCGCGATCGAGTGCCGCACCGCTGATGCTCCCCGCAAGGCCGGGTCCACCGAAGGGTCCCAGGGCGTCCTCGCCCAGGCCCTCGCGGCCCTGGACGATCCGGACACCCGGCTGGCTGTCACGGCCGAACGGGCGCTCCTGGCCCGGCTGGAAGCCGGCTGCGCCGCGCCGGTGGGCGCCTACGCGCACCGCAAGGGCAGCATGCTGCACCTCGAAGCCGTGGTCTGCGCCGTGGACGGCACAGCGACGGTCCGCGACAAGAAGGCCACCGACAGGCTCACGGAAGTCGGCGCCACCCTGCTGGGAATCGAACTGGCCGAGGCGCTGCTGGCCGCCGGCGCCGCCGACATCGCCGACCTGGCCGCTTCCTGAGCCGAACGGATTCTTCTCTGATGGGACGCCGCAGCGCCAACATCCGGCCGGACGGGAACGCCGGGCCCAGGGTGCTCGAAGGTGCCCGGGTCCTGGTCACGCGAAGCCCGGACCGGGCCGGCGAGCTGGTGTCCGCCCTGCGCGGGACCGGCGCCGAGCCGCTGTTGCTGCCCCTCATCGACTTTGAGCACGCCTCCGACCAGCACTCCCTCGACGTCGCCTTCGACGCGCTCGGGGCAGGCGCCTACTCCTGGCTCGTGGTCAGCAGCGTCACCACGGTCCAGGTCCTTGAGGCTAAGGCGGCCGAACGCGGTGCCGCGCTCAGCGCCTGGCTGCCCGGCAGCCTGCAGGTCGCCGCCGTCGGACCCGCCACCCGCCGCGTCCTCGAAGCACTCGACATCGCCGTGGACCTCGCCCCGGCCGGGCAGAAGTCCGCGGCGGGGCTGCTGGACATCTGGCCGCGGAGCCGGGCCAGCGTGCTGCTGCCCCAAGCCGATATCGCCGACCCGCGGCTCCGCCGGGGACTAGAGGCGCGCGGCGCCTCGGTCCAGGCCGTTACCGCATACCGGACCGTCGACTACCCGGCGGACCCGCGCCGCGGCCTGTCCCGGCCCGCCGGGCCCCGGCAGCAGGAGCACGACGCTCCCGTCCTCACCCCGGCCGAGGCGAAAGCCGGTCTCGACGCCGGCACCCTGCACGCCGTTGTCGCCGCCTCACCGAGCGCCGTCCGCCGCGTCCACTCCGAACTTTCGCCGCTGGGGGAGTGCCGCCTCGTCGCGATCGGACGGTCTACGGCGGCCGAAGCCCGGTCCCTCGGACTCCCGGTCGACGCCGTCGCCGAAGAACCCACCGTCTCCGGCCTCGTCGCCGCCGTCATCGCAGCCCTGGACCCAGGACAACCGACCCCACACCCCGTCCACCCGCAGACCGTGAAGGACCAGACATGAGCTTCCCGACCCACCGCCCCCGCCGGCTCCGCACCACGCCCGCGATGCGCCGGTTGACGGCCGAACACCGCCTCTCCGCCGCAGAACTCATCCTCCCCGCGTTCATCCGCGAAGGACTCTCGGAGCCGAACCCGATCGCCTCGATGCCCGGCGTGCAGCAACACACCACCGACTCGCTCAAACGCGCCGCCGCTGAGGCCGTCCAGCTGGGCGTGGGCGGCATCATGCTGTTCGGTGTTCCCGCCGAACGGGACGCACGCGGCACCGCGTCATTGGATCCCGACGGCGTGCTGAACAAGGCCATCCGGGACGTGAAAGCGGAGGTCGGCGACGAGCTGGTCATCATGAGCGACGTCTGCCTCGACGAGTTCACCGACCACGGCCACTGCGGCGTCCTGGACGCCCACGGCTGCGTGGACAACGACGCGACCCTCGAGATCTACGGACAGATGGCCGTGGCCCAGGCCGAGGCCGGCGCACATGTGCTCGGCCCCTCCGGCATGATGGACGGGCAGGTCGCCGTGATCCGCCGGGCGCTGGAGCAGGCGGGACACGCCAATACCGCCGTCGTGGCCTACGCCGCCAAGTACGCGTCAGCGTTCTACGGCCCGTTCCGCGAGGCCGTCGACTCCCAGCTGACCGGGGACCGACGCACCTACCAGATGGACGCCGCCAACCGCCGTGAAGCGATCCTCGAGGTGGAACTGGACCTCGAGGAGGGCGCAGACATGGTGATGGTCAAACCCGCCATGAGCTACCTCGACATCCTCGCCGACGTGGCCGCGATGAGCCCCGTACCGGTGGCCGCCTACCAGATTTCCGGCGAGTACTCGATGATCGAAGCCGCCGCCGCGAACGGCTGGATCGACCGCCGGGCCGCCATTACCGAGTCCGTGCTCGGCATCAAACGGGCCGGCGCCAACATGGTCCTCACCTACTGGGCGAGCGAACTCGCCGGCTGGCTGAAGGAGTCCTGATGAGCGGCCCGAAACTGCCCGACCCGGCGTCCGGGGCCAGCCCCACGGCCCCCGTGGGCCCGGAAACGATCCTGCTCGGACTGAACACCTTCGGCGACGTCGGCGTGTTCCCGGACGGGCACCCCGTCCCGCACGCGCAGGTGCTCCGGCAACTGCTCGAACAGGCCGAACTCGCGGACCAGGTCGGACTGCACGCCTTTGGCGTGGGGGAGCACCACCGCCGCGACTTCGCGGTCTCCGCGCCCGAGGTGTTCCTCGCCGCGGCGGCCGCCCGGACCAAGCGCATCCGGCTCGGCTCGGCCGTGACCGTGCTCAGCTCCGATGACCCGATCCGGGTCTTCCAGCGTTTCGCCACGGTCGACGCCCTCTCCAACGGCCGGGCCGAGGTCATGCTGGGCCGCGGCTCGTTCGTAGAATCCTTCCCGCTGTTCGGACTCGACCTGGCCGACTACGAGGTCCTGTTCGAGGAGAAGCTCGAGCTCTTCGACAAGGTCCGCGCGCAGAAACCCATCAAATGGGAGGGCCGGACCCGGCCGGCCATCAACGGACTCAGCGTCTACCCGCCGCTGGAGCACCACCTGCTGCCGGCCTGGATCGGCGTCGGCGGCACGCCCGAGTCGGTGCTGCGCTGCGCCGAATACGGCTATCCGATCATCTTTGCCATCATCGGCGGCCAGCCCCGCTCCTTCGGCCCGCTGGCGGACCTCTACCGTGAGGCCATGGCCAAGTACGGCCACCCGATGCAGCAGATGGCCACACATTCGCCCGGGCACGTCGGCGCCACCGACGAGGAAGCGCGGGAGGAGTTCTTCCCGCATTGGCTGGCCCAGCGCAACCAGATCGGCGCCGAACGCGGCTGGGGCCCGGGCAACCGCGCCGAATTCGACTACCTGTGCACCCCCGAGGGCGCGCTCTACGTCGGTTCGCCGGAGACGGTCGCCACCAAGATCGCCCTGCTCAAGCGGACCCTGGGCGTGGACCGCTTCGACCTCAAGTACAGCAACGGCACGCTCCCGCATGCCGCCATGATGCGCTCCATCGAGCTGTTCGGCACCGAGGTGGCACCGCGCGTGGCCACCCTGCTGGCAGACGCGGGGCCCATCCGCGACCAGCCGTTGTGAGAACGACCCGCGAGAACCACTGAAAGAATAGGAACCATGACTTCCAGCCACCCTCGCAACGAGGAACTTTTCGACCGCGCCCGCCGACTGATGCCCGGCGGCGTCAACTCGCCGGTCCGGGCCTTTGGCTCGGTGGGCGGCACACCGCGCTTTATGGTGTCGGCCAAGGGCCCGTACCTGACCGATGCGGACGGGGCCGAGTACGTCGACCTGGTGTGCTCGTGGGGCCCGGCGCTGCTGGGACATGCCCACCCGGCGGTCCTCTCGGCCGTCCACGCCGCCGTCGACCGCGGGCTCTCCTTCGGCGCGTCGACCCCGGATGAGGCCAACCTCGCGGCAATCGTCCAGGAACGCGTCCCGGCCGCCGAGCGTGTCCGGATGGTCTCCACCGGCACCGAGGCCACCATGACCGCCATCCGGCTGGCCCGCGGCTTCACCGGACGCAATCTGGTGATCAAATTCGCCGGCTGCTACCACGGCCACCTCGACGGCCTCCTCGCCGCGGCCGGCTCCGGCCTCGCGACCCTCGCGCTGCCCGGCTCGGCCGGCGTCACCGCCGCCACGGCCGCCGAGACCCTCGTGCTGCCCTACAACGACCTGGCCGCCGTCGAAGCCGCCTTCGCCAAGCACGGCGACAGCATCGCCGCAGTCATCACCGAGGCCGCACCGGCCAACATGGGCGTCGTCACCCCGGGCGAGGGCTTCAACGCCGGCCTGGCCCGGATCACGCGCGAGCACGGGGCCCTGCTGATCCTGGACGAGGTCCTCACCGGCTTCCGCACCGGCTACTCGGGCTACTGGGGCCTCACCGGCGGGGCGGCCGACGCCGCCGAGCCCTGGGCTCCGGACCTGCTCACCTTCGGCAAGGTGATCGGCGGGGGAATGCCGACGGCGGCCCTCGGCGGCCGCGCCGACGTCATGGACTACCTCGCCCCGGTGGGCCCGGTCTACCAGGCCGGGACCCTCTCCGGGAACCCGGTGGCGATGGCCGCCGGCGTCGCGACCCTGACCCATGCCACGGCCGAGGTCTACTCGTTCGTCGACGCCCGCTCGCTGGAACTCTCCGCCGCCCTGTCCTCGGCCCTGGACGCCGCCGGCGTGGACCACTCCATCCAGCGTGCCGGGAACCTGTTCTCCGTGGCCTTCGGCACCGCGGCCCGCGGCGTCCACAACTACGACGACGCCCAGGCCCAGGAGGTCTTCCGCTACGCGCCGTTCTTCCACTCGATGCTGGACTCCGGGGTGTACCTGCCGCCGTCGGTGTTCGAGGCCTGGTTCCTCTCCGCCGCCCACGACGACGCCGCGATGAACCGGATCTTCGACGCCCTGCCGGCAGCGGCGAAGGCCGCGGCGGCCGCGACGGCCTAGCCGCCCGGCGGCGCATCCGTCGTCGTCGCCGTTAAATACTTTCGGCACCCGCCGTGGCGGATGCCGAAAGTATTTTATGCAGGGCCTATTTAATCCAGGCCTAGAAGGCCGGGGTTACGTCGCCGTTGGGCCATTCCTTCGCGATGAAGGCCTTGACCTCGGGGGAGTGCAGCAGCTCCTCGAGCTTCTTGATCCGGATGTCGTCCTTGGAATCTTCACGCCAGGCCAGGAAGTTGGCGTACGGGTTGTTGTCCACCGACTCCACGGCCAGGGCGTTCTTGGTGCTCAGCCCGGCCTTGAGGATGAAGTTGCCGTTGATCAAGGCCAGATCCACGGACGGGTCCTTCAGGTCGTTGATCAGCAGTTCCGGCTGGTTCTCGGAGAACTTCAGCTTCTTGGGGTTCTGCGCGTCGCTGAGCGTCAGCACCGAGGTGTCGTCCTTGATGTCCTTGACCAGGCCGGCGACCTGGAGGACCTTGAGGGCGCGGACCTGGTTGGACGGGTCGTTCGTGATAGCGACCTTGGCTCCGTCCTTGATGTCCTTGATGTTCTTGACCTTCTCGGAGAAAGCGGCGTAGGGCTCGATGTGCACGCCTGCGCCGTGACCGAACTTGTAGCCCTTGGTCTTGACCTGGTCTTCGAACCACGGCAGGTGCTGGTAGAAGTTGGCGTCCAGGGAGCCGTCGCTCAGCGCGGTGTTCGGCGTCTGGTAATCCTCGATCTCCTTGATTTCCAGCTTGAGGCCGGCCTTGGGGGCGAGCTCCTGGTTGATGAATTCGAGGATCTTGGCGTGCGGGACCGGGCTGGCGCCGACCTTGAGCGTAACGGGCTTGGCCGGGTCCAGGGCCGTGACCTGGGCGCTGGGGGTGGACGAACCACCGCAAGCCGTCAGCGCCAGGGCAGTGACAATGCCGGTGGCCAGGAGGGTGAGTGACTTACGCATTCGATGCGTTCCTTTCGAAAGAGGCGGACAGCACGACGGCGGGGGCCGTGGGCCGCGCAGATGCAGAGGGCGGCTACCCGCTGCAAGACGGGGGTGGTGGATTCGGTCAGCGGTGGTCGAGGCTGCGGAAAATCCGCTCGCCCACGAGTTGGATGACCTGGACGAGGACGACGATCAGGACGATGGTGACGATCATGACCGTGACGTCGAAGCGCTGGAAGCCGTAGTTGTAGGCCAGCTTGCCGAGGCCGCCGCCGCCGACAAGGCCGGCCATCGCGGAGTAGCCGACGAGGGTCACCACCGTGGTAGTGGCGGCCGCAACGAGGGCTGGCAGGGATTCTCGCAGCATCACCTTGCTGATGACCTGCATGGTGGTGGACCCCATCACCTGGGCGGCGTCGATCTTGCCGTGGTGGACATCGCGCAGGCAGGATTCCACCAGCCGGGCGAAGAAGGGGATCGTGCCGATGGACAATGAAACCGACGCGGCGATCGGGCCGAGGCTGGTTCCGGTGAGGGCCCGGGCCAGCGGGATGAGGGCCACCATCAGGATCGCGAACGGGATGGAGCGGGTGATGTTGACGATCACATCGCTGAGGATCCGGTTGGTGACGGGCATCGGGCGCAGTCCGCCCGGGGCCGTGACGTGCAGGAAAACGCCCAGCGGCAGGCCGATGAGTACGGTGAAGAACGCGGAGATGCCGACCATCTGCAGGGTTTCCACGATCGCGTCGGGCAGGGCCTTGGCCAGGACGGGGTTGCCGAAAATGTCGTTCATTAGTTCGCTCCTTCTTCCGCCGGGGCAGCATCGGCGGCCACACGCTTGGCGCTGATGCCACGGTCGTGCAGGTAGCGCAGGACGGCGTCGACGTCGGCGCCTTCGTCGAGCTGCACGCGGAGGTGGCCGAACTGCTGGCCGCCCAGCGTCTCAACACTGCCGGCGAGGACGTTGAAGTCCATGTTGAAGTGCCGTGCGACGCCGGTCAGCACGGGTTCCTTGGCGCTGTCGCCGGAGAAGAGGATCTCCAGCACCGGTCCGCGCTGCAGCGCCCCGTGCAGCGGCTCCGAGGGCGGCAGCGGCAGCAGGGCGCGGGCCAGCTTGCTGTCCAGCTCGCCGGCCACGTCCTGCAGGGCGCCGTGTTCGATGATGCGGCCCCGGGACAGCAGCGAGACGGAATCGCAGACGCGCTTCACGACGTTCATCTCGTGGGTGATGATCAGCACGGTCAGCTGCAGCCGCCGGGTCAGGTCCCGGATCAGGTCCAGGATCTCTTCGGTGGTGGCGGGGTCCAGGGCCGAGGTGGGCTCGTCGCAGAGCAGCACCTCGGGGTCCGAGGCGAGGGCGCGGGCGATGCCGACGCGCTGGCGCTGGCCGCCGGAGAGCTGGGACGGGTACGCGTTCTCGAAGCCCTCGAGTCCCACCAGCCTGAGCAGCTCGGCCACCCGCGTCCGGATCTTGTCCTTCGGGGTCTTGACGAGTTCCAGCGGGTGCGCCACGTTGCCGGCCGCGGTCCGGGAGTCCATCAGGTTCGCATGCTGGAAGACCATGCCGATGCGCCGCCGCGCAGCACGGATCTCCGAGTCCCGCACGGAACTCAGCTCGGTGCCGTCGATGCTGACGGACCCGGAGGTAGGGCGGTCCAGCAGGGTCAGACAGCGCACCAGCGTGGACTTGCCGGCGCCGGAGTGGCCGATGATGCCGTGGATCGAGCCCTTCGGTACGGCGAGCGTGACGCCGTCGAGCGCCACCACTTCCTTCTTGCCCTGCCGGTAGACCTTGCGAAGGTCGGTAACTGTGATCATTTATCCCTTGGCGGTTGGGTCTGGGCGCGACATAACACACGCCCTCTTCTGAACTAAATTATGTCAGCGGCGCCAAAGGGCATCCACTTACGCATCACGTTCGTCACAAAGGGAAATAGGGTGCAGATAATTCGGTCTTGAGGTCCGGCGGGCGGGATTGGGGCCGGGTGCGGTTCCGGCGGCGGAATCCCGCGCGGCAGTACCGGCCGGCGGGCCAGGTCGGAGCTCCTGTGATCTCCGTCCCAGCGGGTTGCCCGGCCCGCGGGCGAAGGCTAGAAGTCGCCCCGGCTGGCGTCCTCGGGCGGCAGCACCGGCCAGTCACCCTCGATCACGGCGGCCGGCTTGGTCTTGCGCAGGTAGCTCTGGAAGTCGGCGGCCTGCGCGGAGGCCCACTCAACCTGGAGCTGATGGAGGTGGCTGGCCGGCATCCGCAGCTTGGGGAATTTGCCGGCCATCGCGTCGAGCACCCGCAGCGTCGCCAGCGCATCCGCCGCGGAGGTGTGAGCGTTGTCGAGGCCGACGCCGTACTCCTCGCAAAGTGCTGTCAGCGTGCGCTTGCCCTTGCGGTACCGGTCCACCTGCTTGTTCATGATGTACGGGTCAAGGACGGGAAAGCGGCTCAGCTGGGGGACGCCGTAGCGGGCCGATTCGGCGGCCAGTACGGTGAAGTCGTAGCTGGCGTTGAAGGCAATCACCGGCACGCCGGTGTCGAACAGCTCCTGCAGGACCGCCGCCAGCTCCCGGGTCACCTCGGCGGCAGGCCGGCCCTCGCGGCGGGCCCGCTCGGTGGTGACGCCGTGGATGTCGCTGGCCTCGGTGGGGATTTCCACCCCGGGGTCGGCCAGCCATTCGTGCTCCCTGATGACCGAGCCGTCGGCGTCCACCACGGTCACCGACGCCGTGACGATCCTCGCGGCGCGGGAGTTCCGGCCGGTCGTCTCAAGGTCGAAGGCTGCGCGGGGAAGGGTGTGCCAGGTGCTCATGCTTCAACGCTACCTGCTGCCGCCGACAGTTTTGCGATGCCCCGCAGAGCCCGGGGACAACCGGCAATACCCGGCAACATCCGGCAACGCCCGGCGCGGCCCGCGACGCCCGGCGGCGGACGGCAACGGTAACCTTGGTCCATGCGGACGGAGTATGTGGAGGCAGTGCTGGAGCTCGCGGGGATGGTGCCGGCGGGTACCGCCGTCGCCTACGGCGACGTTGCCGAACTCCTCGGCGCGGGCGGCCCGCGCCAGGTCGGTTCGGTCATGAGCCACCACGGCAGCGCCGTGCCCTGGTGGCGGATCCTCAAGGCCAACGGGGACGCTCCGCCCGGCCATGAGCGCGAGGCCCTGGCCCTCTACCTGGCCGAAGGGACACCGCTGCACGGCAGCTTTGTGGAGTACCAGCGCACCGGAGAGGGCCGCTGGCGCGTCGACCTGGCGGCTGCCCGCTGGGCGCCGACCGAGGAGGAGTTCGACCAGATCGACGCCATTGCCGAGCGCCTGGAGCGGGAGCTGCACACGTTGTCAGTCCCCACTGATGAAATGTCCGTGTGAGAAGCCCCAGCCAAACCGCTCCCAGCCAGGCCCGCCCGGGCACCACAGCACCGCACCGGGCCGGCCTGCGCCTGCTGCCGCCCCGGACGCAGCACAGCGCCGCCCCAGTCCTGTCCGCGGACCAGCTCGCCGCCGTCGACGTCGAACACGGCGCCGGCCCAGTCCTGGTCCCCGGCGCGCCCGGCACCGGCAAGTCCACGGTCCTGGTCGAAGCTGCCGTCCGCCGGGCCCAGCGCGACGGCCTGGACCCGGAGCGGATGCTGATCCTGGCTCCCGGGCGGCTCGCCGCGGACGCACTGCGCGACCGCTTCACCGCGCGCCTGGACCGCAGTTTGAGCACGACGCCGGCCCGCACCTGGGCGTCGTACGCCTTTGACCTGATCCGGCGGGCCAAGGCGGAAGGCATCCTGCCGCTGCCGCGCGCGCCGAAACTGCTCTCCGGCCCCGAACAGGACCTCATCATCAAGGAACTCCTCGAGGGCCACGCCCAGCCGGGCCTGGAGCTACCCTGGCCGGAGGACCTCGGTGCCGCCCTGCAGACCCGCGGCTTCCGGCAGGAGGTCCGCCAGCTCTTTGACCGGATCATCGAATCCGGGCGCACCGCCGAGGACCTTGCCGCCCTCGCGCAGCGCTGCGGCCGCCCCGACTGGACCGCCGCGGCGGCGCTCTACGCCGAGTACCGTGACGTCCTGGACCTGCGGATGCCCGAATCCTTCGACCCGGCCGGGATCATCACCGCCGCGCGCCAGATCTTCCAGGACGCCCCGGAATTCCTGGCCGCCGAGCGGGGCCGGCTCCAGCTGATCCTCGTGGACGACATCCAGGAGGCGAACCCTGCCGTGTTCGAACTGCTCGCGGACATCGCCGGGGGCAAGGACGCCATCGTCACCTCTTCCCCGGACACCGTGGTGCAGGGCTTCCGCGGCGCCCGGCCGGACCTCGTGGCCGAACTGCCCCGGTTGCTCGCGCCAGCCGGTGGCACCGTGCTGGAACGGCCGCTGTGGACCGCGCACCGCCATGCCCCCGCCGTCGCACAGGCCTGGCAGGCCGTTGCGGAACGGATTTCGCTGCGCTCCGGCGGCACCTCAGCGCGCCGGCTCGAACCGGTGCCGCGAGGGAGTGAAGGCCAGGACGCCGGCGACGGAGTAGTCGAGGCCCACCTGCTGCCGTCCCCGGTGCACGAACTGCGCTATGTGGCCCAGCGGATCCTGGAAGCCCAGCTCAACGACGGCCGGGATTTGGGCGACATCGCGGTGATCGTGCGCAACGGCGGCCAGCTCAGCCAGCTGCAGCGCCACCTCGCCGGCCAGGGCATCCCGGTCCGGATCCCGGTGGCCGAGTCCGCGGTCCGGGACGAGGTAGCCGTGCGGCCGCTACTGGACGCCTATGCCGTGGCCCTTGATCCCGCCGCACTCAGCCCCGAATCCGCCGTCTCGCTGCTGACCTCCCGGATCGGCGGCGCCACCTCGATCGAGCTGCGCCGGCTCCGTCAGTCCCTGCGGCGGGAAGAGCTGCTGGGCGGCGGCGGCCGCACCAGTGACGCGCTGCTGGTGGAGGCGCTGCTGGAACCGGGCGCCCTGGCCACGCTCGGCATCGAGGGCAACTCCGCCCGCCGGGTCGCCCGGATGATCCGGGCCGGGCGGGAGGCTGCCGGGGCGGCCGGCGGCAACGCCGAAACCGTGTTGTGGGCGTTGTGGCACTCCACCGGGCTGGCCGGCCGCTGGACCGAGGCCGCCCTGGCCGGCGGGGCGGCGGGGGCCCGCGCGGACCGGGACCTCGATGCCATGATGGCGCTGTTCCACACGGCCGAACGGTACGTCGACCAGCTTCCGGGGTCCGGCCCGGAGCAGTTCCTTGAGTACCTGCTCAGCCAGGAACTGCCGATGGACACCCTGGCGGCACGGGCGCAGCTCGAGGACGCGGTGGAACTCATGACGCCGGCCAGCGCCGCGGGACGGGAATGGCCGGTGGTGATTGTTCCCGGGCTCCAGGAAGGAGTGTGGCCCAACACCCGGCTCCGCGGCGAACTCCTGGGCAGCACCCTCTTCGCCGACGCCGTCGAACACGGCGTCGAGTACGCCCTCCAGCTGGACCCGCTGAGCCGGCTCCGCGAGATCCGCTACGACGAGCTGCGCAGCTTCTCCACCGCCGTCTCGCGCGCCCGGGACGTGCTCATCTGCACCGCCGTGTCCTCGGAGGACGAACAGCCCTCATCCTTCCTGGACTACGTCTCGCCTTTGCACCCGGACCAGGACCGGCGCGGCTTCACCCCGGTGGAGCGGCCGCTGACCCTGCGCGCCCTGGTCGCCGAACTGCGCCAGTATGCCCAGCTCGACGGCGGCTCCGCCGAGGCGGCCGAGGCCACCGCCGTACTCGGGGCCCTGGCCGCCGCCGAACCCGCTGTGCCCGGCGCCCACCCCGAGAGCTGGTGGGGGCTCGCGCCGCTGTCCTCGACCGAGCCCGTGGTGCCGCCCGGCAGCACGGTCTTCGTCTCACCCTCCAAGGTCGAAACCGTGCAGAAATCGCCGCTGGACTGGTTTGTCCAGGCCGCCGGCGGCGAGGCCGCGACGGATTTCGCCCGCAGCCTAGGCACCCTGGTCCACGCCATCGCCCAGGACCTCCCGGACGCCTCCGGCGGGGAATACGTGGCCGAGCTGGTCAAACGCTGGCCGTCGCTCGGGATGAAGGACAACTGGGAAGGCAAACTCGACTACCAGCGGGCCGAGACGATGGTCCGCAAGCTCGCCCAGTACGTGCTGGTCATGCGGAGCGAGGGGCGGAGCCTGGTCGGCGTCGAGCAGGACTTCGAGGTGAAGCTGCCCGACGTGGCTGCGCCGGATGCCCCCGGCGGGGACGAGGCCTGGCCGGCCCGTCCTGCCGTGCTCCGCGGCCAGGTCGACCGGCTGGAGATCGACGCCGACGGCCGCCTGGTGATCGTGGACCTCAAGACCGGCAAGCGCCAGCCCGGCAAGGCGGAGCTGGAACGCCACCCGCAGCTTGGCGCCTACCAGGCCGCGGTCCTCGCCGGCGGGTTTACGGGCCCCGACGACGGGCCGCCGCCGCTGCCCGGCGGCGCCGTGCTGGCCCAGCTGGGCACCAGCACCAAGAGCCCCGGCGTGCAGAGCCAGCCGCCGCTGGATCCTGAGGCGAACTGGGCCCTGGACCTGGTGGGCGAGGCCGCCCGCGTTATGTCCGGCAGCACCTTCGAAGCCCGCCACGACCCCGCAAAAGGCGGGCACGGCGGCCACGGCTGCAGGCTTCCCGAAGTCTGCCCGCTGTGCGCACGCGGAAAGCAGGTCACCGAATGAGTGTCGAGGCAACGACGGCCGCCGGGCAGGACAGCACCGCGGGGCCGGACGCGCTGCCCGAACCGCGGTTCAGCCCCGAGGAGCTTTCGGCGATGCTGGGGGAGAAGAACACCCCCACCGCCGAACAATCGCTGATCATCTCATCGCCGCTGGCGCCCCGGCTCGTCATCGCCGGGGCAGGATCCGGCAAGACCGCCACCATGGCGGACCGTGTGGTGTGGCTCGTCGCCAACGGCTGGGTCCGGCCCGAGGAAGTGCTGGGTGTGACGTTCACCCGCAAGGCCGCCGGTGAACTCGCCACCCGGATCCGGGCCAAGCTGGCCGCCCTGGCCCGGATTGCCGCGGCCGACCCGGGGCACAAGGTGTTCCCCGCCGGGCTGCTAAGCACCGACGCCCTGGAACCCAAGGTCTCCACGTACCATTCCTACGCCAGCGGCATCGTCTCGGACTACGGGCTGCGGCTGGGCGTCGAACGCGACGTCGTGCTGCTCGGCGGCGCCCAGTCCTTCCAGCTCGCGAGCGAGGTGGTGGAGGCATTCGACGGCGACTACCAGCATTTCCGTTCCGCCAAGTCCACCCTGGTCAAGGCCGTCATCCAGCTCGCGGGGGAGTGCGCCGAACACCTGCAGGACCCCGCGCAGGTCCGCGGCTGGCTGCTGGACCGGGTGGCGGAGTTCGAGGCCCTGCCGTATCTCGCCACCGCCAAGAAGAACCCCAGCCAGGCCGCGGGGGACCTCAGCGCGCTGCTGCGCACCCGCGCCAGCGTCGCGGACATGGTGGGCCGCTACGCGGAGGCCAAACGGGCCAGGGGCGCCCTGGACTTCGGCGACCTCGTGGCGCTCGCGGCCAGGGTGGCCAGCGAAATACCGGTGGCGGCGCAGACCGAACGCCAGCGCTACAAGGTGGTGCTGCTGGACGAATTCCAGGACACCTCGCACGCGCAGCTCGTGCTGTTCTCCAGGCTCTTCGGCGATGGCCACGCCGTCACCGCGGTGGGGGACCCGAACCAGTCCATCTACGGCTTCCGCGGCGCGTCTGCCGGCCAGCTCTTCCACTTTGTCCGCGAGTTTCCGGTCCGGGTGGATGCCGGCGACGGCGGCAGCGACGCCGGAAGCGGGCCGCCGAGGTTCGCGGTGGCGCCGACGTCGTACCTCACCACCGCCTGGCGCAACGGCAGGAACATCCTCGAGGCCGCGAACGTCATTTCCGCCCCGCTCAGCAAGCCGGCGGACCACGCCGGCGCCGCCGGCGCCCGGGACAGCGCCGAAACCGTGGCGGTCCCACCGCTGCAACCCAGCCCCGCCGCCGTCCAGGGCCGCGTGGTGATGGGCCGCTTCGGCACGGACGAGGACGAGGCCGCGGCCATCGCCGCGGACGTGCTGAAATTCCGCCGGACCGACTTCGACGCCGGTAAGGCGGAGGAACCCGAGCCGCCGGCGATGGCCGTGCTGTGCCGCCGCCGTGCCCAAATGGAGTGCATCCGCCGCGAATTCGAGCTGCGCGGAATACCCTACGAAATCGTGGGCCTCGGCGGACTGCTGGACACCCCCGAAATCGTCGACCTTGTGGCGACCCTGAGGGTGCTGGCCGACCCGGGCCGCTCGGACTCGCTGATGCGGCTGCTCGCCGGTGCCCGCTGGCGGATCGGCCCTGCCGACCTGATGGCGTTCCGCGACTGGTCGAGCTTCCTGGCCCGGCGCCGCGGCCGCCCCGCGAACGGCACCGACGCCGACCCCGGCACGGAGACTGACACTGACACCGCCGAAACCGTCATCGAAGGGGACCTCACCGACGCGGCGAGCCTCGTCGAGGCGCTGGACTGGCTGCCCCGGCCCGACTGGACCTCCGCGCACGGCCGCCGGCTGAGCCCCGAAGCCCAGGACCGGCTGCAACGGCTCTCCGCCGAGCTCCGGCAACTGCGCAGCTTCATGGGCGATGACCTCAGCACACTGCTGGGCGAAGTGGAACGTGCCATGCTGCTGGACATCGAGGTCGCCGCCCGGCCCGGCATCAGCATCCACCAGGCCCGGCGCAACCTGGACGCCTTCCAGGACGCCGCCGCCGGGTTCCTGCACACCTCGCAGCGGGTCGACGTGCTGGCATTCCTGGCCTGGCTGGAGGCGGCCGCCGCGGAGGAAAACGGGCTCGACGCCGCCGCGCCGGACGTCAACCACGAAGCCGTCCAGCTGCTGACCGTTCATGCCTCCAAGGGGCTGGAATGGGACGTGGTGTTCGTCCCCGGGCTGAACACCGGGGCGTTCCCGAGCAGCCGGGATTCGCGCTGGAGCAGCGGCTCCGCCGCGCTCCCGTGGCCGCTGCGCGGCGACCGCGCCGACTTGCCGCAGTGGGACCTGGACCACCCGGACCAGAAAGGCTGGCTCGACGCCGAGAAGGACTTCAAGTCCGCGGTCCAGGCCCACGGCGAAGCCGAGGAACGGCGGCTGGCCTATGTGGCCTACACCCGCGCGAAGCACGTGCTCTGGGTGTCCAGCGCGGCCTGGGTTGGTTCCCGGGCGGGCCTGGCCGGAATGTCGCCGTTCCTGGCCGAACTCGAAACCCTGACTGCGGCCGGAGCGGCGGAGATCCACCCGCTCTCCGTCGCCGAGGATGCGCTCCCTGAAGAGAGCCCCCTGACCTCCGAGCTCGAGCTCGCCCTGTGGCCGTACGACCCGTTGGAAGGGCCCGTCCACCCACAGACCGGGGCACGGCTCCGGCTGGTGCCGGGCCGCCGCGCCGCCATGGAGGCCGCCGCCGCACGGGTCCTGGAGCGGCTGGAGCGCTCCGACGCCGCCGAGCTGCCAACGCCGGGGGCCGGAGCGCGGCAACTGCGCGGGCCGGCGGCCGGCTGGGCGCAGGAGGCGGCCACGCTGCTGGACCGGCGCTCCCGGCGGACCGCCGGCCAGGACGTCCATCTGCCGGGCCACATTTCCGCCTCCACCCTGGTGGACCTGGACGACGACGCGGCCTCCGTGGTGGCCCGGCTGCGGCGGCCCGTCCCGCGTGAACCCGGGATGTCCGCCCGCAAGGGAACGGCATTCCACGCCTGGGTCGAGGAATACTTCGGCACCTCGGGGATGCTGGACCTCGGTGAGGCGGCCGGCTCGGATGACCACATTGACGAGGCCTACGGACTGGACGCCATGGTGGACACCTTCCGCCAGTCCGAGTGGGCCCACCGGGCGCCCGCCCATGTCGAGGTGCCCGTGGAAACCCGGATCGGCGAGGTGGTGGTCCGCGGGCGCATCGACGCAGTCTTCCGGGACGCCGACGGCGGCTGGGACCTCGTGGACTGGAAGACCGGCCGCCGGCCCTCGGCCGCCCAGCTGAAGACCAAGGCCGTGCAGCTCGCCGTCTACCGGCTGGCCTGGTCCCGACTCAAAGGAATCCCGCTCGAGGATGTCCGGGCGGCCTTCTACTACGTGGCGGACAACCAGGTGGTGCGTCCGCACGATCTGGGTACGGCGGATCGGCTGGAAGAGATCGTCGCCGCGGCCCTGGGACGGACCGCAGGGGGCTGACGGACCGGGGCTAGTCCTGCTTCGCCGGAACGACCGTGAGGGCCGTCGTCGAGGTGTCATCCGCTGTGGCCGGGCCGTCGGCTGCGCTCTCGTCGGCCGGGCTCTCGTCGGCTGCGCTCTCGTCGGCCGGGCTCTCGTCGGCTGCGCTCTGGTCCTCATCGCGGGGGATCGGCGTGACGTGGACGGCTGCCACGGCGCCGCTGGCGGGCAGCGGGTCCGGGCCGGGCGCCGTGCCCTCGGTCTCCGGACCGATCGGTTGTACGGTCACGGCCGGCCGGGGCAACGGTTCCACGCTGATCGGCTGCCCGCCGTGCTCGGCGACGTCCTCGGCCAGCACCGCCAGCATCGACTCCGCCTCGTCCGTCATGTCCTGGTCCCCTGCCGCGAGCCCCTTGACCAGGTACTGGGCCAGGGCGAACTCCGCGGACAATGCTGCGCGGCGCAGCAGGTGCGCGTCGGGCGCGTCCCGGCGGCTGGAGGAGTATTGCGCAAGCACCGTGTCCACAAAGTCCTGGTCGTTGGACGCGACCAGCCAGGCCATATCGTCGGCCGGGTCGCCGATGCGCAGGTCCGTCCAGCCGGTCACCGCTGTGACCCGGTCGCCGTCGACCATGAGGTTGTCCTCATGGAGGTCGCCGTGCACCACGCTGGGGTTGAAGCGCCACAGCGACACGTCCTCCAGCGCGTGTTCCCAGCGGCGCAGCAGCAGGGGCGGGATCTTTCCCGTCGTTGCCGCCTGGTCGAGTTCATTGAGCCTGCGCTGGCGGAACTCATTCGGCGTGTAGCTCGGCAGGTCGGCGTTGCTGACCAGCGAGTGCGGGAGGTCGTGGATGGCCGCGAGGGCGGCGCCGATTTCCTTCGCCAGCGCGGAGGAGCCCTCGCTGAGTTCCTCGACCGAGCGGGTTGCCCCGGACAGGTGGGAGTAGACGAAGGTGCTGAGCTCGCCCTGCCGGACGGTGCCCGCCACGGTCGGCATCAGGAACGGGAGTTCGGCGCGGATGCCGGGGGCGAAGGCGCGCAGCACCAGGAACTCGGTTTCCAGCCGCGCACTCGCCTCGGCGTGCCGGGGTGAACGCACCCGCCAGCGCTTGCCTTCGGTGTCCAGGAGAAGGGCGGAGTCGAAGTCCGCCGGATCGTCGGGCGCGGAGCTCACGGCAGTCGGGGTCAGGCCGGGGACTGCCGCCGTTGCTACTGCTGCCAGTTCGATTGGTTTTCTTCTCACGCTTCCACGGTAGATTGAGCCGCGCCCAAGACGGCGATGCATCGCGGCGAGTCTGAAAGATCGGCCCGAAATAGCGCCGGGCGGTCAGTGCCGCCGGGGGCCAAGAGCCTAGTCCGACGACCGGTGCAGGACAAAGATGCCGCCGTAGGCGGGTTGCTCCGACCGCTGCCGGTCGCTGGCGGTGTATTCGCTCAGCACCGCGTGGACGCGCGTGAGGAGGTCTTCGGCGTCGGACTCGGAGAGGTGCAGGACAAAGCGGGAGAGGCTGGCGAGTGCGTCCGGCCCCGCGTCCGTCAATTCTTCCCGAAACGCGTCCACCGGTGCCAGCGGACCGTCCGGACCAGCCTCACCCAGTGCGGCGTCCAGATGCCAGGACCGCCCGGTGGAACGATACGGCTTCTCCAGCGCACCACTTTCTCCCGTGCGGACTTCCGCGGGTTCAAGGAACCCGGTGGAGAGCAATTGCCGCACGTGATAGAGCATGGTCCCCGGATCCTGGCCCAGCCGGTCGGCGAGCTGCTTGTTGGTCAGCTCGTGGAGCCCGCACAGGCGCAGGATCCGCAAGCGCAGCGGATGGGCCAGCGCCTTGATTTCCCGGGCGCTTGCGGCTGGCCTTTCTTCCTCCGCGCTTGTGTGCTCTTTCATGGACCCATCCTACAAACCGATGTACTGGACTCCAATCCCCTTGAATTTTCTCAATCGATGCGGAATGGTTCAGCTATGACCGATCAAACCGCGATGGTGTTGGAACGGAACCGTGCGCCCCTGGGCGCGTCCTACTGGAAACTCTGGACCTCGTCCGGGCTGTCCAACCTCGCGGACGGGGTCTTCAAGATCGCCCTGCCGCTGCTGGCCATTCAGCTCACGCAGTCACCCACGCTGATTGCCGGGCTGAGCGTGGCGGCGACACTTCCCTGGCTTGTCTTCGCTCTGACTGCCGGAGCGCTGGCCGACCGGCTGGACCGGCGCAAGCTCATGCTGTGGGCCAACCTCGGCCGGGGACTGCTGCCCGCCGCCCTGGTCGCCGTCCTCCTGCTGGATTTCGGCTCCATCTGGGCCCTGTATGTTGTCGCCTTGATGGTCGGCGTGGCCGAAACGCTCTACGACACCTCCGCGCAGTCGATCATGCCCCAAGTGGTGCACCGGGATCAGCTTTCGCGTGCCAACGGCCGCCTCTACGCCGTCGAGCTCACCGCCAATCAGTTTGTTGGCCCTCCGCTGGGCGGACTGCTGGTGGCCGTGGGCCTCGTTGCAGGTCTTGCCGTGCCGGCGGCGCTGTGGCTTGCCGCCGTCGGTTGCCTGTTCCTGGTCCCCGGGAGTTTCCGCATGGAGCGGGAACAAAAGACAACTTTGCGTTTCGATATCGGCGAGGGGTTGCGGTTCCTCTGGCACCAGAAGGTCCTCCGCACGCTCGCGGTCATGACGGGAGTGTTCAACTTCGCATCCAGCGCCGCTTTCGCCGTCCTGGTGCTTTTTGCCGTGGGGCCGACGTCGGAAATGAAACTGTCCGAGGCGGGGTTCGGCCTGCTGCTCACGGCGTCCGCCCTCGGCGCCTTCATTGGTTCCTTCACCTCCGAGTGGGCGGAGGCCAGGCTGGGCAGGTCGAAGTCCCTAATGCTCACGATTTTCGGGTGCGCGCTCTTCGTGGGCGCACCTGCCATGACCAATAATCCCTACGTCCTGGGCCCGATCCTCTTCGTGGGCGGCATCCTGATCGTGCTCTGGAACGTCATCACCGTATCCCTGCGCCAGCGCATCACTCCCAACCGCCTGCTGGGCAGAGTCAACAGTGCCTACCGCCTGCTGGCCTGGGGCACCATGCCACTCGGTGCCGCGGCAGGCGGCTTGCTGGCCCAGTGGCTGGGCCTTCAAGCCATGTTCGGCATCATGGGCGTCCTCACCCTCGCGCTGCTCGCGATGATGCCCATCCTCACCGACAAGGCAATTGCCGCAGCCGACGTCGAATCCTGAGTTGGATCAGTGCCGGGGCGGCCGCGCCCCGCCTTGGGGAAATGTCAATTGTCGGCGGGGGTCGGTACGGTGGGTACATGAGTCTTGCGGAGCCACCGGAGTCCGGTCCCGGCCAAAGTACCGGCCAAACTACCGGCCAGAATGCCGGGCCACATACCGACAACATTGCTCGAGCCGCGGTGGCCCGCGCCGCTATCGAGAGCCCGCCCGCCAACCGGCTGCGGGACACCGTTCTTCCGGTACGCCCCGCGCTGATCGACCGCGGTTCCGCGGCCAGGCTAAAACCGGACATGCTGGCGGACCTGCTGCGTACCGGCGGTGTGCAGGCGATGCTTCTCTCGCGGCGCCAGGCCCTGGTCAGCGGCGAAGGCCTCGTCTTCCTGGACGCAGCCGGCCTCGCCGCGCGGCTCCGGGGAACCGAGTACGCGCCGGAACAAGTGATCTACCTGGGCTCGGCCCTTCCCGGGGCCTCCGCGGCCGCCGGAACCCAGTACGTGCTGTTCATCCTGCCCGAACAGTTCGAGGTCCGGGCCGAGCCTTTCGAGCAGCACGTCGAGGGCATCCCGGCAGGGGCCCAGTGGGCGGGCTTCCGCGAGGTGGCAGCCCAGCTGGACCCCACCGACACCGCCCTGTTCATCGAGGCCAGCGCCATCGCCAACTGGCACGCCACCCACACCCACTGCCCCCGCTGCGGCGCCGCAACCGTGCCCGAAGCCGGCGGCTGGGTCCGGCGCTGCCCCTCGGACAACTCCGAGCACTACCCCCGCACGGACCCGGCCATCATCGTCACCGTCGTCGGCCCGGACGACCGGCTGCTGCTGGGCGGCGGGGGCCCGCAGGATTCGCGGACCTATTCCACCCTGGCCGGCTTCGTCGAGCCCGGCGAATCCCTCGAACAGGCCGTCATCCGCGAAATCGGCGAGGAGGTGGGCGTGCGTGTCACCGCGTCGCAGTACCTCGGCTCCCAGTCCTGGCCCTTCCCGGCCTCGCTTATGCTCGGCTTCACGGCGACGACGGCGGACACCGAGGCCACGCCCGACGGCGTCGAGGTCACCCGGGCACGCTGGTTCAGCCGCGCCGAGCTGCAGGAAGCGGTGCTGAGCGGCGAAATCGTCATCTCCAGCAGGCTCTCGATCGCCCGCGCCCTGATCGAGCACTGGTACGGCGGCGTCATCCAGGACCGCACGGACGACGCATGACGTCCCCGTGACAACGCGACGCGGCACCGCCCCTGCCGCCCGTTCCACACTGCGGCGCCTCCGACGCAGACCCTCCAACGACTGAGCAGCAGAAGTGAACACAGATATCTTCCAGTCCAGCGCCTTCCCGGCCGGACAACCCCAATCCGGCATACCGGCCGGCGAACCGCCCGCACCGGACACCCGGTCCCTCGAGGAACGGATCCTGGGCGGCCTGGACGCCGAACAACGCGAGGTGGCCAGCACCCTGAACGGCCCCATGTGCGTGCTCGCGGGCGCCGGCACCGGCAAGACCCGGGCCATCACGCACCGCATCGCGTATGGGGTGCACTCGGGGGTGTACAGCCCGCAGCGGCTGCTGGCCGTCACCTTCACCGCACGGGCCGCCGCGGAAATGCGCAGCAGGCTCCGCGACCTGGGCGTCGGCAGCGTGCAGGCCCGCACCTTCCACGCAGCTGCGCTGCGCCAGCTCCAGTTCTTCTGGCCCCAGGCCGTCGGCGGCGCACTGCCCAACCTGCTCGACCACAAGGCCCAAATGATCGCCGAGGCCGCACGCCGGCTGCGGCTCAGCACCGACCGGGCCTCCATCCGGGACCTGGCCTCCGAAATCGAGTGGGCCAAGGTGTCCATGCTCACCCCGGCCAACTACCTGGAAAAGGCGCAGGGCCGCGGCACCCCGGGCGGGTTCGACCTGACCGCCGTCGCCCGGGTGTTCCAGTCCTACGAGGACGTCAAGACGGACCGGAACGTCATCGACTTCGAAGACGTGCTGCTGATCACCGTGGGCATCCTGCAGGAGGACCCCAAGGTCGCCGCCACGGTGCGGGAGCAGTACCGGCACTTCGTGGTGGACGAATACCAGGACGTTTCGCCGCTGCAGCAGCGCCTCCTGGAACTGTGGCTGGGCGGCCGCGATGACCTCTGTGTGGTCGGCGACGCCAGCCAGACCATTTACTCCTTCACGGGCGCATCGCCCAAGCACCTGCTCGGCTTCAAGGGCCAGTACCCGGACGCCACCGTGGTCAAGCTGATCCGGGACTACCGTTCCACCCCGCAGGTGGTGAAGCTGGCCAACGAGCTGCTGGCCGGCCGCCGCAGCGGCGGCCCCGTGGCAGACGCCGCCTGGGCCGCGCCGCTGCAGCTGGTGGCGCAGCGGCCCGCCGGACCCGTGCCGCAGTTCACCGAATGCTCCGACGACGAGGCCGAGGCCGCGACCGTCGCGGTCAAGGTCCGGGCGCTGCTCGACGCGGGCACGCCCGCCAGCCAGATCGCCGTCTTGTTCCGCACGAACGGCCAGTCGGAGGCCTACGAACAGGCACTCGCCTCGGCAGGCATCGGCTACCAGCTCCGCGGCGGCGAACGGTTCTTCGCCCGCAAGGAAGTCCGGGACGCGATCCTGCAACTGCGGGCCGCCACCCGGGCGGTCGCCGAAACCGCCGCGCCCGAGCCCCTCGGCCAGCTGGTCCGCGACATCGTGTCCTCCCTCGGCTACACCGACGCGGCGCCGCACAGCGGAGGCGCCCTCCGGGAACGCTGGGAATCCCTCGCCGCCCTGGTGGCCCTCGCCGACGAACTGGTCATCAGCAGGGGAGCGGAGTTCAGCCTCGCGGACTTCGTGAACGAACTGCAGGAACGCTCGCTGGCGCAACACGCCCCGACCGTCCAGGGCGTGACCCTGGCGTCGCTGCACGCGGCCAAGGGCCTGGAATGGGAAGCCGTGTTCCTGGTCGGCCTGAGTGAAGGCCTGATGCCGATCTCCTTTGCGGACACCCCCGAGGCGGTGGATGAGGAACGCCGCCTGCTCTACGTCGGCATCACCCGCGCCAAGGAGCACCTGTACCTGTCCTGGTCCACCGCCAGGACCCCCGGCGGCCGGGCCAACCGCAAACCCTCGCGCTTCCTCGACGGGCTGCGGCCCGACTCGGTGGCCAGCTCCTCCGTCCGCGGCAAGGGCGCCGCGCCGCGCCGCAAGGCGGCAGCGCCGGCGTCGTGCCGGGTCTGCGGCAGCATGCTCTCCTCCGGCGCCGAACGCAAGGTGGGCCGGTGCAGCCAGTGCCCGCCGAGTTACGAGGAACAGACCTTCGACGCGCTGCGGCAGTGGCGGAAGGCGGTGGCCCTGGAGGCCGATGTCCCCGCATTTGTGGTCTTCACCGACGCGACCCTGACCGCGATCGCCGAGGCGCGGCCGGAATCCCTGGAAGAGCTCGCCAAGTTGCCCGGGGTGGGCGCCTCGAAGCTGGAAAAGTACGGCGAGACCGTGCTGGCAGTCCTGGTCGAAAGCTCCACGCTCTGATGGCCGGCGCCGGGAATCGCAGCAACACGCCGTTGACCACCGCGGACGGCGCGCCCGTGGAAGTGCGCCGCTCGGCGCGCCGGCGCCGTACCGTGGCCGCCTTCTGGGAAAACGGCACCGCCGTCGTCGCTATCCCCGCGCACTTCAGCGGCGCGCAGGAGCGCGAATGGGTACACCGGATGCTGGAGAAGCTTCGCCTGCAGGGAACCCGCGGCCACAAGGCGGCAGGCAAGCGCCGCGTCGGCAGCGACGCCGGGCTGGCGGCCCACGCGGCGGAGCTCTCGGCCAAGTATCTGGGCGGCCGGGCCGTCCCGACCTCGGTCCGCTGGGTGACGAACCAAAACTCCCGCTGGGGCTCGGCGACGCCCTCGGAGGGGACCATCAGGCTCTCCCACAAGCTGCAGCCGATGCCGCAGTGGGTCATCGACTATGTGCTCCTGCACGAACTGGCGCACCTGCTGGTGGCGGCCCACAATGCGGCGTTCTGGCGGCTGCTGGCGGCCTACCCGGAAACCGAACGTGCCAAGGCTTTCCTGGAAGGCGTGTCCTTTGCCACCGCCCGCGGCCTCCCGGCCGGGGAGGGCGACGGCGGCGACGTCGAGGGCACCGCCGACGACGTCGACGCAGCGGGCGAGCTCGAGGGCGCCCCCCGCTGAGTCGCCGTCAGGCCTTGGGGTTGCCGCCGTTCCCGCCGGCACCCGGTTCGTCGCCGGAATCGTCCGCGGCCGGGCCGGAATCGTCCGCGCCGTCCGGCCCGGCATCCGGAGCAGCCGCGTCGAAGCCGCCGCTGAGCAGCTTCTGCAGGGCGTCGTCGACCTCGGTGTCGCTGGCCTCGGCCAGCTTCCGGCGTTCGCTGAAGCCCTTCGGGTCGTCCAGGTCCTCCGCCGTGGGCAGCAGGTCGGGGTGCTGCCAGATGGCGTCCCGGCCCTCCACGCCGCGTTCTTCCTTGAGCTGGGCCCACAGCGTGGCGGCCTCGCGCAGCCGGCGGGGCCGCAGTTCCAGGCCGACGAGGGACGAGAACGCATGCTCCGCCGGGCCGCCGGTGGCACGCCGGCGCCGGACGGTCTCGCGCAGCGCCGCCGCGGAGGGCAGCAGCTTCTCGGTGGCGGCGGCTGTGAGCTCGTCAACCCACCCCTCCACGAGCGCCAGTGCCGTCTCCAGCTTTTCCAGCGCCTGATCCTGGGCGGGGGTCCGCTGCGGCATAAAGACGCCCTGCGACAGGGCTTCCTGGATGCCCTCCGGATTGCTCGGATCCAGCTCGCGGGCCAGCTCCTCGATCTTCGAGGTGTCGATGTGGATGCCGCGGGCGTAGGCCTCGATCGCGCCGAGCAGGTGGCCGCGCAGCCACGGCACCTGGACGAAGAGCCGGGCGTGGGCGGCTTCGCGGACCGCAAGGAAGAGTCGGATGTCGTTCTCCGGCAGGCTGAGGCCCTCGCCGAACTTCGCCACGTTGGCAGGCAGCAGCGCCATTTCCAGGTCGGCAAGGGGCACGCCGATGTCGGTGGAGCTGACCACTTCGGCGGAGAGGGCACCGATCGCCTGGCCCAGCTGCATGCCGAAGATAGCCCCGCCCATGTTCTGCAGCATCGAGGAGGCGCCGCCCATCATGGACTTCATTTCCTCGGGCATCTGCTCGGTCATGGCGGAAGACAGTGCGTTGGCGATGCTGTTGGCGACCGGCTCCGTCAGCCGCTTCCAGGTGCCGAGCGTTTCCTCCACCCATTCGGCGCGGGACCAGGCCCGGCCGATCAGTCCGGTGGCGGGAAGTTCGGTGACCTGGTCCAGCCACAGCTCGGCAAGCCGCAGGGCTTCGTCGACCTCACGGGACTGAGCGGCGGTGACGGACGGGTCCGACCCGCTGGCGGCCACCCGGCGGGCATTCTCATGGGCCAGTTGCCAGTTCACGGGCCCGTCCGAGGACGCGCTCATCATGGCCTGGACCTGTGAAAACATCTGGGCCAGCAGGTTCGGGTCGTCCGGCAGTCCGGCGGCCTTGGCGAGCTCCGCCGGATCGATGTCCCCCATGCCCTTGCCGCCCATCAGGTTCTGCAGCATTTCTGCCAGCGGATCCTTGGGTTCGTCGTCCCCGTTGGACGGATTAAGTGGGTTAGAGGTCATGATCCCGCCGATCGTCGGTGTGACTGGTGCTCAAGTTCACGCTACCCCTCCACGTGAGCGGCTGTCTTGCGAAACCCTGCCCCGTTCGCTGTCGGCAAAGAGCCCCGTGGGCACCCGAGCGCGTAGTGTTAGAGGCTGGAATATTTGCAGGCTGCCGAGCCGGTTTCGGCCGCAGCCGCAGCGCCAGATTCCGGCCCCGAAAGTGGCCGTGGCGCCGGCACGGAGAGGTCCTTCATTGACGTTTACCCAGGGCGGTCAGCCCCCCGGCGAAGCCGCGGCCCACGACGACGGATCCGCGCCCCACGACGGCGGCATTAAGGCCCGGCGGGCCGGTGGCGGGGGAGGGGACCGCCGCTCCTCCACCATGCTCGTCTCCGGCCTGCTGGCGCTGGGACTCGGCCTTGCCGCGATGACCCTCCCTGTCCCGTATGTGGTCGAATCGCCCGGCCCGACCTTCAACACGCTCGGCACGGACAACGGCAAGCCGGTCATCACCGTGTCCGGGCACGAGACGTTTCCGGCCAAGGGCAGCCTGGACCTCACCACCGTGTACGTCGACGGCGGCCCTAACGGCCCGGTGACCGCGTTCGAAGCCCTCAACGCTTGGCTCAACGCCTCCAAAGCGGTCTACCCGGAGGAACTGATCTTCCCGAGCGGCGTCACCAAGGAACAATCCCAGCAGGAAAGCGCCGTCGCCATGACGACGTCGCAGGAGAACGCCGTCGCCGCGGCGCTGAAAGAACTCGGCATCCCGTTCGAGCAGAAGCTGCAGGTGGCAGGGGTTCCGGACGGCTCGGCGTCCAAGGGCAAAGTCCAGGAGGGCGACGTCCTGGTCTCGATCAACGCCAAACCGATCACCGCCCTCAGCGTTGTCCAGGGCGAGCTCGCGGCGGGGAACGGCAAGCCGGTCACGGTCGTCGTCGACCGCAACGGCAGCCAGCAACCGCTGACGATCACGCCGAACAAATCCCAGGCCGGGCGCTACCTGCTCGGCGTCGCGCTGCAGTACAAGTTCAAGTTCCCCTTCGACGTCAAGATCTCCCTGGACAAGGTCGGCGGCCCGAGCGCCGGCATGATGTTCGCGCTCGGCATTGTGGACACCGTGACCCCCGGGGACCTGACCGGCGGCAAACACATCGCCGGGACCGGCACCATCACGCCCGACGGCGCCGTGGGGGCCATCGGCGGGATCGGCCAGAAGATGGTCGGGGCCAGGGCGGGCGGCGCGACCATGTTCCTCGCCCCGGCGGCCAACTGCGACGACGTCGTGGGCCACGTTCCCGCGGGACTGCAGGTCGTCAAGGTGGAGAACCTGGCCGAGGCGCGGCGCGCTGTTGAACTGTCCGCGGCCGACGGCGACACATCGGGACTTCCCACCTGCACCAGCAACTAGACTGACCCCGGAACTAAGCTCCACTGCCACTCGTGGCACTAATAACTCAATCCAGCACTGACGACCAGCTATGAGGTACCGAGTTTGTCCCGTCCCAGCACCGTCCCACCCGGAAGGCCACAGCAGCGGCGAGGCGCCCTGACGCCCACCCTGATTGTTGTCGCACTCATCGTGGTCGGCTTCATCTTCTTCGCCAATGTCTGGACGGACGTCCTCTGGTACCAGCAGTTGGGCTTCTTCGAAGTCTTCCTGACGGAGAACCTCGCGCGGACCGCCATCTTCCTGGCCGGCTTCGCCGTCATGTTCGCCGCGATGTTCTTCGCGATCCGGATCGCATACACGTCCCGTCCGGTCTACGCGCCCGACTCGGACGTCCGGGACAACCTCAACCGCTACCAGGCCCAGCTTGAGCCGATCCGTCGTGTGGTCATGATCGGCCTGCCGGTGCTGTTCGGCCTCTTTGCCGGCAGCGCGGCCGCCAGCCAGTGGCAGAAGGTGCTTTTGTTCCTGAACCAGCAGCCCTTCGGCCAGAACGACCCGCAGTTCAACCTGGACATCAGCTTCTACCTCATGACGCTGCCGTTCCTGGGCTTCGTCACGGGCTTCCTGATCAGCGTCGCCGTCGTGGCCGGCATCGCCGGGATCCTGACGCATTATCTTTACGGCAGCATCCGGCTGATGGAGCGCGGCGTCTTTACCAGCCGCGCCGCCCAGATCCACCTGGCGGTCGCCGGCGCCGCATTCCTGCTGCTGCTCGGCGCCAACTTCTGGCTGGACCGCTACTCCGCCGTGCTCAACAACGGCGGCCGCTGGGCCGGCGCGCTGTACACCGACGTGAACGCGGTGATCCCCACCAAGGCCATCCTCGCCGTCGCCGCGGGCCTCGTGGCTGTGTTGTTCATTGTGGCTGCCGTGATCGGGAAGTGGCGGCTGCCCATCATCGGCACCGCCATGCTGGTCATCACGTCGATCCTGGCCGGCGGTGTCTACCCCTGGGTGATCCAGCAGTTCCAGGTCCGCCCCTCGGAGCAGACCCTTGAGAACGAATACATCAAGCGGAACATCGCCATGACCCGTGCCGCCTACGGCCTGGATAAGATCCAGGAGAAGCGCTACGAGGCAACCACAAACGCCACCACCGGCGCCCTGGCCCCGGACGCGCAGACCACTGCCAATATCCGGCTGCTGGACCCGAACCTGATCTCGGACGCGTTCTCGCAGCTGGAGCAGTACCGGCCGTACTACCAGTTCCCGAGCACCCTGAATGTGGACCGTTACGAGGTGAACGGCAAGATCCAGGACACCGTGATCGCGGTGCGCGAGCTGAACCCGGGCGGACTCGCCACCAACCAGCAGTCCTGGCTGAACCGGCACGTGGTCTACACCCACGGCTACGGTGTGGTCGCGGCGAAGGGCAACAAGTTCACCGCGGACGGCAAGCCCGAATTCCTGCAGTCCGGCATCCCGTCCACCGGCGTGCTGGGGACCGACACCACCTACCAGCCACGGATCTACTTCGGCGAAAACTCGCCGGACTACTCGATTGTCGGCGCCCCGGACGGCGCCGCGCACCGCGAGCAGGACCGCCCGGCGGCCAAGGAAGGCGACGCCGGCACGCAGTACACCTTCACCGGGAACGGCGGCCCGAACGTCGGGAACTTCTTCAACAAGATCCTCTACGCGATCAAGTTCCAGTCCTCGGACCTGCTGCTCTCCGACGGCGTCAACGCCGAATCGCAGATCCTTTACGACCGGAGCCCCAAGGACCGCGTCGAGAAGGTTGCGCCGTACCTGACCGTGGATGGCAACGCCTACCCCGCCGTCGTCGACGGCAGGGTGAAGTGGATCGTGGACGGCTACACCACGAGCCCGTATTTCCCGTACTCGCAGCAGGAGCAGCTCTCCGACGCCACGAGGGATTCGCAGACCTCGGCGGGCCGCACCGCCGCGTTGCCGAGCAACTCCGTCAACTACATCCGCAACTCGGTCAAGGCCACGGTAGACGCCTACGACGGTTCCGTAACGCTCTACGCCTGGGATGACAAGGATCCGGTCCTGAAAGCCTGGCAGAAGGTGTTCCCGACGTCGCTGAAGCCTTTCTCCGAGATGTCCGGGGCCCTGATGAGCCATGTCCGGTACCCGGAGGACCTGTTCAAGGTCCAGCGTGAACTCCTCGGCCGCTACCACGTGACCAACGCGGACAACTTCTTCACCAACAACGACGCCTGGAGCGTGCCGAACGACCCGACCGTCAAGGAAGAGGGGGTCAAGCAGCCGCCGTTCTACATGTCGCTGCAGATGCCCGACCAGGACAAGCCGGCCTTCCAGCTGACCTCCTCGTTCATCCCGCAGGTGGTCAACGGCAATGCGCGCAACGTCCTCTACGGATTCCTGGCCGCGGACTCGGACGCAGGCAACCAGAAGGGCGTGAAAGCTGACAGCTACGGCCAGTTGCGGCTGCTGCAGATCCCGCCGGAGGCCAACGTCCCCGGCCCCGGCCAGGCGCAGAACAAGTTCAACTCCGATCCCACGGTGTCCCAGGCCCTGAACCTGCTGCGGCAGGGTGCCTCGGCGGTGCTCAACGGCAACCTGCTGACGCTGCCGGTGGGCGGCGGCCTGCTCTACGTCCAACCGGTCTACTTGAAGTCGACCGGCGAGACCTCGTACCCGACGCTGCAACGCGTGCTGGTCGCCTTCGGTGACAAGATCGGCTTCGCGCCGACACTGGACGAGGCGCTGAACCAGCTGTTCGGCGGCCGGTCCGGTGCCACCGCCGGCGACGCGGCCAACAACGGCCAGACGCCCCCCACCCCTGCGCCGGGGACCACCCCGCCCGCCACCGGCGGCACCGACGCCAAGGCGGAGCTGAAGGCCGCCCTGGACGACGCCAACGGAGCGATCAAGGCCGGTCAGGAGGCCTTGGCCAAGGGCGACTTCGCCGCCTATGGCGAGCAGCAGAAGAAGCTCTCCGCGGCCCTGCAGCGGGCCATCGACGCCGAGGCCAAGATCACCACCACGACGCCGGCGCCGGCCCCCTCGGCCACACCGTCACCGAGCGGCAGCGCTTCGCCGTCGGCGACGCCGTCGCCGAGCAAGTAGGCCGCAGCAAGACGGCAGCCGAAGGCCGGATTCCCCGTTCCGCTGGAGCTGGGAATCCGGCCTTTCGCGTTGCCCGGGGCGGTCGCGGCGCCGGGCTACATCACCGGGTGGGACGCACATCACGCCGTCCCGATTTGGCCTCCCGTTCACCGGCAGGTAAAGTTGTTCTTGCGACGCGGGGTGGAGCAGTTCGGTAGCTCGCTGGGCTCATAACCCAGAGGTCACAGGTTCAAATCCTGTCCCCGCAACTGAGAAGAAGTCCGGAGCACTGGAAAGTGTTCCGGACTTCTTGCTTTAACCATCCCTGGCAGGGGAGGGGCGGGACCGTGGTCGGGGCGGCCGCCAAAGTAGGGTAGTGTTGATCAAGCGACGCGGGGTGGAGCAGTTCGGTAGCTCGCTGGGCTCATAACCCAGAGGTCACAGGTTCAAATCCTGTCCCCGCAACCAATGGCAGGAACAACGAAGGCCCGGATCAGCAGATCCGGGCCTTTCGTTTGGCTGGGACGGCCGGCGTGCCGTTCAGGTGCGGGAAGCCGCGGACTGGATGGACTGGGCGAGGTCGCGGGGACGGCTCCACATGGGCCAATGCCCCGTCGGAAGGTCAACGACGTCGAGGCGCTCGATCTTCGCGACTTCGGCAAACATGGGATGGCCCGCGCGGGCCAGCTCCAGCACCTGCGCACTCGGGATGGAGCAGCACACCAGGGTGGTCCGGACCCTGTGGCGGGCGTCGTTCGTGAGCTTGACGGGCTGACGAAGCACGGGGCCGGGTTCAGGGACGGCCCGGGCACGAAAACGCTCTAGGACCTCTGCGCTCAGGCCTTCGAGGCTCGCCTGCTGGGCGAGGGCGTCGAGGGACGGCAGCGGAAGCTCCGCCAACTCCTCCGGCATGTCTGGTGCAAAGGCGCTTCCCGCCGCCGCAGGCCCTGAGTCGACCCACACCACTCGATGGACAAGCTCAGGGTGTTGGTCAAGGACGAGGCTGACGGGGGCGTTCGCCCCGCTATGGGCGACGAGAGTTGCGGGCTGATCCTCGGAGACCCCGAGTTCAGCCATGACCTTCAGGACCGCCGCGGCTTGATCGTCGAGCGTCTTCTCCGCACGCTCGGGATCGTCCGCGTCGAGACCGGGCAGTGTCATCGCGATCGTACGGGAATGTTCGGTGCTCAGGTATTCAAGGACTTCATCCCACGCCCACGCGCCCAGCCAGTGGCCGGCGATGAGAATGATGGTCGGGCTGCTTGCAGTAGTTGTCATGTCACTACCCTCGCAGGCAGTCCGGACAAGGGTATGTCACTATTTATGTCATGAATTTGGCGGAGACTGAACGATGAAGCGAGTCGAACGCCTCCATGCCCTTTCCGAGATGTTGCGCCGCAGCGGCGCGCGGGGTATTTCCGCCGAACAGTTGGCCGGCGAGCTTGAGGTCTCCGTGCGCACCATCAAGAGAGACCTCGACGCGCTGGAGAACAGCGGCGCGCCCGTCTGGTCCCGCCCGGGTCCGGGCGGTGGCTACGGATTGGCTGTGGGCGGCTCCCTGCCGCCCGTCAGCCTGTCCCCGGCTCAGGCCGTGGCGCTCCTGGCAGCTGTTTCTGCTGCACCCGATGCCCCCTATGCCGACCTAGCAGCAACAGGGATCCAGAAGATCCTGGACGTCCTCGATCCCAAAACCCGGGCACGGGCCGACGAACTGGCCCACCGGGTCTGGGTCAACTCGCGGCCCTCCTATTCTCGCGCAATCAAGTCGGCGCTGGAGGAGGCAATGGACGAGCAGCGGGTGATCCGCATTCGCTACACATCGGGCGACGAGAGCACGACCACCCGCGACGTTGAGCCAGTGCTGTTCGCCTCCATGAACGGACAGTGGTACCTCGTTGGGTGGTGCCGACTGCGCAGCGCAATGCGATGGTTCACCGTATCGCGCATCGAGCGGGCCACAGTAACCAGGATGGCTTGCGGCGGCCATACCATCGACGAGATCGGAGAACCCCCAGCGGACGCCCGGCCGGTGCACGGCCGGGGTCAGGGAGCCCCTCGGTCAACGTCTCCGCTCGGTGCCCCTAGCCGTCCTTGAGCCGCTGGTAGGTCTCCAGCGCCCGGGCACGGGACTCGGGCAGGCCCACGATCGGCGCCGGGTAGCCCGCGGCCGCGCCGTCGGCCTTCCACGGTTCATGCACCGCCTTGTCGTCCAGCTTCGCCAGCTCCGGAACAAACTCCCGCAGGTAACGGCCGGCGGCGTCGAACTTCTTGCTCTGAGTGACCGGGTTGAAGATACGGAAGTACGGCGACGCGTCCGCACCCGAGCCGGCCACCCACTGCCAGTTGGCGGGGTTGCTCGCGGCATCCGCATCCACGAGGGTGTCCCAGAACCAAGCCTCACCCAGCCGCCAGTCGGCCAGCATGTTCTTGACCAGGAACGACGCCGCCGCCATCCGCACGCGGTTGTGCATCCAGCCCGTCTGCCACAGCTGGCGCATCCCCGCGTCCACCAGCGGATAGCCGGTGCGGCCCTGCTGCCAGGCCTCCAGCTCGGCGTCCGACGGCGTCTGCCAGGCGAACCGGTCAAATTCGGGGCGGTAGTTGCGGGTGGCCAACTGCGGGTTCTCGTAGAGCAGCTGCCAGCAGAATTCCCGCCAGCCTAATTCAGAACGGAAGACCCCGACGTCGGCGGGGGCGCCGTGCGGGAAGCGTTCCCGGAGCGCGTGCCAGACCCGGAACGGGCTGATTTCGCCGAAGCGCAGGTGGGGGGAAAGCCTGCTGGTGCCCTCCACGCCGGGGATGTCCCGTCCGGTGCCGTAGTCGGCCGCGGGCCCGTCCAGGAAGTCCGCCAGGCGGAGGTGGGCCCCTGCCTCGCCCGGGGTCCATTCCGCGGCAAGCCCGGCGCTCCAGTCCGGGCGGTGGGGGAGCAGGGCCCAGGCTTCCAGCGCCTCACCGGCGGGCAGTTCGCCGGAGCCGTTGTGCGCCGGCGCTGGAAGCTGGTCCGGGGCGTCCAAAGGGTGCCGGGGCTCAGGCGCGTCGAGGCAGGCCTTCCAGAACGGCGTGAAGACTTTGTAGGGTCCGCCGGAGCCGGTGCGCACCGTCCAGGGCTCGAACATGAGGTTGGCCTGGAAGCTTGTGGCGCTTATGTCCTGCCCGGCAGCCCACTCCTTGAGGCCGGAGTCTACGGCACGTTCGGGGCCGCCGTAGCGGCGGTTCCAGAGCAACCGGGTGGCGCCCGTTTCCTCTGCCACCTGACGGATGACCCGCTCTGCCGGTCCGCTGCGCAGTAGCAGGCGGGAACCGGCGGCCTCAAGGTCCGCGGCGAGGGACACCAGCGAGTGGTGCAACCACCACTTTGCGGCGCCGCCCAGGGGACGCACGCCCGGTGACACCTCGTCCAGCACGTAGACCACTGTGAGGGGGTCGCCCTGCGACGCGGCCTCCGCCACGGCGGGGTTGTCGTCGAGTCGGAGATCATCGCGGAGCCACACAAGGGTCGAAGACATTTCTCCACGCTACTGGATCGGCGGCAGCCCCGGCGTGTGTCCGGGTACAGCAAAGGCCGGACACCCGTCGGTGCCCGGCCCTGCTTTAAGCGCTAAAGCTTGTCGAAATCTGCTTCCTCCACCGTGCTGCTGGTGGTCGAACCGTTGCCGGCGCCGAGGGCCTGGTTGCGGCTGCCGGACTTGAGCGCTGCCAGGCGGGCCTCGATTTCGGTCTGTTCGCCGAGGTCTTCCAAGGAATTGAACTGGGCGTCCAGGCTGGAGGCCGCGAGTTCCTGCTGGCCGCGGACCTTGGCTTCCTCGCGGCGGATCTTCTCTTCGAAGCGGCCCACCTCGGACGTCGGATCCATGATGTCGATACTCTTGAGGGCATCGTGCACCTGGCTCTGCGCCGCGGCCGTCTTGGAGCGGGCCACGAGTTCGTTGCGCTTGCTGGTGAGCTCGTTGAGCTTGCCCTTCATCTGGTCCAGGCCGTGCTTGAGCTTGTCCACGACCTCGGACTGGGAGGCGATGCTCGGCTCTGCCGCCTTCGCCTCGTTTTCCGCTGTCATCTGGCGCTGCAGGGCCACCTTGGCGAGGTTGTCGAACTTCTCGGCGTCCACAGTGTCGCCGTTGGCGCGGTACTCGTCGGCCTTGCGGGAGGCGGCGAGGGCCTTGTTGCCCCAGTCCTGGGCGTTCTTGATGTCCTCGTTGTAGTCATCCTGGAGCATACGCAGGTTGCCGATGGTCTGGGCGACGGCCGATTCGGCCTCGGCGATGTTGTTCGTGTAGTCGCGGACCATCTGGTCCAGCATCTTCTGCGGATCCTCGGCCTGGTCCAGCAGGGAATTGATATTCGCCTTCGCCAACTGCGCCATACGGCCGAAAATGGACTGCTTAACCATGGTGTTGCCTTTCGTCCTACCCAGTGGTGGCCACTGGATTCGGTGAACAGTGAATGTACCGCTTCTACCCGCCGGCCGGATCGAGTCCGCCGGCGCCTAGTCTGTAACCGGCCGGCTAGAAACTTCCGGAGTCCCCGCCGCCGAAATCGCCGCCGCCGCCAAAGTCGCCGCCGCCTCCGCCCCAGCCGCCACCGGAATCGCCGCCGCCCCAGCCGCCACCGCCGCCCCAGCCGCCGCCTCCGCCGCCATGGAGGATGGAGTTGATCAGGATGCCGCCGAGGATGGCGCCGCCGAGGCCGCCGCCACCGCCGCCGCCGAACATCCCGCCGCGGCCGTACCCCTGGTTGGCGTAGCCGCCGAACTGGTCCACATCGGCCTGGGCCTGTTGCGCCGCCTGCGCGGCGAGCGAATGCGCCTGCTGGGCGTACTGCAGGGCCGTCACCGGGTCGGTGCGCGAGATGGACAGGGCATAGTCGAGGTTGCGCTGCGCCTCGGCGAGCCGGGTGCGCGCCTCGGTGCCCACGCCGCCGCGGCGGGCCGTGATGTAGTCCGAGGTGGCGCTGATCTGCGCCTGGGCGGACATGATGCTCTGCTGCAGCGAGGCCTGCGCCCGGCGGGCTTGTTCCTGCTGGTCGCGGATGCCAGTGAGGGCCGCATCGAGGGACTGGTGGGCACTCTCCACACGCGCCAGGGTGGCGATCGGGTCGATTTTGCCGCCCTGGATCTCAGCCTTGACCTGGGCCAGCGCGGCCTCCACCCCGGCCACGGGGCCGGCCAATTCCGGGTGCGCACCGGACTGGATCATCGCCCGCGCCTGGGCCAGGTCCTGGGAGGTGTCGACGACTGCGGTCTCCAGCCCGTTCCGGGCTTCGTCGAGGTTCGCCGCCACCTTGGTGATGGCGCCGAGCAACACGTTGGTCTGGTGCAGGCTCTCCTCCGCGGCCCGGACCGCGACGGCGGCGAGGCTGCCCTCGCCGGCGCTGAGCTTTTCCTGGGCGGTGGCGGAGGCGTTCTGGACAAAGGCCAGCCGCTCCTTGGCCTGGCCGATGTTGTCCGCCACCTGCGTCAAGGCGGTGTCCGCGTATTTCGCCCGGAGTCCGGTCAGGGACTCCTCGGCTGCGGCGATTTTGGTCTCGGCTTCCGTGGCGCCGGCGCCGACGGCGGCCAGCGCCTGCGGGGCATTCTTCTCCAGCTCCCGCAGGGAGTCGAAGTCCGCTTTCTGCTCCTGGAGGGAAGACAGCGCTGCCTCGGACCGGCGGATGATCTCGCCGAGCCAGGTCCGCTGCTGCTCCTCGGTGTCCGGGATGTGGTCGTCGAGCTGCTGCTGCAGTTTGAACGACTCGGACATGTGGGCCTTGGCGTCCTGCAGTGCCTTGGTAAAGTTCCCGACGGCGGCATCGCCGTACTGCGCCTGGGCGAAGCCAAGCTCCTGCTCGCTGGACTTGATGGCGTCGTCCGCCTCGATCAGCAGCGAGCCGCTCTTGCGGCGCAGTTCCTCGACGCTCAGTCCGGCCAGCGGGTCCAGGTCGGCACCCTGCGGGCCGTAGGCGCTGCCGCCACCCGCGGCTGCCTTCTTGCGCCGGTTGCGGAGGTAAAGGTAGGTTCCCACACCGCCGGCGGCCACGACGCCGAGGCCGACCAACACGCCGTTCCCGGCGTCGGCCCCCGACGGGACCGATCCGCTGCCGCCACCGGCCGCGTCGCCGACTGCGGCCGCGGTGTCGATCGCGGCCTGGGCAAAGTCACGCTTGCCCCCGGCCAGGTTGGCGACGATCGCATTCTGGCTGATGGCGCTGGTCTTGGAGTAGATGGCGCTGGCCGAGTTGGGGGAGAAGTAGTACTTGCCGTCGTCGGACATGGCGAGGATGACGTCGGCACGGCCCATGCCCTTCTTCGTGGCGACAGCCTGCGACCACGATTTCGGATCGGCCGGATTCTCGAACGTCTTCACGGTGACCACGTACAGGTTGTACTTGTGGTCCTTCAGGAGCTTCTGGACAGCGTCCTGGACCTCGCCCTTGCGGCTGCCCAGCACGTTGCCGCTGTCGACGATGTTCTGTCCGGAAGGGATGGCCACCGGGTCTTCGGCGAGCGCGGGAGCGGCGGGGAGGGCCAGCAGTCCGGCGACGCCGAGTACGGCGAGGAATCGTTTCATCATTGACCGCATGTGCAACCCTTCAGCACTTCTGTGACCGGATCGGGCCGAACCGGTCGTCTCAGAACGCAGCAGCGCCCCCACGCAGGTGTAAAGCCGCAGGTCGCTGTGGCAATTCCATTTGATTCTATGGTGCACCCCAGAGGGCGTCCACCGCGGGGAATATGCCACCAGCGAAACGCGCTGAACCCAGCGGGACGGCAATTCACAAGGCCCCCCTCCACGGGGTCAGCATTCAGGAACCTCCCAGCGAATGTTCGCGTTTGCACCAGTCTGGGCGAGCATACTTATCTGCAGACGAGGATGAAAGGAAGTCCCATGACTGAGAACCCAATGCAGGGCGCGTCACCGGATCCATCGATGAAGAACCGGGACCCGCTTGGGCCGGGCGAGGGTGCTGCCGCGGCTCCGCACGGCGCGCCCGCTGAGGACTCAGCCCCCGAGAACCCGACCATGAGGCTGGACCGGCCGGCGGACGACGCCCCCCGGCCCGTGTACCCGCCGCGTGCGCCGGCCTACGGCCAGCACTCAGACACCGACACCCAGCAGTTCGGTGCACAAGCGCCCCACTCTGACCCTGGCCAGCCCGGACATGCCCAGCCCGGCGCCCCCAACACCGCACCGTACGCCCACACCCCCGGCGCCTACGGCGGGTACGGCAACCAGCCGCCGACCGGCCCGGCGCCCCAGAACTCGTTCGGGCACCCGGGCAATGCCCCGAAGCGCAAGGCCGCCTTCGGCGTTCCCACCCTCGTCGCCAGCATCCTCGCCGCCGGCCTCGTGGGCGGCGGCGTCGTCGCCGGCAGCACCGCCCTGCTGGGGAACCGTCCGCTGGCTTCCACCGGCAGTACCGGCCAGCCCGGCACCGTGATCGTCAACAACAAGGACGACGTCAACGCCATCACCGCCGCGGCCGTAAAGGCCTCGCCCAGCGTCGTGACCATCAAGGCCACGAGCGGGAGCAATGGCGGAACCGGCTCCGGCATCGTCCTCGACGGGGAGGGGCACGTGCTGACCAATACGCACGTCGTCACCCTGGACGGCAAGACCGCCAAGGCCGCCGTCGAAGTCCGTACCAGCGATGGCAAGGTCTTCACGGCCAAGATCGTCGGCACCGACCCGCTCTCCGACCTCGCCGTGATCAAGATCGACAACCCGACCGGGCTGGTCCCGGCCACCCTCGGCGACTCGGGCAAGCTCAACGTCGGCGACACCGCCGTCGCGATCGGCTCGCCGCTGGGCCTGACCGGAACCGTCACCGACGGCATCGTCTCGACGCTCAACCGCACCATCAGCGTGGCGTCCTCGGCAGCACCCAAGGACGGCGCGGACAACTCGCAGGGCGGCGACCAGGGCTTCCAGTTCGCCCCTCCCGGCGGCGGACAGGCGCCGAGCACGGCCGACCAGGGCAGCATCTCGATCAACGTCATCCAGACCGACGCGGCGATCAACCCCGGCAACTCCGGCGGCGCGCTGGTCAACAGCAAGGGTGAAGTCATCGGCGTCAACGTCGCCATCGCCTCCGCCGGCGGAGACGCGAGCGGCAGCAGCGGCAACATCGGGGTCGGCTTCAGCATCCCGATCAACCACGCCAAGCGGGTGGCCCAGGAGATCATCAGCAACGGCAAGGCCAGCCACGGCCAGCTGGGCGTCAGCGTCAAGTCCAAGGCGGCGGGCAGTTCATCCTCCGGATTCTCGGTTGGAGCCGACGTGGCCACGGTCGAGCCGGGATCGGCCGCCGACAAGGCCGGGATCAAGGTGGGCGACGTCGTCACCAAGTTCCAGGACCTCTCCATCAACGATCCGAACCAGCTCACGGCCGCGGTGCGGGAGCAGGCCGCCGGCGCAAAGGTGAAGGTGACGGTCCTGCGGGGCGGCCAGACGAAGGAACTCGACGTGACCCTCGGGGCCGCGGCAGAGCAGTAACCGGCAGGGCAGTACCAGGCAGGGGTGCATCAGTGCACCACCAAAAGCGACGCCGGCCGGCACCTTGGGGGTGCCGGCCGGCAGTGCTTTGCCCGGCCGTTTCCTCCGTTCTTGGTGCGCACGCGCTGGTGCCGCGCCGTCTGGCCGGCAGGGCCCTGACACAGGCGTTAACCCGGACCGCGCCGACCCCGCGCTATATGGTTAGCTAGGAGAAACCGCGGCGCCCCCGGCCGCGCGCCCTGGCCACTGCCCCGCCCGGCTGGCCGCCCACCCGCATGGAAGGCTGCTGTAAACACAGTGGAAGAGACCCTGAAGATCATCGTGCTGGTCAAGCACGTACCGGACGCGCAGTTCGACCGCCACCTCAGCGGCGGGGACAACACGACCGACCGCTCCGAAAGCATCCTGTCGGAGCTGGACGAATACGCCCTCGAGGCCGCCCTGCAGCTGATCGAGGCCCGCGGCGGCGAGGCGGCCGGCAACAAGGTCATTGCCCTGAGCATGGGCCCGGCCGGTGCCGTCAACGCCGTCAAGAAGTCGCTCCAGATCGGTGCCACCGAAGGCGTCCACCTCAGCGACGACGCCCTCGCTGGCTCGGACGCGGCGGCGACCTCACTGGCACTGGCGGCCGCGATCCGGCACCTCGGCACCGATGTCCCCGCCGACCTGGTCCTGACCGGAATGGCCTCCACCGACGGCGAGACCTCCCTGGTTCCGGCCCAGTTGGCCGAGCGCCTCGGCCTGCCGCAGGTCACTTTCGCGTCCTCGCTTGAACTCGACGGCGGGAAGCTCACCGCCCGCCGCGACGGGGACTCGCATGCGGACACCGTGGAGGCCACCCTCCCGGCACTCGTCTCCGTGACCGACCAGATCAACGAACCCCGCTACCCGAATTTCAAGGGCATCATGGCGGCCAAGAAGAAGACCATCACCACCCTGAGCTTGGCCGACATCGGCGTCGATGCCTCCTCGGTGGGGCTGGCGGGGTCCTGGACCGCGGTCGAGACCGCAGAAGTCCGCCCGCCGCGGACCGCCGGCACCATCATCACCGACGAGGGCGACGCCGGCATCCAGCTGGTCGAGTTCCTGGCCGCGCAGAAGCTGCTCTAAGGGGAGAAACCGGACATGGCAAAAGTACTTGTATTCATTGACACTCCCGGGGCCGCGCTGAAGAAGTCCAGCCTCGAACTGCTTACCATCGCCCGCTCCCTGGGTGAGCCGGTGGTGGCCTTCAACGGCGAACTGCAGGACGACGTCGCCGCCGGCCTCGGCGCGTACGGCGCAGCGGAACTCTACGTCCCTGCCGCCGCGGATCTCAACGATTACCTCATCGGCCCGAAAGCCGCGTTCCTCGCCGCCGCCGCGGAGACCTCCGGGGCGACCGTCGTGCTTGCCGAGAACTCGGCCGAGGGCAAGGAGATCGCTGCGCGGCTGGGCATCAAGCTTGGCGCCGGCGTGATCACCGACGTCGTCGCGGTGGACCCGGACGGCACCGCGCACAAGTCGGTGCTCGCCGGCTCCTACACCACCACGGCGAAAGCCACCACCCCGGTGGCCGTCCTGACCGTCAAGTCGAACAGTGTCGAGCCGGAGCAGGCCGCCGCGGCGACCGCCCCCCAGCCCGTCACCGTGGAATTGCCGGCCGATGCCACCGCCGGAGCAGCGCGTGTCACCGCCCGGAACGAAAAGGCCGCCAGCGGCCGGCCCGAGCTCTCCGAGGCCCGGATCGTGGTGGCCGGCGGCCGCGGCATGGACGGCAACTTCGGACCCGTCGAGGACCTGGCAGACGCCCTGGGCGCAGCCGTCGGCGCGTCCCGCGCAGCCACGGACGCCGGCTGGATCGGCCACGACGCCCAGATCGGCCAGACCGGCAAAACCGTCTCGCCGCAGCTCTACATCTCGGCCGGCATCTCCGGAGCCATCCAGCAGAAGGCCGGCATGCAGACCGCCAAGGTGATCGTGGCCGTCAACAAGGATGCGGAGTCGCCGGTCTTCGAGATCGCCGACTTCGGCATCGTGGGCGACCTCTTCCAGGTGCTCCCGCAGGCCACCGAGGAAATCAAGAAGCGCAGGGCCGGCCATTGAGCACCAACGCCACCACGGCACAAAGCCCGTTCGATCCGGAGCACCACCGGATCGAGCGGGTGCTTTGTTTCACCGCCCACCCTGACGACGTCGATTTCGGCGCCGCGGGTACCATCGCCGCGTGGACCGCCGCCGGGGTCCAGGTCAGCTACTGCATCATGACCGACGGCGACGCCGGCGGCTTCGACCCGGCGCAGCGTGACGAAATCGTGCGGCTGCGGACGGAAGAGCAGCAGCGCGCCGCCGCGCTCGTGGGCGTCACCGACATCCATTACCTCCACCAGCGCGACGGCTATCTCGAGGCCTCGCACGAGGTCATGCGCGAGGTGGTGCGCCTGATCCGCAAGCTCCGTCCCGACGTCGTGCTTGCCATGCATCCCGAACGCAACTGGAACCGCATCCAGAAGAGCCACCCGGACCACCTGGCGGTGGGGGAGGCGGTGACCAGGGCGGTGTACCCGGCGCTGGAGAACCCCTTCGCCTACCCTGAGCTGGCCGACGCCGGCCTGGCGGCCTACAAGCTGCCCTGGCTCTGGCTCTTCGCCGGCCCGGAGGAACGCGAAAACCACTTTGTCGACGTCAGCGGGCACGTTGAGGCCAAGCTGGCCGCCATCCACATCCACGTCAGCCAGCACCCGGACGTCGAGGCCATGGAACGCACCGTCCGCGGCCTCATGCTGGCCACCGCGCAGCGCGGCGGGCTGGCCGACGGGCGCAGCGCCGAAGCCTTCCACGTCGTCGCCGTCAACGGCCCCGGCACCATCGCCGGTTTCTAGTGTTGCCCGCGCGGGACCGCTGCCATATGCTTGCCATTGTTTAAATCATATTTATTGATGGAAGGCAGACTTTAATGGCGAAGACTGCGCAGCACCCCGTTCTGGTCGTCATGGGCGTCTCGGGCTCGGGAAAATCCACCGTGGCCGGCCTGCTGGCCGGCCGGCTCGGCTGGGAGCTCGCCGAAGGCGACGACCTGCACCCCGCATCCAATGTGGCCAAAATGCACGCCGGACAGCCGCTGACGGACGAAGACCGCTGGCCTTGGCTGGACAGCATCGCCGCCTGGATCCGGGCGCACACTGAGGCCGGGACGCCCGGCGTCGTGACCTGCTCGGCCCTGAAGAAGCGGTACCGGGACGTGCTGCGCGGGGAGGGCGTCGTCTTTGTCTTCCTCGAGGGCAGCAAGGACCGGATTTCGGACCGGCTCGCCTCCCGGCACGGCCACTTCATGCCGCCCGCGCTGCTGGAGTCCCAGTTCGAGGCGCTGGAGGCGCCCACCGAGGACGAAAACTTCATGACCCTCTGTGTCGGCGCAACCCCTGCGGAAGAGGCGCAGGAAATCATTGACCGGCTCCACCTCGACGCCGCCGCCGACGCATCCGACGCCGGCACGCACTGACCGCGCGCCGGCCACCACCCTTCATTCCCAGCTAGGAACACGTTTTGAATTCTCTTGCAGCACTGCAGCTTCCGGCTGCCGTCGAGGCCTGGACCGGCCACGACACCCGACTCCTGGTAGTCGCCGCCGTCGGCATCGCACTCATCGTGGTGCTGATCGCCAAGTTCAAGCTCCACCCCTTCCTCGCCCTGGTGCTCGGCTCGGCGTTCGTCGGCCTGGCCTCCGGAGTGGAACTGGCCAAGATCATCACCAACTTCGAGGACGGAGTCGGCGGCGTCCTGAAGGAGGTCGGCCTGCTGATCGCCCTCGGCGCCATGCTCGGCAAGCTCCTGGCGGACTCCGGCGGGGCTAACCGGGTGGTGGACACACTCCTTGCCAAGGCCAGCGGCAACCGCGTGGTCTGGTCCATCACGCTCGTTGCGGTGATCATCGGCCTGCCGATGTTCTTCGAAATCGGCCTGGTGCTCCTGCTGCCGGTGATCGTCCTGGTCACGCAACGCTCCAGGATGCCGCTCATGCGCGTCGCGATCCCGGCCCTGGCCGGGCTGTCGGTGCTGCACGGCCTGGTGCCGCCGCACCCGGGACCCTTGATCGCGATCAGCGCCGTCAAGGCGGACCTCGGCACCACGCTCGCGCTCGGGCTCCTGGTCGCCATCCCCACCGTCATCATCTGCGGGCCGCTGTTTTCCAGACTCGCCGCCAGATGGGTTCCCGTGGGCGCTCCCGCCGTCGCGGGCGGCATCGACACCGAGCACGGGGCCGACCTGGAGGGCGTCAAGCGCCAGCCCAGCTTCCTGGTGACATTGCTGACCATCATCTTCCCCGTGGTGCTGATGCTGCTCAAGGCGGTCGTGGACATCATCTGGCCCGACGCCAAAACCGCGCCGTGGATCCGGGTCTTCTTCGACTTCGTCGGCCAGCCCCTGGTGGCAATGACCCTGGCCGTGCTGCTGGCCATCGGAACCTTCGGCTACGCCGTCGGCTTCACCGGCAACAAGATCACCGCCAAGATCGGCGCGAGCCTCGGCCCGATTGCCGCGATCCTGCTGATCGTCGGCGCCGGCGGCGGCTTCAAGCAGACACTGATCGGCGCCGGAGTCGGCGACGCGGTCAAGAAGTGGGCCGAGGGCGCCAACATGTCCGTGCTGGTGCTCGGCTTCCTCGTGGCGGTCGCGCTCCGCCTGGCGACCGGCTCTGCCACCGTGGCCACCGTGACGGCAGCCGGCATCGTTGCCCCGCTGGCCAGCTCGCTGTCCCCGACCCATGCGGCGCTGCTGGCCCTCGCGATCGGCGCCGGCTCGCTCTTCCTTTCGCACGTCAACGACGCCGGCTTCTGGCTGGTGAAGGAACTCTTCGGCCTCAGCGTCGGCCAGACGTTCAAGACCTGGTCCGTGATGGAAACGCTGATCTCCGTGGTGGGGTTCGGCTTCGTGATGCTGCTCTCGCTGGTCATCTAGCGGCGCACGGACAACACCACACCGGCACAACAAAGCCGCGCAGGCCCGATGGGGGTCCTGCGCGGCTTTGTTGTTGTTTGGACTTAGGCGCCCAGCGGGGCCGAGGCCACGGTCGGCATTGTGGGTGTCTTCGAGCCGCCCGCCGGCTCCACCGTGATGCCCAGGGCGGCGGCAGAGCCGATGCCCGTGACGACGGCCGGCTTGGACAGCGCTTCGGCGTCCATCAGGCCCTTGGAGACCGGGGCCGAGCCGTCCTTGGGGATCAGCCACATCTGGTAGACCTTGCCCGAGGGCGGGGCGGGCACACCGTTCATCTTCACCACGGCGGCGTCCTTGGAGGGCGAGAGCGTGAGCGAGGCCGTGCCGCCGCCGACCACGTCGATCGTCGCCTTGCGCACATCGCCGGCCTGCATCACCTGGTTGAGCGGGTCATTCTGGTTGGCGACATAGGCGCCCACGCCCACTCCGCCCACGGCGATCGCGGCTGCTGCGGCGACGCCGATCAGCCAGTTGCGGGTGCCCTGCGGCCGCCTCCGCTCCTCGCGGCGCTTGCGGGCGGCACCGAGTTCGTCCGTGACCGGAAGTTCGGCGTTGTCCCGAACCGGCCGGGCCACCACCGGGGCAACGGCGGGGGAGGTGCGCCCGCCAGCGGAAGTCCCGGCACCTTGGGCGGGAAGAGCCGAGACGATGCGGTCGAAGAGCCCCGCCGGCGGTTCCTCCTCCGCGCTGAAGCTCATGGCCAGCGTCTCGCGTGCCTGCCGGACGCGCAGTTCGAATTCGGCGCGCTCGGCCGGCGGGGCGTCGGCGAGGTAGCGGTCGACGGCGTCGCGTTCGGCGTCGTCTAGGGCGTGCAGCGCGTAGACCTCGGCGAGGTCGACGGCGCGGCCGGAGCTGAGGTCGCCGGCGATGTCGGCGGAGAAGCTGCCGGGCGTGCCCGCGCTGTCCTGGTGATTCATGTCGTTCATCTCAACTCACCCCCAAGCAGGTCTTCAGTCGGATTAGTCCGTCGCGGATGCGGGACTTGATGGTGGGAACGGCCGCGTTGAGTTTCTCGGCGACTTCCCGGTAGGTCAGGCCGCCGTAGTAGGCGAGCCGGACGGATTCCTGCTGCGTGTCGGTCAGCGTGTCCAGGCAGCGGACCACCGCTTCGGCTTCGAGTCGGCTGCCGACCTCATCGGAGACGGAGTCGTGGTCGATCTCCTGGCTGCTGGCGCCGTACCTGGACTCCCGGTCGGTGGACGACTGCGAGGAGCGGACCTTGTCCACGGCCCGGCGGTGCGAAATCGTCATCAGCCAGGCGAGCGGGCTGCCGACATCGGCGTTGAACTTCGCCGCGTTCTGCCAGACCTGCAGGAAAACCTCCTGGGTGGTGTCCTCGCTCAGCTCCGGGTCAATCAGGACCCGGCGGGCCATACCAAAAACGCGGCGCGAGGTGAGCTGGTAGAACTCGGCGAAAGCGGCCTGGTCCCCGTCGGCGATCTGCCCGAGCAGAACTGCCAGCCGGCGGTTCAGGTCGGCTGGGGCGCTGGGGGGAGCGGCGGCCTCGGGGTTCGGGGCATTCGGAGTGTCCATCGCCTTCAAGCATAAGGCGCCAGCCGCGGAACGCGGGCCAGGACGGGCTTCGACAGCGCCGTGGTTGCCCGCAGCCTGGGGGGCCGGGCGTCTATCCACCTGCATTGTGCTCACCTGCCGTTCCTCGCTCCCTTCGACGTTTAGCCTGGATGGTCTCTCAGAAGGCATTCGGAGCAGCGGCGGACCCGGATGGGCCGGACTTCGGGGTTCGTTCGCAGGCGGACGTTCTTGCCCGCACCGGTCGGCGGCGCCGCTAGAGCTTCGCTCCCGCGAAGCCGTGCTGGCGCCAGGCCTCGTAGACGGCGATCGACGCAGCATTGGCCAGGTTCAGCGAGCGCAGCGCCGGCAGCATCGGCAGCCGGACGCGGGACGTCACATGCGGGTCGTGCTTCAGTTCCTCGGACAGGCCCACGGATTCCCGGCCGAACATCAGCACGTCGCCGGGCAGGTAGCCGATGTCCGTGTAGGAGGTTTCACCGTCGGAGGTGAACGCAAAAACGCGCTCGGGTGCCAGCGCCTCCCAGGCGGCGTCGATGTCCGGGTGCACGGTGACGACGGCGAGGTCGTGGTAGTCCAGGCCGGCGCGGCGGAGCTTGGCGTCGGAAAAATCAAAACCCAGCGGTTCCACGAGGTGCAGTTCTGCCCCCGTGATGGCGGCCAGCCGGATGGCGTTGCCGGTGTTGCCGGGAATTTCGGGGCTGTGGAAGAGGATGCGGAACACGCTTCCATCCTAGCGAGCGGTCCGGGACGCTAGTGCATTCCGCGCAGCAGCCGGGCGAGCACCGGAACGTTCACCGTGTTTGGGGCCGGCCCGGAACTGAGGAACTGCTTGAGGCCGCGGGCCAGCCCGGCGGCGTTGACGACCTGCACAATCTCATGGCTGTCGCCCCGGTCCCGGGGGCGTCCGTGCCGGTCGATCACTGGTTCGTGCAGGTTGCCGTCGGTGCTGTGGACCACCGTCCAGCCGGTGACGTTGAGTTCGGGGAAGATGTCCTGCATCCTGCGCACCACGTGCGCCAGCTGCGGCGGGGCGATGGAACGGCCGCCGTGGTTCAGCGTGCTCCCGTTCCAGGCGTAGGCGCCCGGCGGCAGGAGCATCGAACCGATGACGGCCAGCCGGTAGCCGGAGAGCAGGACATGGTCAATATGGCTGTTGTCCGCCGGGGACTGCAGTCCGTTAACCAAGCGGGCGGCCGGTATGGCCGGCAGGATCTGCCGGGTGATCAGCTGGACCGTCCGCATTTCGCGCTGGATGCGTGCCTCAGCGCCGAAGAGTCCGCGTTTGCGGGGCATGCCGTGGACTTGCTGCCGGGCCACCGGCTCCGTGATCAGCGGCACCTCGCCGCTTGCCGCCACCTCCTCGAAGGAGGGCACGTAGACCGGGGCGTCCGCGGCGGTGTTCCGCGGCGTGTTGGGCCGGCGGACATGCGCGGAGGCCCGGCTCCCGGCCGCGGGCGCGTCGAAGTGCGCCCCTTCCTCGGCCGGGGCCGTCCGACTGGAAAATGCGGTGCCGCTGCCGTAGGAACGGTCGTAGTCGGCGCGGCGCTTGGCATCGATGAGGGTCTCGTAGGCCAGGGTCACCCGGCGGAAGGTAGCGGCGTCGCCGCCGTGGTCGGGGTGCGCCGTTCGGGCGGCCTTGCGGTAGGCCACCTTGATGTCCTTGTCCGTCGCCGTGACAGGGATCCTGAGGACCTGGTAATGCGAGCTGCTGCCCTGCGTCAAGCACGAATCCTTTGCGTCTGTGGAGCGGGTCCGGCCTGGACCCCCGGCGTGGCCAGTTTAACCGGCTGGGTGAATAACGAGCGCGCAGCCGTGGATGGTTCCCGGCGGCTGGCATAATTCAGCCCATGAAGATCGCCCTCGCCGTCAACCCGCGCGCCTCCTTTGGCCGCGGCCGGCATGCAGGCCGCGAAGCGGCGGAGTGTTTCCGCGCGGCCGGCGTGCAGGTCCATTTGTTGTGCGAGGACAGTTACGAGCTGCTGTCCCGGGCCGTGGACAAGGCGCTGGCCGACGGGGTGGACGCGCTGGTGGTGGCCGGTGGCGACGGCATGGTGCACCTTGGTGTGAATGCGCTCGCCGGATCAGGTGCCGCCTTCGGAGCGACCGCCCTGGGCATCATTCCGAGCGGCACGGGAAACGACATGGCCCGGGCGCTTGGGCTGCCGCGGCACAACGTCCCCGCGGCGGCCGCCCGGGTCCTCGCGGCGCTGCCCGCGGGTGGCCGGGTGATCGACGCGGGCCGGGTGCGCGCGGGCGACCGGACACACTGGTTTGCCGGCGTCGTGTCGGCTGGTTTCGATGCGGCTGTCAACGAGCGCGCCAACACCTGGCGGTGGCCGCGGGGCCGCGCCCGGTACAACCTGGCCATGCTGCGCGAGCTGGCCACCTTCGGCGCCATTGAGTACACCGTGACGGCCGACGGCGAACGCTGGCAGCAGGGGGCCATGCTGATTTCGGTGGCCAACGGGCAGTCAATCGGCGGCGGCATGAAGGTTGTGCCCGACGCCGCGCTCGACGACGGGTACCTCGACCTATTCATCGTCCGGCCGCTGTCCCGCGCGGGATTCCTGGCGGTGTTCCCCAAGGTGTTCTCCGGCAAGCACGTGGGCCACCCGGCCGTAGAGATCCGCCGGGTCCGGCGGGTCGAACTGGAGGCGCACGGCGTCGTCGCGTATGCGGACGGCGAGCGCATAGGGCCGTTGCCGCTGACCATCGACGTCGTCCCCGGCGCCCTCCGGGTGCTGGCATAGGCGCGGCAGTGGCAACGGCAAACCCGGGCCGGACTTGCCGCACCGTGCCGGCGCTGGCGGTCCTGATCCCTCGGCACCGACACCGGTCAGCAGCGCCGCCGGCCCCGCCACCCCGACCGTTACCCCCGGCCACGACGCCGAAGCCGTGGCGGCACGGGACCGGCTGGTCGCCCGGCAGGCAGGACGTGGCCGGCGCCAGCGAGTCCTGAAGTCCGACGGCTGCCTGGCCTCGGCCAAGACCGGGTCAACCAGTGGCCGCTCGTTGCCCCGGGCGATGACAAGGCGTCCACGGAAGCGCTGTTCCACTACCTCGACCCGAGCATCCTGCCGCCCTGCCTCACGAAAGACGCGCTGCGCTGGGGCGGTGAGGCGGACAAACCGGGTCCCCGGGTGGGGGTGCTCGTGCTCGAACGCGGCGACAAAGCCGAATCCCGGGCGGCCGCCAGCTACGCCCGGCTTTTCGCCAAGACCGGCTCGTCCGTCTACGTCTCCGTCTTCTGCCCGGACCGGGCCGCACTCGCGGCGGCCCGTGCCGACGTCGCCGCCCGGCTGTCCGTGCTGCCGCCGTCGTCCTGACCCCCTGCACCGGCGGTCCGGGGCGGACAGCCCAGGGCGGAGAGCCCGACGACGGCAGCCGAGGCTACCGGCCCCTGACCGGCGAGAGCCGGTTCAGGGCAATTGCCCCGACCAGCAGGCCGAAATCACGAAGCGCCACGTCGAAGTAGCTGCCCAGGACCAGCAGGTTGATGATGATGCCCAGCAGCCAGACGGCGACGAGCAGCGACCCGAAGCGGGGCCGGAGGGCTACCGCGAGGCCGGCGACAATTTCCACGACGCCAACGATGTACATCAACGTTTGCGCCGGCAGGGGGACCACCGACGTCGCCACGGGGGCGAGGTACATCGTCCAATGGGTGAGCAGGTTGGTGAACTTGTCCAGACCGAAGATGATCGGCGCCACCGTGAAAACCGTGCGCAGCAGCAGGAAGGCCTGCCGCTGGGCGCCGGCCGCGACGGCCGGGGATGGGGCTGCCAGTGTGGTTGAAGATTTCATCGTGCACTCCTTCTAAAAATGGATATCTTGATTTTAGAATGGAAGAGCAGGTTAAGCAATGAATCTTGTTTTTAGAGCTAGGGTGGATTTATGAACCCCTTTTCGTGGAGCCGCAGGCTGGCCGCCGTGGCCTCGCTGGGCGATGAGAGCCGTCGGCGCCTCTTCCGCTTTGTCGCCGCCGCGGAGGATTCCGTCAGCCGCGACGATGCGGCCGGGTCGCTGGGGATGGCCCGCAGCACGGCGTCCTTCCATCTGGACCGCCTGGTCCACGACGGCCTGCTGGCGGTGGAGTTCCGGAAAATCGGCGGCAAGGAGGGCCCGGGCTCGGGCCGTCCGGCCAAGCTCTACCGTGCCGCCGTGCAGGAGGTCTCGGCGTCGATTCCGGAGCGCAGCTACGACCTGGCCGCCGAACTGCTGGTGACCGCCATTGAACAATCCGCGGCCGACGGCGGATCCGCTCGGGACGCGCTGCTGCAGGCCGCCCGCACGCGCGGGGTGGCGGCGGGGGAGTCCTCCGGCGGGGGTGACTTTGGTGCGCTGCTCGCCGAGGAGGGGTACCTGCCCGCGGACGACGGCGCCGGCGGGCTGGTGCTGCTCAACTGTCCCTTCCACCGGGTGGCCCAGGGCCATACGGCCGTGGTCTGCGCCATGAACGGCGCCTTCCTGGCCGGCGCCGCTGCGGGCTGCGGTGTGGACCCGGACCGGGTGGAGGCGCTCGACATCGAGGAGCTCAGGGCGCGGGATGCCGCCACGCCGGCCCAGTGCTGCGCCCGGATCAGGCCGGCTTGAGCCTGGCCTGCCCCTTGAGGCCGGTCAGCAGGACGCCGGCGACCACCATGGCGCCGCCGACGACTTGGACGAGTGTCAGCGGCGTCCCCAGCGCGACCGTAATGAGCGCCGTGAACACCACCATCAGGTTCAGGTAGTTCCCCGCGGTCCCAGGCGGGGTGGTCTTCAGCGCCAGGTTCCAGAACAGGTAGGCCCCCAGCGAGGGGAAGACGGCAATATAGGCCAGCGACCAGCCTTCGGCCGGGGTCTCCGGGAACCGTACGTGCAGCGCGAGGGCGAAGGGCGCCAGCGTCACGGTGGCGATGGCGACCTGCACCGCAGTGGCGGCGATGGCGGGGATGTCCAGCCTGCGGGCGATGATCGTGTAGCTGCCCCAGACCACAATGGCGCCGATCATCATCAGTTCGCCGGTGTTGACCGAGAGGCTGAACACGCGCTGCAGTTCGCCGCGGGTCAGCACCAGCAGCACCCCCAGCAGCCCCAGCCCGATGCCAAGCCAGCCCAGGTGGGTGGTCTTTTCGCCGAGCAGGACGATCGCCATCACCACGATCAGCGCAGGATTGGCCGCCGTGATCAGCGAGGCGTTCATCGCGGAGGTGTAGCCCAGCGCACCGTAGAGCAGCAGGGTATAGCCGCTCATGCCGAGCACGCTCAGCAGCAGCAGCACCGGCCAGCGGCGCAGCACCGCCCGCCAGTCCGGCTTTTCCACGAAGTGGGCCAGGGCCAGCAGCGGCAGCGCAGCCAGCGTCCAGCGCCAGAAGGTCAGGTCCATGGGGGTCATTGAGGCGACCGCGGCCTGGCCGACGACGAAATTTCCGGACCAGAACAGGGTGGCCAGGACGAGGTACAGGGACGCCTTCACCGCTCGAATGTACACCAGCGCGGGGGTCGTCCGGCCCCGGGTTGCCGGGATCGGCCCGCCGCCCCCGGCAGCACGCGACGGTAGAATTGGGCTGTGCCCGTTTACCTAGACCACGCCGCCACCACGCCGCTCGCCGCCGAGGCTCTCGCCGCGCTGACGCGTGAGCTGTCCCGCACCGGCAACCCCTCCTCCCTCCACGGTTCCGGCCGCCGCGCCCGCCGTGCCGTCGAGGACGCCCGCGAGGCGCTGGCAGCCGCGGCCGGGGCGCATCCCTCGGAAGTCATCTTCACCTCCGGCGGCACGGAGGCCGACAACCTCGCCGTCAAGGGACTTTACTGGGCCCGCCGCGCCGAGGACCCCCGGCGGACCCGCATCCTGTGCTCCACCGTCGAACATCACGCCGTGCTGGACACCGTCGAATGGCTGGAACGGCATGAAGGCGCGGACGTGCGCTGGCTGCCGGTCGACGCCGAGGGCGTGCTGGACCTGGCCGCGCTGGAGGCCGAACTGGCCGAGGACCCCGCCTCGATCGCCCTGGCTACTGTCATGTGGGCCAACAACGAGGTGGGCAGCATCCAGCCCGTCGCCGACGTTGTGCGCCTCGCACACGCCGCCGGTGTGCCCGTGCATTCCGACGCCGTGCAGGCATTCGGCTCCGTGCCGGTCGATTTCCGCGGGACAGGCCTGGACGCGATGTCTATCTCGGGGCACAAGATCGGCGGTCCGGTCGGCGTCGGCGCCCTGCTCCTGGGCCGCGCCGTCAAGCTGACCCCGGTCCAGCACGGTGGGGGACAGGAGCGCGACGTGCGCTCCGGGACCCTGGATACCGCGTCGATCGCCGCCTTCGCGGCGGCGGCGGAAGCCGTCACCGGAAAACTGGCGGGGGAGTCCGCACGGATCTCCGCGCTCCGGGACCGCCTGATCGAGGGCGTCCGCGCCGCCGTGCCGGAGGCCGTGCTGCGCGGGGCCCCCGGGGCCGGCCGGCTGCCAGGCAACGCGCATTTCACCTTCCCCGGCTGCGAGGCTGACTCCCTGCTGTTCCTGCTGGACCTTGCGGGGGTGGAGTCCTCCACCGGGTCCGCCTGCACCGCCGGCGTTCCGCGCCCCTCGCATGTGCTGCTTGCGATGGGACTGGACGAGGATACGGCCCGCGGCGCCCAGCGTTTCACCCTGGGCCACGCGTCCACGGACGCCGACGTCGACGCCCTGCTGGCCGCCCTGCCGGCGGCATATGCCCGCGCCCGCCAGGCAGGCATGGCGGGGCACGAGTCCAGCATCCAGACCGCCGGAACCGTCGCCCGCCACACTGCCACCGGCTAGCGCTCCGGCTGGCGCTCCGGCAGCAACTGCTCCAGCGGGACCTCCGGGTCCGACAGCGACTCCGGGCTCACCGGGGCCCGTGCGGTGATCAGGGCCTTAATGGCCTTCTGCGGCTTGGCTGACCGGGGCCAATTGACGTTCATGCCGGCCACCACGCGGCCCCCGCGCTGCCAGAAGGCCAGGAACTCCCGGTCATCAAGCGAGCCCCGGACCACGGGCGGGCCCTCGACGAGCGTCGGGAACCCGGAGTACTCCATGCTGACGTCGTACTGGTCCGTGTAGAAGTACGGAATGGTGTCCAGGACGGCCTCGCGGCCCAGCATCGTCCGTCCGGCGACCTTGCCGCCGTTCAATGCGTTGGACCAGTGCTCGCTGCGGTGGTGCCCGCCGGTGAACGGATGCAGGGAATTGGCGACATCCCCGGCGGCAAAGACCCCGGCGGCGGAGGTCCGCAGCGACGCGTCCGTGCGGATCCCGTTGTCCACCTCGATGCCGGCGGCAGCGGCAAGCGAGGTTTCGGGAACGACGCCGACGGCGATCACCACGAGGTCGGCTGCCAGGACTTCGCCGGCGTCGGTGCGCACACCGGTGACCCGGCCGGCGTCGCCCGTGATGGCGGCGGCCGACGCCGGCAGCCGGAACCGCACGCCGCGCGATTCATGCAGCGAGCGGAAGAAGGTTCCCAGTTCCGGGCCGATCGCTGCCGCGAGCGGTACCTGTTCAAGCCCCAGCAGGGTCACGGTGTTGCCGTAGGAGTTTGCGGCTGCGGCCAGTTCCATCCCGATCCAGCCCGAGCCGACCATCACCACGTTCCGGCCGCCGCCAGCCAGGGCGTCCCGGAGCCGGCGGCTGTCCTCCAGCGTCCGGAAGGTCATCACGCCGTCGAGGCCGCTGCCGGGCAGCGCAATGGCGCGCGGACGTGCCCCGGTGGCCAGCAGGAGCGCGGAATAGCGGAGCCGCGCGCCGTCGGCGAGGTGCACGGTGCGGGCGCCCGTGTCCAGCGCTGTGGCGGGAACGCCCAGGAGCAGCTCGACGTCGTTCTCCGCGTACCAGGCGGCCGGAACCACGGGCAGCGCCTCCTCGCCATCCTTGCCGAGAAGGTACTCCTTGGACAGCGGCGGCCGCAGGTAGGGGGCATGCGGCTCTTCGGCGAGCAGGGTCACCGGCCCCTCGTAGCCTTCGGCCCGCAGGGTCTTGGCGGCGGTGGCTCCGGCGAGCCCGCCGCCCACGATCACGATGTTGTCGACAGCCATCTCTGTTGGTCCCGTCTGCGCTGGTGCCAGGAGTTGCTACAACCAGGAGCTTCTAAAACTGTTAATTTTGACGCTAGAAGAACGGGGCGGGGGCGTCAAGGCTTTTTGAGGGAGGAATCGGCGTGGCGATAGAATAGCCAGGCGGACGTTGTGTTAGCTCCACACCTTGGGGCGACCGCCCGCGAACCCCCGTTTCCCAGAGAAAGCCAGCATGCGAGTTCTTGCAGCCATGAGCGGCGGCGTCGATTCCGCCGTCGCCGCAGCCCGCGCCGTCGAGGCCGGCCACGACGTCGTCGGGGTCCACCTCGCCCTCTCCCGCATGCCCGGAACGCTGCGCACCGGCAGCCGCGGCTGCTGCACTATCGAGGACTCCCGCGACGCCTGGCGGGCGTGCGACGTGCTGGGCATCCCGTACTACGTGTGGGACTTCTCCGAGCGTTTCAAGGAAGACGTCGTCCAGGACTTCATCGACGAATACGCCGCCGGCCGCACCCCCAACCCCTGCATGCGCTGCAACGAGCGGATCAAGTTCGCCGCCCTGCTGGAGAAGGCGATTGCCCTGGGTTTCGACGCTGTCTGTACCGGCCACTACGCCAAGGTGATCACCGACGCCGAGGGCAACCCGGAACTGCACCGCGCCGCTGACTGGGCGAAGGACCAGAGCTACGTGCTGGGCGTCCTCACGCACGAACAGCTCCGGCACTCGATGTTCCCGCTCGCCGACACCCCGTCCAAGGCCGAGGTCCGCGCCGAGGCCGAGCGCCGCGGGCTCTCGGTCGCGAACAAGCCCGACAGCCACGACATCTGCTTCATCCCCGACGGTGACACCGCCGGTTGGCTGGCCGAGAAGATCGAGATGACCACCGGCGACATCGTGGACGAGTCCGGCGCCAAGGTCGGCGAGCACCCCGGCGCCAACGCCTTTACCGTAGGCCAGCGCCGCGGCCTGAAGCTGGGCACCCCGGCCGCCGACGGCAAGCCGCGCTTTGTGCTGGAGATCCGGCCCAAGGAAAACAAGGTGGTGGTGGGCCCGGAGGCCCTCCTGGCCATCGACGAGATCCGGGGCATCAAGGTCTCCTGGGCCGGCCTGCCGATCGCCGAGATCGCCACCGGCGCGGAGTTCGACTGCCACGCCCAGGTCCGGGCCCACGGGGACCCCGTCCCGGCAACGGCCCGGATGGAGCCCGCGGAGGGATCCGGCAACCTCGTGGTTACCCTCGCAGAGCCGCTGCGCGGCGTGGCCCCCGGCCAGACCGTGGTGCTCTACCAAGGCAGTCGGGTCCTCGGCCAGGCCACGATCGACGCCGCGCGGTCGCGGCAGCGCGCCGCCCTCTAGCCGCGGTCACACGGCCGCCGGGGGCCGAGGGCATGTCCTTTTGCCAACCCCGAAATAGGGCATGTCCTTTTGCCAACCCCGAAATAGGGCATGTCCATTCTTCGGCCCTGACGCGGGGCATGCCCTCCGTCCGCAAGCCGGCGCGGGGCACATGCCCATTCTTCGCGGCCACGAGCGGGCATATAGGCATTATGTCCATTGCCCGGCCCGCACTGAGGGCATGTCCATTGGCCAAACCCCGGAGGCAGGGCATGTCCATTCTTCGGCCCTGACGCGGGGCATGCCCTGGTGCCCGGAAGCCGGCGCGGGGCACATGCCCATTCTTCGCGGCCACGAGCGGGCATATAGGCATTATGTCCATTGCCCGGCCCGCACGGAGGGCATGTCCGGCGCTGCCAACGTCCGCCGGCGGCCCCGCGGCGGGGTGCCGAAGATCCGGGCCAAATCCTGCAGAAAACGATGAGTTCCTTCGGATCGTGTAAATTTTGTGTCTCAACTCACAAGATTTGACGATTCACCCCACGGTCTTCTGGTTGAATCTAGGAATCAGGACAGTGTGCTGCCCTCGAGTCAAGCTACTTCGGGCAGCGGACTAGTACTCATCGAACAGAAAGTTCACAGATGGCAATGAACAAAAAGGCCCTGCAGAGCGCCATCGCGCTCGCCGGGGTTTCCGCCTTTGCATTGACGGCCTGCACCGGCCCTTCCGGCGGCGGAACGTCCTCCGGCAGCGCCGCAGGCGGAGGCACCATTACGTACGGCACCACTGACAAGGTGGTCACCCTCGATCCGGCCGGCTCCTACGACGCCGGCTCCTTTATGGTGATGAACCAGATTTACCCGTTCCTGATGAACTCGAAGCCCGGAACGGCCGACTCCAGCCCGGACATCGCCGAGTCCGCCTCCTTCACGAGCCCGACCGAGTACACCGTCAAGCTCAAGTCCGGCCTGAAGTTCGCCAACGGCCACGCCCTCACGTCCTCCGACGTGAAGTTCTCGATTGACCGCGTCGTCAAGATCAACGACGACAACGGCCCGGCCTCCCTGCTCGGCAACCTCGCCTCGGTGACAGCCAAAGACGACTCCACCGTGGTGTTCAAGCTCAAGGAAGGCAACGACCAGGTCTTCCCGGGCGTCCTCGCAGCCAACGCCGGCCCGATCGTCGATGAGGAAGTCTTCCCGGCCGACAAGCTGATGAGTGACGACGAGATCGTCAAGGCCAAGCCCTTCGCCGGCCAGTACACGATCGAGAGCTACAAGAAGAACGAGCTCATCAGCCTCAAGGCCAACCCGGACTACAAGGGCATGCTCGGCAAGCCGGCGAACGACAGTGCCACGATCAAGTACTACGCGGACTCCAACAACCTCAAGCTCGATGTCCAGCAGGGCAACATCGACGTCGCCGGCCGCAGCCTGACCGCGACCGACGCCGCTGACCTGGAGAAGGATTCCAAGGTCAAGGTCCACAAGGGCCCCGGTGGCGAACTGCGCTACATCGTCTTCAACTTCGACACCATGCCGTTCGGTGCGAAGACCCCCGACGCCAGCCCGGCCAAGGCCCTCGCCGTGCGCCAGGCGATGGCCGACGTCGTCGACCGCGACGCGATCGCTACCCAGGTCTACAAGGGCACCTACCTGCCGGCGTACTCCGTGGTCCCCGACGGCTTCGTCGGCGCCATCAAGCCGCTCAAGGACATGTACGGCGACGGCAACGGCAAGCCCAGCCTCGACAAGGCCAAGAAGGCTTTCAGCGACGCCGGCGTTACCGCCCCGGTCACCCTGAAGCTGCAGTACAACCCGGACCACTACGGCAAGTCCTCCGGCGACGAATACGCCATGATCAAGGAACAGCTGGAAAAGTCGGGCCTGTTCAAGGTCGACCTGCAGTCCACCGAGTGGGTCACCTACTCCAAGGACCGCACCAAGGATGTCTACCCGGTTTACCAGCTCGGCTGGTTCCCGGACTACTCCGACGCCGACAACTACCTGACCCCGTTCTTCATCCCGGGCAACTTCCTCAAGAACCACTACGAGAACGCCTCCGTGACGGATCTGATCAAGAAGCAGCTCACCACCGTTGACAAGAGCGAGCGCGAAAAGGTACTCGGTGACGCCCAGACGGCCGTCGCCAAGGACCTCTCCACGCTGCCGCTGTTGCAGGGCGCCCAGCTCATGGTCGCCGGCAAGGACGTCCAGGGTGTCGACAAGACCCTCGACGCGTCCTTCAAGACCCGTCTTGGTGTGATGTCCAAGTAGGTCCATTCCCCATCCGGTCCTGACCAGCCAAGGAGGCGGGGCGCCTGCGCGGCGTCCCGCCTCTCTTGCTGAGAGCAGGACAACCGATTCCGGAAGCCCACGAAGCCGACGGAAACACAAATTTAGGTACCAATGACAACACTTATTGAGGCGCCGCCCAGCGACGCCGACGGCCTATTGCCGACAAAGAAAAAGGCGTCCGGTGGGGGACTGGGCCAATACATCCTGATCAGGTTCCTGCTGATCTTCCCGACCATCTTCATCCTGGTCACACTCGTGTTCTTCCTGATGCGGATCACCGGCGATCCGATCACGGCCGCCCTCGGCGGCCGGCTCCCGCCGGAGCAACTGGCCGAACGCATCCACTCGGCCGGCTACGACCGGCCCATCTTCGTGCAGTACTTCGAATACCTCGGCCAGCTCATCACCGGCAATTTCGGCACCACACTCTCGGACAACCGGCAGGTCTCCGAGATGCTGACCACGTACGGGTCGGCAACACTCGAGCTGTCCATCAACGCGCTGCTCGTGGCCCTGGTCGTGGGCATTCCGCTCGGCATGATCGCCGCGCACCGCCGCGACAAGGCGCCCGACGCCGTCCTGCGGATCTTTGCCATTCTCTGCTACGCCACGCCGGTCTTCTTCGCCGGCATGCTGCTCAAGCTGACCTTCTCGGTCTGGCTGGGCTGGCTTCCGGTGGCCGGGCGGGCCAAGACCTCCACGGAACTGGCACTGACCGCGCTGCAGGCACCCACCGGCATCTACTGGCTCGACGCGGTGCGCAGCGGCAACATGGCCGCGCTCGGCGACGTCACCGCGCACGCGGTGCTGCCCGCCATCGCCCTGGGCCTGCTGACCGCCGGCATCTTCCTGCGCCTGGTCCGCACCAACGTGATCGGCACCCTCGGCAAGGACTACGTGGAAGCCGGACGCTCACGCGGCGTCAGCGAATTCCGCCTCGTCACCAAGCACGCCTACAAGCCGGCGCTGATCCCCATCATCACCGTGATGGGCCTGCAGATCGCGGTCATGCTCGGCGGCGCCGTGCTGACCGAGACCACCTTTGAATGGAAAGGCCTCGGCTTCCAGCTCGCCACCTACCTGACGGCCCGCGACTTCGTGGCCGTGCAGGGCATTGTGGTGCTGCTCGCCGTGATTGTGGCCGTGACCAACTTCATCGTGGATATCGTCGCCGCGCTGATCGACCCCCGCGTGAGGTACTGACATGAGCATCGAACCAACCATCGCCGCAGAAAACCGCAGGGAACCTTGGTTCCGGCGGCTGCCCGTCGTTTCCCACTTCAACAAGAGCGTCGGCCTCCAGCGGGGCATGCTCGTCGCCGGCCTCGTCCTGACCGCACTGTTCCTGCTGACGGCGATCTTCGCGCCGTTGATCGCCCCGTACGGCTTCTCGCAGATCTCCGACGCCGAGGGCAGCTTCCCCGCGCAGCAGGCCCCCGGCGGCCGGCACCTGCTCGGCACCACCGTCGGCGGCTACGACGTGTTCTCCCGGGTTGTCTGGGGCGCGCAGACCGCCGTTATGGTGATCGTCGTGGCCGTGATCATGTCGATCTTCATCGGCGTGATCCTTGGCCTGGTCAGCGGCTACATCGGCGGCTGGCTGGACCGGATCCTCGTGGTGATCGCCGACGCCGTCTACGCCTTCCCGTCCCTGCTGGTGGCTATCGTCATGGCCATCGTTATCAGCGGCGGGCGTTCCAGCCTGTGGGGCGGCATCCTGGCCGCGGCGATCTCCATCACCGTGGTCTTCATCCCGCAGTACTTCCGCGTCATCCGCGCGGAGACCATCCGGCTCAAGGCCGAACCCTTTGTTGAATCCGCAAAGGTGGTGGGCGCGTCCAACATCCGGATCATGACCCGCCACATCTACAAGAACGCCACCCGAACGCTGCCGCTGATCTTCACGTTGAACGCCTCCGAAGCCATCCTCACCCTCGCGGGCCTGGGCTTCCTCGGCTTCGGCATCGAACCGACGTCGGCCGCGGAATGGGGCTTCGACCTCAACAAGGCGCTGGCGGACACCACCTCCGGCATCTGGTGGACGGGCGTCTTCCCGGGCCTGGCCATTGTCCTCACCGTGGTGGGGCTGACCCTGGTCGGCGAGAGCATCAACGACCTCAACGACCCGCGCCTGCGCGGACGCAAGAAGGCTTCTTCCGGCAAACCCGGACCCGGCCCCGCCGCCGCCCAGACAGCAAACTCAGCAGAAGTGAGCAGTTCATGAGCACCAATATCGGCTCCGTTTCAGACCAGCACACCCGAGGCTCCGGGCCCGTGCTGGACATCGACCACCTCAAAGTCACCTTCGCCACGGACGCCGGGGACGTCTATGCCGTGAAGGATGTCAGCCTCGAGGTCAACCCGGGCGAGGTCGTCGCCATCGTGGGCGAATCCGGCTCCGGCAAGACCGTCACCGCCAAAACCATTCTGGGGCTGCTGCCGGAGACGGCCATCAGCTCGGGGGCCGTGCTGATCAACGGCAACAACGTGATCAGCGTCAGCGCGGCCAAGCTGCGCGAAATCCGGGGCCGCGACGTGGCCATGGTGTTCCAGGAGCCCTCGACCGCGCTCAACCCGGTCTTCACCGTCGGTTGGCAGATTGCCGAGGGCATCCGTGCCCACGCCGGCCACGGCCGGGTCAGCGCCAAGGACGCCAAGGCACGCGCCATCGAGGCCCTGCGCAAGGTCGGTATCCCGGATCCGGAAACCCGGGTGAACTACTACCCGCACCAGTTCTCCGGCGGCCAGAAGCAGCGCGTCGTCATTGCTGCCGCGCTTGCGCTCAACCCGGGCCTGATCGTCGCCGACGAACCGACGACCGCGCTGGACGTCACCGTGCAGGCGGAGATCCTTCAGCTCCTGCGCGAGCTCAGGGACCAGTACGGCACCTCGATCGTGCTCATCACGCACAACATGGGCGTCGTAGCCGACCTTGCCGACCGCGTCGTCGTGATGTACCAGGGCGACGTCGTCGAGGAGGCCAGTGCGCGGGTGCTCTTCGCGGAACCGAAGCAGGACTACACGAAGAAGCTCCTGGCGGCCGTCCCGCACCTGGGCCGGAACTCTGCCTCGGCGGGCATGACCGAACGCGCCCACCAGGGCGGCAAGGTCCTGGTCGAGGCGAAGAACCTGACCATCGAGTACCCCGGCCGGCTGGGCAGCCCGGCGTTCAAGGCCGTGGACGGTGTGAACTTCACGCTCTCCGAGGGGGAGGTCTTCGGCCTCGTCGGTGAGTCCGGTTCCGGCAAGACGACCATCGGCCGCGCCATCGCGGGCCTGAACAAGACCACGGGCGGCAGCCTGAAGGTGCTCGACTACGAGATGCTCAATCTCAAGGAGCGCACCTTCAAGCCGCTGCGCAAGCAGATCGGTTTCGTTTTCCAGGACCCGGCGGCCTCGTTCAACCCGCAGCTCACCATCGGTGACTGCATCGCCGAGCCGCTGATCATCCACAGCAAGCCGACGCCGGCGCAGGCACGCCAGCGGACCCGCGAGTTGCTCGAATCGGTGCAGCTGCCGGCGTCGTATGCCGACCGCTACCCGCACGAGCTCTCCGGCGGCCAGCGCCAGCGCGCGTCGCTGGCGCGGGCATTGATCCTGAACCCGAAGCTGCTGATCGCCGACGAGCCGACGTCGGCGCTGGATGTTTCGGTGCAGGCGAAGGTGCTGGAGCTGTTCAAGGAGATCCAGGCCGAATTCGGTTTCGCCTGCCTCTTCATCAGCCACGACCTCGCCGTGGTGGACATCCTCTCGCACTGGGTGGGTGTCCTCTACAAGGGCAAGATGGTGGAGCAGGGGCTCGGAAACCAGGTCATGGGCCACCCGCAGCATGAGTACACGAAGAAGCTCATCGCATCGCTGCCGGTACCCGACCCGGATGAGCAGGCCCGGCGCCGCGAGGAGTTCCGCGCGGTGCTCGGCGCCTGAGAGCCGGACCGCTCCGGCAGCACCAAGGGGCATGCCCGCCGTTCACTTCGAACGGCGGGCATGCCCCTTTTTCGGGCCGGGCGCACCCGTGCTTAACACCCGAGGGATTTCGGCCCGGCACCCTAGACTGGGTCAATGACCGAGCAGAACCAGAACAATCCCGACGCCGATGCCTATGACCCCGCCGCCAGTTCCCTGGCCGGGCACGTGGATCCCGCGGTGATGGCGGAGCTGCTCTCGATCCGGTCCAGCATCGACAACATCGACGCCACGCTGGTGTTCCTCCTGGCCGAGCGGTTCAAGGCCACGCAGAAGGTCGGCTTCCTCAAGGCCGCGCACAAGCTTCCGGCCGGGGACCCGGGCCGCGAGACCGCCCAGATCGCCCGCCTGCGGCGGCTCGCCGCGGAGGCGCACCTGGACCCGGCGTTCGCCGAGAAATTCCTGAACTTCATCATCGGCGAGGTGATCCGCCACCACGAGGCCATCGCCGAAGACCACCAGGCCGCCGCACACCAGGCCGCCGGCCGGGCCCCGGCGGCCCCGGATTCCGCCATCTCCGCCGAGGCGTAGCCGTGCCCGCACCCGAGCCCTCGCTGTCTGCTGCCGCCGCACAGGTCACGGCCACCGCGCTCGGCGCCTGGCCGGGGGAGGACCCCGTCGAGGCCGCCCGCATCATCCGCGGCGAACTGGGCAGCCCGCACCTGCCCTTCCTCGCCGAGCTCCCGGACCGTGGCGTCGGCTCGGACGCGCTGGGCCGCACCGCGTCGCTGCTGGAGGGCCTCGCCGTCGACGTCCAGCCCTACGGCTGGAGGATCGTGGACCGCCCCGGCCAGGACCTCAGGCGCGCCCGCTCGGCGCTGTCCACCGACATCAACGTCCTGGCCGACGTCGTCGGGGCGGAAGAGATCCCCGCGTCCGAGCTGAAGATCCAGCTGCGCGGCCCGCTCAGCCTCGCCGCCGGACTGCACCTGCACAACGGCGAGCGTGCCCTGATCGACCACGGTGCGCGGCGGGACCTCGCGGCCTCGCTCGCGGCCGGCGTGGACGCCCACCTGCGCCGGGTGGCCGCCGCCGTGCCGGGCGCCAGCCTGGTGGTGCAACTCGACGAACCGGACATCGCCGCCGTCATGGCGGGCACCATCCCGACGTCCAGCGGCTACCGCACCCTGCGCGCCGTGCCGGGTTCGGAGGTGACCGAGTCCTGGCGGATTGTCATCGACGCCCTGCGGGCCGCCGGGGCGGCCGAAATCGTGGTGTCCGTTCCCGAAGTCGAAGCGCCCTTCGACCGGATCCTGGCCGCCGGCGCGGACGGGATCGCCGTACCGTTGCGGGCACTGACCTCCCGCCAATGGGAGCAACTCGCCGGCGCCGTGGAGTCCGGGAAACGCCTGTGGGCCGGCGTGCTGCCGGTTGAGGACCCCGCGGCCGCGCTGCCCCGTGTGCCGCAGGCGGTCGAAACGCTGTGGCGCCCGTGGCGCCAGCTCGGGCTCCCGGCCAGCGCGTTGGGCCCGGCGCGGGTCACACCGGCCGGTGGCCTCGCCGGCCACACACCCTCGTCCGCGACGGCGGTGCTGACCCGGCTGACGCAGCTGGCCGACGGTCTGAACCAGCTCGCCCTCGGCTAGGGATTAGACGCGGCTTTCCCAGCGGCCGGGCCTGGCGCGCCCCGGCAGGTAGCCGGGCGCCAGCGCACCGGCCGGGTACGGCTCAAGCCCGTAGTCGAATCGGCCGGCGTACACCAGCACCAGGCCGATCTGCGGCTGGATCACCTTGACCTGGATCCGGTGCCGGCCCTCGTCCGGTTCCCACCACTGTTCGGCGTAGGCCTTGGCGTCCAGGGCCGCCGGCAGCGGGATCCGAAGCGGGCCCAGGAACAGCCGTGAGGCCTCCGAGACGCCGCGCAGCCGCCCTTCCGCGGTGACGCTGAGGTTGAGGTCGGTCACCAGCCTGCGGTAGCGGCCCACGTAATCCACCAGCCGCGGGGTGCCGGCGGAGGAATCCAGGCTGGTGGTGTCGTGGAAGAGCCTGGTGGTCTGCGGAAAGAAGATCTCCCGCCGGGCGGTCAGGCTGGAACGGCCGAACGGGTCCAGGTGCGCGTGGTTCTCAATCCGGAACCTGATGCCCTCGCCATACTCCGGGAAAAACGCCTCCTCACCGGTCGCCAGGCCCAGCAGCGGCCGCAGCCAGCGCTGCCGGCAGCCGACGACGTCGAAGACGCCCTCGCCGACCCCGTAGTGGCCGGAGCCCGGCACCAGCGAGAAGTAGTCCTGCAGTTCGGGCTGCAGCCTGGAAAAGTCGGATCCCAGGCCGAGCCGGTAGATGGGGTCATAGACGGTCACGCCATCCTCCTTCGGTTCACAGCCGTCCTGCGGCCTTCAAACGAATGTACGCGTCCGCGAGCGCCGGCGGCAGCTGCGACGGTTCGGCGTCCACCACTTCGACCCCCGCGTGGCGCAGCTGCGCGCTGACTGCCTCGCGTTCGAGCAGGGCGCGTTCGGCGGCCGCGGCGCGGAACACGCCGGTGGCACTTGAGCGCTCCCGCTGCATTTCGCCGAGCATGGGGTCGCGGACGGAGGCGACCACCACCACGTGCTCCTGCGCGAGCTGCGCGGCCATCGGCAGGAGCCCCTCTTCGGGGGCGCCGCCGTCGAGGGCGGTGAGCAGCACCACGAGCGAGCGGTGCGCGGAGACAGAGCGGATCTGGGCCGGGATCTGCGGCCAGTCGAGTTCGATGAGTTCGGCGTCGAGCGGGGCCATCGCTTGGACCAGCTGTCCCAGCAGGTTTCCCTTGGCCGCAGACCCCGCCCGCGCCCGGAGCCGGCGGTCGAAGGCGAGGAAGTCGACCCGGTCGCCGCCGCGTTCAGCGAGGACGGCCAGCAGCAGCGCCGCCTCCATGCCGGTGTCCAGCCGGGGCTCGTCGGCAATGCGGGCAGCGGCCGTGCGGGAGGTGTCCAGCAGGATGACGACGCGGCGGTCCCGCTCCGGCCGCCAGGTGCGGACCACGACGGCGGACCGGCGGGCCGTGGCGCGCCAGTCGATGGAGCGGACGTCGTCGCCGCGGACGTAATCGCGGAGGGAGTCGAACTCGGTGCCGGCGCCGCGGATCTGGACCGCCGCCCTGCCGTCGAGCTCGCGCAACTGGCGCAACTTGGATGGGAGGTGCCGCCGCGACGTGAACGGCGGCAGCACCTTCAGCGCCCCGGGGCAGGGCAGCGTGCGCTGCCGTGCGGCGAGTCCCAACGGGCCGAAGGCACGGACGGTGACGTGCTCGGCCGCCAGCTCACCGCGCCGGGTGGGCCGCAGCGTGACGGTCATTTTGCGGCGTTCGCCGGCCGGGACCAGCAGGCGCTGGCACGGATTCTGCGCGCCGGCCGAGGGCTGCCACGCGTCCCGGACCAGGCCGCGCAGGGCGCGGCGGCCGGCGTTGGCGACCGTGAGGACGGACTCCACCGACCCGGAGAGCGGGACGCTGCCGGGGTCGTTGCGCTGTACCGAGACGTGCCGCAGCGGCACGGCCAGGCCCAGGTCCAGCAGCGCCGCGGCGGCCAGCAGCAGGAGCAGGACCGTTGCAGACTCCCAGCCGGGCAGGAGCGCGGCCGGGACCAGGCCCAGCAAGGCCAGCAGTACGAAGCGTCCGGAAATCGCCATGGCTCAGCGCGGGACGGGGACGGAGGCGAGGATGCTGCCCAGCACACCGTCCACCTGCACGCCGTCCATCTGTGCCTCGGGCCGCAGTGCCACCCGGTGCCGAAGGCAGGGCAGGGCGAGGGCCTTGACGTCGTCGGGGGTGACGAAGGCCCGGCCGGAGAGCCAGGCCCAGGCGCGGGAGCCGTTGAGCAGGGCTGCGGCGCCGCGCGGCGAGACGCCGAGCTGGAACGACGGCGCCGCACGGGTGGCGCGGACGACGTCGACGATGTAGGCGAGGACCTCGGGGCCGATCTCGACGGCGGCCACGGCCTGCCGTGCGCGTTCCAGTTCGGCCGGACCGGCAACGGGGCGGATGCCGGCCGCGGCCAGCTGGCGGGGGTCGAAGCCGGCGGCGTGCCGCCGGATCACCTCGATTTCGTCCTCCCGTCCGGGCAGCGGCATGGTGAGCTTGAGCAGGAAGCGGTCGAGTTGGGCCTCCGGCAGCGCATAGGTCCCCTCGTACTCGACCGGGTTCTGCGTGGCCGCCACGATGAACGGTGCGGGCAGCGGGCGCGAGACGCCGTCCACCGACACCTGCCGCTCCTCCATGGCTTCCAGGAGCGAGGCCTGGGTCTTGGGCGGGGTCCGGTTGATTTCGTCCGCGAGCAGGATGTTGGTGAAGACCGGGCCTTCGCGGAAGCTGAACTCGGAGGTGTGCGAATCGTAGATTAGCGAGCCGGTGACGTCGCCGGGCATCAGGTCCGGGGTGAACTGGATCCGCTTGGTGTCCAGGCTGAGGGCGGCGGACAGGCTGCGCACCAGCAGGGTCTTGGCCACCCCGGGCACGCCCTCAATCAGCACGTGGCCGCGCGACAGGAGGGCGATCAGCATCCCGGTGACGGTGGCGTCCTGCCCGACGACGGCCTTGGCGACCTCGCGGCGGACGTCCAGTAGGGCCTGGCGCACGGGATCCTGCACGGGATGCTGCACTGGGTCACGCACTGGATCCCGGGCGCCGGCGTCGCGGCGGCCGGCAGTGTCCTCCGTCCACTCGGGCGCGGGGCGGGGCGCGGGCCAGGCTGCGGTTGGCTGGTCGTTCATCGGGTGTGTACCTCTTTCTCTAGTCTGTCCAGTTGCTGGGCCCAGCGCACCAGCTCCGCTTCGGCGCGGGGTGCGGCGTTGAGGACGCTGCCGATCTCCTCCGGAGTCCGGCCCAGGTGCCGGCCGGCGGCGTCGATGATGGCGGCCGCCCCGGCGTCGGGCCCCAGCCGGAGGATCCGGGCCAGCCGGACGAGCGTGCCGGCGCGGAGTACCTCTGTTGCCCGGTCCACGGCGCCCGCGTCGTGATAGAGGCGGGCCCGTCCCTCGGCCGTCTCAACCGCCTTGACCACCACCGGGAGCGGCTCGAACACCAGGGGGCCGAGCCTGCGGCCGCGCCAGAAGATGGCGAGCACCGCCACGAACGCCAGCCAGGGCCCGAGCACGTGGGTCCACGGGGCGGCGAGTTCAGCGAGGGTCACCGGCTGCTTCGTGGCGGGCACATCGGAGATGCCGGGCAGGTACCAGACCAGGTGTGGTTCCGCACCGAGGCTCCGCAGCACCAGCGCCGCGTTTCCTTCCTCGGCCAGGGCGCCGTTGCTCACGATTTCGGTGCTGCCCAGCACCACCGTCCGACCGTCCTCGCTGCCGGCATAGAGTCCGCCCTGGCCGCCCTGCGGGGCGTAGCAGACCACCTCTCCGTCATACAGGAAGCCGTTCTTGGCCGTGACGGCGCCCGCCGCGGCGGGGTCCGGGATGATGCAGTCCTGAGCCAGGACTTTGGTGCCGTCCTTCACCACTCCGGCCTGCAGAATTCCGCCGGTTATGCCTTGCAGCGTGTTCAGCCGCGGGGTGATCACCACCAGCCGGTCCGTAGCGCCGCCCAGGTACTGCAACTGGTCCCGGCTCAGATAGCCGTTGCGGTCGTAGAGCAGGACGGTGGTGCCCTCACCGGCGCGCCGGGCGGCGTCGAGCGCCCGGAGGGTCGCGTCGAGGGAGTCCTGCTGTTCCACGGCGACGCCGTGCCGGCCGAGGATTTCCGCGGCGGCGCGTGCCCCGTCGGGGGCGGCGTTCCGGGTGGAGAGCGGGGTGCGGTCCCCGCGGGGCTGCAGCTGGAGCACCGTCGTCAGGACCAGTGCGGCGATGAACACGACGCCGAGGACGGTCCAGGTGCGGTGTCGGCGGAGCAGCGCCGTCGTCCGGCTCATAGCGGCCTGACGAGGGCGTCCGAGCCGGCGCCCCGATAGTCCGGGGTGGTGCCGGCCAGGGCCGCGTCGAGCCGGGCCAGCGCCTCGTGCTCGCGGGGGCTGCCGTCAGCTCCGCCGTAGCGGACGGCGTCGAAGGTCAGCGCCGCCTCATCCAGTTCCCGGGCGTGGGCGGCAAACGCACGGCCCAGCCGGGCGGCGACCTCGCTTGCTGTCCGGCCCGGTTGCGGGTCCAGCACGGCGCGGTCCTCGGCCGCCCGGGCGAGGGCACGGAATTGCTCGACAATGGCAGCCGCCCAGTGCCCGCGGGCCGCCGCGGCCGCGGCCCGTTCGCGGTGCGCCTCCGGGCTCAGGGCCGCGCCGGCGTCGAAGACCTCCCGGGCGGTGGCCCGTTTGGCATTGAGCCGCGGCCGCACCACCACAATGGCGATGACAATAACGACGGCGGCGATGACCAGCAGGAGCGGCACGGCGTAGCCGCCATCGCCGGCCGGGGCGCCGTCCCCGGTGAAGGAGCGCAGCCAGCGGCCGAACTCCGCCATCGCGTCCTCCAGCCAGCTTGGCGCGGCGTCGCGGTAAGGTGCTTTCGCAAGTTCCTCCGCGGCCCAGCGGCCAGCCTCCCCGCGGTCCGGGAGCACCGGAGGCTCCGCCTGCAGTCTTACGGAGAGGGCGGCCACGGCTGGGTCCGCGCGGACGACGGCAGCGCCCATCATCCCCGGACCGGGGGAGGGCCGTAAGGCGGCCGCTGCCACAGCGACGTGTCCCCGTGGATGGCAGCCGGAGCCCGCCCCGGCACTCCGTCCGGGTCACTTCCGGTCTCCAGTTGCCGCATCAGGGACAGGTCGAGCCCGTCCTTGCGCATCCGGAGGTCCAGGTAGACCAGGGCCACTGTGGAGGTCTGGAAGGCGAAGCCCACGGCTGCGATCAGCGCTGAGACGACGGCGCTGACCACGGCGACGGCGATCGTGACAGTCTGGGTTTCCCCCTGGCCGCCCTGCGAGAAGACGGTAAACCCGATGGCGTTGCCGAGGAGCTTCACGGGAAGCAGGACGATCTGGCTGAGAACGCCGACGAGCAGACTGACCACCAGCGAGATTCCCAGCAGGCGCCACCAGTTGCCGCGGGTCAGTTGCCAGGAACGGCGCAGTCCCGCGAAGGCGCCGATTTCCTCAACCACGATCGCCGCCGGTGCGACCAGGAACCGGATGGCGACCCAGACCAGGACCACCATCAGGCTGACAAACAGGAGTACCAGCGCGCCGGCCGCCGCGCGGTCCATGGCGGCCACCAGCGACACTGTCGCCAGCACCGAGAGGGCCACGACGGCGGCAGTGCCGAGGACCAGCAGGCCGGCGAGTCCCAGCAGGGCGCCCATGCGGGAGCGGGACAACGACCACATCTGGCGGAAGCCTGTTTTCCTGTTCAACAGCGAGCGGGCCACGGGGACGGCCATGGCGCCTTGCACCACCACCGACATCACAACGGAGACGAGCATCAACAGGACGCCGACCCCGGCGATGCCGAGGCCCAGCGCCGCCGCCTCCGACGGCCGGATGCCCTCCAGCCACGGTGCCGGCGACCACCCGGCGACGGCGCCGGTCTGGGCCAGGGCGGAGACAACAGAGCCCAGCGCCTGGGCAATCACGCCGGCCCCGAGCATGGCCGCAGGATTGCGCCTGACGGTCTGGAAGGCCCCGTCCAGAATCTCGCCCAGCACCAGGGGGCGCAGCGGCACGATGCCGGGTTTCGGAGGGGCGACGTAGCGCGGCTGGCCGAAGGGTGCGTGCGGGTACAAAGGCGGGGCCGGTATCCGGGGGGCAAACTGCGGCGCCCCCCGCTGCGGCGATGCCCCCCACGCGGGCGGGCTTCCCCACGGGGACGGCTGGGTCGGTTGCGGCGGGTCTCCCCACGGGGGCTGCGCGCCCCATTGCGGGCGGCCGCCCCACTGCTGCGGCTCGGTAGGTTCCTGCTCAGACAAGCTTTTCCTCCCCAAGAAAATTGCCCACCGGATGCCCGCAGCCCGGTGCCCGTTGCCCGGCAACCCGCGGTCCCCGGCGTCAGTCCGGGCCTGGCTTGCCCCCAGCCTATAGTTTCGCGCGCCCGCCGCAAGCACCCGGGCCAGTTCGGGGGGTCCAGCAAGGCCCGCAGTTGCGGGTGCAAGCGGCCGGGTCGCGGCACGACGTGCGGCCGCGCGCGCCATGCCGGGGACTGCCGGAATACGACAAAGCCATTTCAATAGGGGAATATGTAATGTATGAAGGCACGGATTTTGGTAGTGGACGATGACGAGGCGCTGGCCGAGATGATCGGTATTGTGCTGCGCAACGACGGCTTCGACCCCGTCTTTTGCGCGGACGGCGGGCAGGCGCTCGAGGTCTTCCGCTCCTCCAAGCCGGACCTCGTACTGCTGGACCTGATGCTTCCGGGCATGGACGGCATCGAAGTGTGCCGCCAGATCCGCTCCGAGTCTGATGTCCCGATTGTCATGCTGACGGCAAAGTCGGACACGTCCGACGTGGTGCGCGGCCTCGAGTCGGGTGCCGACGACTACGTTCCCAAACCGTTCAAGCCGGCCGAACTTGTGGCGCGGGTCCGGGCGCGGCTGCGTCCCGGCGACCAGAAAGCCCCCGAGACACTGCGCATCGCGGACGTAACCATCGACGTCGCCGGCCACGTCGTCAGCCGCAACAGCGAGCGGATTTCGCTGACCCCGCTGGAATTCGACCTGCTCGTCGCCCTGGCCCGCAAACCGTGGCAGGTCTTCACCCGTGAACTGCTGCTGGAACAGGTCTGGGGCTACCGGCACGCGGCGGACACCCGCCTGGTCAACGTCCACGTCCAGCGCCTGCGCTCCAAGATCGAACGCGATCCCGAAGCCCCTGAAGTTGTATTGACGGTCCGTGGTGTCGGCTACAAAGCAGGTTCCTGAGCCGGCGGACGGCCACCCGGGGCAAGCCCCGGAGCGTGCGTCAGCGCCGGAGACTACTGCTGCCCGGGCCGCCCCGGACAGCGAAAGCGCGGCCCCGCCGTCGCCGTCCCAGGGCCAGTCCGCGCTCTTCCGTGCCGGCATCTGGGCCCGCCGCGCCCGGATCGTCACCGCCAGGGTGGCGCGGCTGGTGCGCACCGGGGCGTCCAAGGTGTTGCCCGGGACCCGGTACCTGCTGCGCGCCCTGCACCGGCGCTGGCGGCGCTCGCTGCAGTTCCGCACCGTGCTGACCACCCTCCTGCTGGCGGTGGGCTCGTTCGCCGTCGTCGGCGCTTACCTCTCGAACCAGATCGCCAACAATCTCTTCCAGGAACGGCTGGCACAGGCGGAGTCCGAGACCCGCTACAACGTCAAGCAGGTCCAGGACACGTTCGACGGCGCGCAGGTCACCGACCAGTCGAGCGTCATCACCCTCGTCTACGACACCCTGAACGCCGTAGAAGGCCGCGGCTCGGTGATCCAGCGCCGCTATGTCTTCGAGGCCATGCCGGAACAGACGAAGCCGCGCAACCGCTGGGTCGAATCGCGGGCCTCCGACCAGCTCACCATCAGCGTGATCCCGCCCGAGCTGCGCAAGGCAGTGCAGGACTCCGGCAAGGACCAGTTCTGGGCCTCCACGGAGTTCCCCGTGGGCACCGAGGACCGCCCCGGCATCGCCGTCGGGAACAAGGTGACGTTCAACGGCACGGTCTACGAGCTCTACCTCATCTACGACCTGAACACCGCGCAGAAGACGCTCGATGAGATCCAGAACGTGCTGCTCGCTGGCGCCGCCGCCCTGGCGCTTATGGTCGGCGCCGTCGCCTGGTACGTCACCCGCAACGTGGTCAGCCCGGTCAGCCATGCCGCCCTCGTCTCCGAGAAGCTCGCTGCCGGCCAACTCCAGGAACGCATGGTGGTCAAGGGCGAGGACGAAGTGGCCCGGCTGGGCGCCTCCTTCAACCACATGGCCGCCAGCCTGCAGGAGCAGATCACGCAGCTGGCCACGCTGTCCCAGATGCAGCAGCGCTTTGTCTCCGACGTCTCGCACGAGCTCCGGACGCCGTTGACCACGGTGCGGATGGCCGCCGAGGTGCTGTACGACGCCCGCGACGATTTCGACCCGGTCAACAAGCGCTCCGCCGAGCTGCTGTACAACCAGGTGGAGCGCTTCCAGTCGCTGCTGGCCGATCTGCTGGAGATCTCCCGGTTCGACGCCGGCGTGGCCATGCTCGACGCCGAACCCACCGACATCGTCCAGCTCATCACCCACGTGATGGAGGGGGTGGCGCCGGTGGCTGCCGAATACGGGTCGGAGGTGACGCTCAATGCCCCCGAAGGCAGCATTGTCGTCGAAATGGATGACCGGCGGATCGACCGGATCCTGCGCAACCTGGTCCTGAACGCCCTGGAGCACGGGGAAGGCAAGCCGGTGAACATTTCCGTGGCCGCTAACGACACCGCCGTAGCCGTGGCCGTGCGGGACCGCGGAATCGGCATGACCTCCGCGGAAGCCGCCCGCGTCTTCGACCGGTTCTGGCGGGCCGACCCGGCCCGGGCCCGCACCACCGGCGGCAGCGGCCTGGGCCTCTCCATCGCGACCGAGGACACCAAGCTGCACAACGGCTGGCTGCAGGCCTGGGGCAAGAAGGGGAGCGGTTCCAACTTCCGCCTCACGCTGCCGCTGCGCCAGGGCGAAGCGATCGCAAAATCCCCGCTCCAGCTCGAACCTGCCGACGTCGGAATGACCAGCGGCCCGGGCAAGCAGATGATGCTGCTGCTGGACGCGGCCGTCACCGTGCCCCGCCCGGCCGGCGGCCCCAACGGGGCAGCCGGATTCAACGGAACGGGATCCAAGGGAACAGGGGAACAGCCATGAGAGGTGCCCGAACGCTCACCGGCCTCGCCGCGGCACTGCTGGCGCTGGTCCTCGTGATGCTGACGTCCTGCGCGCAGATCCCGCGCTCCGGCCCGGTGGGCAAGAGCACCGACGAGAGTGCCGGGAAACCGAACAACGCCCCGGTCTTCTTCCCCGTGGCTCCGCGGGCCGGCGCCGGCCCGGAATCGGTGATCGAGGACTTCTACCTCGCGGGCAGCGGCTACGAGGACGACTACGCCGTGGCGCGGCAGTACCTCACGCAGGCCGCCTCGGTGAAATGGAAGCCGGACCAGCGGGTGCTGGTGTTCCGCTCCGCCCGCGTGGTGGGCACCGCCGTCGAAAACGTCTTCAACTACGAGCTTGACCTGGCCTACTCGGTCGACGCCGACGGCATCGCCACGCAACTGCCCGAAGGCTCCAAGGAACGCATTCCCGCGACCCTGACCAAGGTCGACGGTGAGTGGAGGATCGCCCAAATCCCGGACGGCACGGCCATCCCCGAGGAGACCTTCAAGGTAATTTACGGTTCCTACCCCATCTACTTCTACGACCCCACGTTCACCTATGCGGTCCCGGATGTGCGCTGGTTCATCAAGAAGAAGACCGTCAAGGCGATGACCAGCGCCCTGCTCGGCGGCCCCGCCCCCTATCTGAAGGGCGCCGTCGTCAGCGCGTTCCCCTCGGGCATGAAGCTGGCGCGCGAGTCGGTTCCCGTGGTCTCCGGGGCGGCCCAGGTGGACCTCTCGGCCAAGGACCTCGTGGAGGCCTCCAACGAAGACCGGCTGCGGATGCAGACCCAGCTGGCCCTGACCTTCCGCAGCCAGCCCGACGTGATCAACGTGGAGCTGCGGGCGAACCAGGACCTGGTGCGGGTCGAGGACAACGGCTCCGTGTTGCCGCCCGTGCGGGACAAGGACGTGCCCGCGCGCCAGATAGCGGTCAGCAACAATGACCTGGTCCGCCTTGAGAACAACAAGGTCGGCCCTCTTCCGGACATCCAGTCCGTGAGCGCGCTGTCCCCGCGGCTGCCGGCTGAATCCCCGGTCTCCCAGACCGCGGCCTTCCTCAACCCCGGACGCACCACGCTGTATTCGATCGTCCCGGGCCAGCCCGCGCGAACGCTCACCACGAGGGCCAGCCTGTCCCGGCCGTCTTTCGACCGGTACGACTGGCTTTGGGCCGCCGGCCCGGGCGGCAACGGGGCCACCGAGGTTTTGGCCTACCGGCCGGCGGGGATCGCCGAAGGCGCGAACGTCCCCGGCGTGACCCTCACCCCGGCCTGGCTGGCCGGACGGAAGGTCAAGGAGTTCCGGATTTCCCGCGAAGGCACGCGGGCGCTGGTGATCTCGGAGCTCAACGGTAAGACCAGTGTCCAGATCACCGGGATCATCCGCACCGGCGACGGCACGCCGCGGGACCTCACCGCACCGATCACCCTCCAGACGGCCCACGACCCCGACCAGGGCGTCTGGGTCAACGACACCACGGTTGCCGTGATGAAGGGGTCCGCGAGCGAGAACGTCACTCCGGAACTGGTGTCCCTGACCTCCTCGGCGCCGCAGCCGCTGGCGCCCTGGCCGGGCCTTACCGCGCTGAGCGCGGGCAACGGACCGGCCGAGATTTTCGGCCAGTCAGCCGAAGGCATCTTCCAGCGGCTCGGCAACGGCTGGTCACCGCAGATCAAGGGCGTGATCGATCCGTCCTTCGTGGGCTGACCCGGTCCGCCGCCGCGTCGACATGGCGGCTGGCAACATAGCGGCTGTCCACATAGCGGCGGGGCGGGCTTCCGCGCCGGCACCCCTGCGGCCAGCCTTGAGGAGTGACCATACAACGATCTGGCCTCCACCCTGACCTCGCTCCGCCGACGGCTCCGCGGCACCGCGGGGGCTACCGCCGCTGGCCGGCGCGGGTCGGTGACCTGGCAGCCGCAGCCGCCGCGGAACTCCTGGCGCTCGCGGTCCCGGTGGAATGCGTCTGCTGTGGCGCCGAGGACAGGACCCTGTGCGCCGCCTGCGCCCGCCGGGTCCGGCTGCTCACCCGCCGGCCGTTCCGGGCCGAGGGGAGGGCACCGGCCCTGGTGGACATGGACGGCTCGGTCCTGCTCCCGGTCGTGGCTGCCGGCGTCTACCGGAGCGAGCTGGCGCAGACCGTGCTGTCTTTCAAGCGGCGCGGCCAGCGGCAGCTGGGCGAGGAGCTGGCCAGGGCACTAGCCCGGGCCATCGGCGCCGCGGTGGCCCCCGCGGACGGAGTCCTGCTGGTCCCGGTCCCCACCAGCGGCACGGCCTTTCGACGCCGGGGCTTCAGCCCCGTGCATGTGCTCCTCCACAGGGCCCGGCGAACCCCCGCCCTGGAAGGCGCCGCCGTCGCCGACGTGCTCCGCAAGACCAAGCCCGCGGCGACCGGTCTACGGACGGCCGGGGCCGCCATCCGGGCGACTGGCCCGCCAGGCTGGCCCGGCGGGCAGAAGGGCCTGGGCCGCGCGGCCCGGGCCGGGCGGGTACGCGGCTCCATGCGGGTCGTGGCCGGTTTCCGTCCGCCGGGGCTCGCCGGGCGGCCCTGTGTTGTCGTGGACGATGTGCTCACCACGGGTGCGACCCTGGCCGAAGCGGCCCGCGCCTTGCGCGCCGCGGGGGGCGTTGTCCGGGGCGCGGTGGTGCTCGCGGCGACACGCCCGCCGGCCCGGGAAGACTTTGCCGCGGCAATCCCCGCACTGGCGCGGAACACCGGGGATGAGGAAAAAAATAAACCAAAAAAGGATGAATAACAGGGGCCCATGAACTAACGTCGAAGATGGGTACCAAGAACAGATGTACCTGTCGATAGCGGCTCGGAAAGGGGCTCGACTGTCAGTCAGATCAGCCCCCGGACGTGCCGCCGTCGTGTCACCGAAGTCATTTGGAGGGCACCATGGAGTTCATGATCAGCGGTCGTAATTTGACGGTTTCGGACCGGTTCCGCGAATACGCCGACGAAAAGATCTCAAAGATCGCGTCACTGGGGGACAAGGTCCAGAGGGTGGACGCAAAGGTTTCCAAGGAGACCAAAGCCCGTCAGACCGCAGAACTGCTCACGGTTGAGCTGACCGTCCTGGGGCGAGGCCCCGTGATCCGTGCCGAAGCGAGCGCCGCAGACAAATTCGCCGCCTTCGATCTGGCCTACAACAAGCTTCTTGAACGGCTGCGCCGGGCCAAGGACCGCAAGAAGGTCCACCACGGCCGGCACACACCGAAGTCCGTCACCGAGGCGACGGCAACCCTGGAACCCGCCAGTACCCAGGAACCCATTTACGAGGAGGCGAGCCATCCGCCGCAGGCCCGGCCGGAGGAGAAGTCGCCCTACGAGGTGGAGAACGACATACCGGCTGGGGACTCGCCGGTTTTGATCCGGCGGAAAGTCTTTCCCGCGGCCTCCCTCTCGCTCGACGACGCCGTCGACAACATGGAGCTCGTGGGCCACGACTTCTACCTGTTCGTGGACAAGGACACGAAGGCCCCGTCGGTCGTCTACCGCCGTGAAGGCTGGACCTACGGCGTGATCAGCCTGGACCAGACCTGCGAGCCGGGCGAGGCTCCGTTGGAAGAGAAGATCATCGCTTATCGTTCAGAGGATGAGCCCGCCAGCGCCTAAAGCTGGCGACCATCCAACGAAGGGAATGATGTGCACGCATCGCTGAGCCTCAAGCAGGCGCGGCGGATCGCACTGGCAGCCCAGGGATTGGACAAGGTCCGGCCCGCCGCACCCGTGAGCGCACGGGCGGTGGGCCGTACCTTTGCCCGCCTGCACCTGGTCCAGATCGATTCCGTCAACGTGCTCTCGCGCAGCCACTACCTGCCGTTCTTCTCCAGGCTGGGGAACTACGACCGGTCCATCCTGCACCGCATGGCGGGGACACACCCCCGCCGGATGATGGAGTACTGGGCCCATGAGGCCAGTTTTATCCGGCCCGAGCATTTCCGGGACCTCGTCCAGTGGCAAAGCCGCAAGTGGGTCGGCGCGCACGACATGGACCCGGAGCTGCGCAGCGAGGTGGCGCAGCGGGTGCTGGCCGCACTGAGCGCGGGCCGGCCGCTGACCGCAGCCGAACTAACGGCCAGGCTGGGCCATATCGAGGACCGGTCGAAGGACAACTGGGGGTGGAACTGGAACGCGGTCAAGCGGGTCCTGGAACACCTCTTTGAAGAAGGGCTCGTCTCGGCCGCGTCCCGGACGGAATCCTTTGAACGCCGCTATACGCTGACCGCCAGGATTCTGGCCGCCGCGCCGCCGGCGGGCCAGACGGTGCCCGGGGCGGCGGCGCCTGGTGAGGCAGGTGCGCCGGATGCCGCGGTGCCGGGTGATGCCGCGGCCGCCATGGTCCGGCTGATCGACGCCGCGGCGCAGGCCCACGGGATCGGCACCCTGCGGTGCTTCGCGGATTACTTCAGGACCCCGCAGCGCGCCGCCGCCATCGCGGTGGAGCAGCTCGTGGACGCCGGCCGGCTGGAGCCGGTCACCGTGGCAGGCTGGAACAGGCCGCTCTACCGCCACGCCGACGCCGTGCTGCCGCGCGCCGCCACCGGCCGTGCGCTGCTGAGCCCGTTCGATTCCCTGGTCTTCGAACGCCGCAGGCTGGAGGAACTCTTCGGCTTCCACTACCGGATCGAGATCTATACCCCCGAAGCCAAACGCCGCTACGGCTACTACGTGCTGCCGTTGCTGCTCCGCGACGGGATCGTGGCCCGCGTCGACCTGAAGGCGGACCGCGCAAGCGGCAGCCTGCTCGCCCGGGCCAGCCACGCCGAGGCCGGCGCGCCCGCCGACACCGCCGTCGAACTCGCCGAAGAACTGCAGCTCATGGCAGAGTGGTTGGAGCTGGACCGGATCGTAGTCGCCCCCGTGGGGGACCTGGCGCCCGCCCTCGGGCAGGCCGTGGCCGGCCTGCATCCGCTCTGAGGGAACAGGCGCGTTCCGCCCTGCGTCTCTCCCGTAGACTAAACACGCCGGAATTCGGCAGCTTGAGACTGGGAGCAATTTCACGTGGCATCACTTATTGAAAAACTTCTCCGCACGGGTGACAAAAAGACCCTGCGGCAACTGCGGAACTATGCCGATTCCATCAATGCCCTGGAAAGCTCCTTCCAGACCTTCACCGACGCCGAACTGCGTGAAGAGACGGACCGGCTGCGTGCCCGCCACGGCGACGGCGAGAAGCTGGACGACCTGCTGCCCGAGGCTTTCGCGGCCGTCCGCGAAGCCTCCTCGCGCACCCTCGGGATGCGCCACTTCGACGTCCAGTTGATGGGCGGCGCCGCCCTGCACCTGGGCAACATCGCCGAAATGAAGACCGGTGAAGGCAAGACCCTGGTGGCCACCGCTCCGGCCTACCTCAATGCGCTCGCAGGCAAGGGCGTGCACGTCATCACCGTGAACGACTACCTCGCCGAATACCAGTCGGACCTGATGGGCCGCGTCTACCGCTTCCTGGGCCTGAGCAGCGGCTGCATCCTGTCCAACCAGGACCCGGCCGTCCGCCGCGAACAGTACGCCTCGGACATCACCTACGGCACCAACAACGAATTCGGCTTCGACTACCTGCGCGACAACATGGCGTGGGACAAGTCCGAGCTGGTCCAGCGCGGCCACCACTTCGCCATCGTCGATGAAGTCGACTCCATCCTGATCGATGAAGCCCGCACCCCGCTGATCATCTCCGGCCCGGCTCAGGGCGACACCAACCGCTGGTACAGCGAATTCGCCAAGGTGGTGCTTCGGCTGCAGCCGGACACCGACTACGAAGTCGATGAGAAGAAGCGCACCGTCGGTGTCCTCGAGGCCGGCATTGAAAAGGTCGAGGACTACCTCGGCATCCACAACCTCTACGAGTCCGCCAACACCCCGCTGATCGGCTTCCTAAACAACGCCATCAAGGCCAAGGAACTCTTCAAGCGGGACAAGGACTACGTCATCCTCGACGGCGAAGTGCTGATCGTGGACGAGCACACCGGCCGCATCCTGGCCGGCCGGCGCTACAACGAGGGCATGCACCAGGCGATCGAAGCCAAAGAAGGCGTCGAGATCAAGGCCGAGAACCAGACCCTCGCCACGGTCACCCTGCAGAACTACTTCCGCATGTACGACAAGCTCGCAGGCATGACCGGCACCGCCGAAACCGAAGCGGCCGAATTCATGAGCACCTACAAGCTCGGCGTCGTCGCGATCCCCACCAACCGGGACATGCAGCGCATCGACCAGCCGGACCTCGTCTACAAGAACGAGGCCGTCAAGTTCGACGCCGTGGTCCGGGACATCGCCGAGCGGCACGAAAAGGGCCAGCCGGTCCTGGTCGGCACCACCAGCGTGGAAAAGAGCGAGTACCTGTCCCGGCTGCTGGCCAAGGAAGGCATCCGCCACGAGGTCCTGAACGCCAAGAACCACGCCCGTGAAGCGTCCATCGTGGCGCAGGCCGGGCGCAAGGGAGCCGTGACAGTCGCGACCAACATGGCCGGCCGCGGTACCGACATCATGCTCGGCGGCAACGCCGAATTCACCGCCGTCGCCGAACTGGCCAAGCGCGGACTGGACCCGGAGGAAAACTCCGAGGAATACGAAGCCGCGTGGCCCGCCGCGTTCGAGGCCGCCAAGCAGTCCGTCAAGGATGAGCACGAGGAAGTCCTGAACCTCGGCGGCCTCTATGTGCTTGGCACCGAGCGGCACGAGTCCCGCCGGATCGACAACCAGCTGCGCGGCCGCTCCGGGCGCCAGGGCGACCCGGGCGAATCCCGCTTCTACCTGTCGCTGACCGATGACCTGATGCGGCTGTTCAACTCCGGCGCTGCCGAGCGGCTCATGAACAGCTCGGTGCCCGACGACGTCGCCCTCGAATCGAAGCTCGTGTCACGCGCCATCGCCTCGGCCCAGGGCCAGGTGGAGGGCCGCAACGCCGAACAGCGCAAGAACGTCCTGAAGTACGACGACGTCCTGAACCGCCAGCGCGAAGCCATCTACGGGGACCGCCGCCGCATCCTCGAGGGCGATGACCTGCACGAAAAGGTCCAGTACTTCCTCGAGGACACGATCACCGCGTTTATCGACGAGGCCACGGCCGAGGGTACGGGCGACGACTGGGACTTCAACCTGCTGTGGTCCAACCTGAAGACCTTGTACCCGGTCAGCTTCACCCCCCGCGACGTGATCGACGAGGCCGGCGGCAAGTCGCGGATTACCGTCGACTTCCTCAAGGAAGAGATCCTCTCCGATGCCCGCCTGGTCTACCAGGCCCGCGAGGAGCTGATCGGCTCCGAGAGCATGCGCGAACTCGAACGGCGTGTGGTCCTCTCCGTGATCGGCCGCAAATGGCAGGAACACCTCTACGAGATGGACTACCTCAAGGAGGGCATCGGCCTGCGGGCGATGGCCCAGCGCGATCCCCTGGTCGAGTACCAGCGCGAGGGTTTCATCATGTTCCAGGCCATGATGGAGGCAATCCGGGAGGAGAGCGTCGGCTTCCTGTTCAACCTGGACGTCGAGGTGACCCCGGCGCAGGACGTTGTGGTGGCCGACGCCGAGGGCCAGCACACGGAACACCGCGACCTGGAGGTCCATGCTGCCGGCCTGGAAGCTCCGGAGAAGCCTGCCCAGCTGCAGTACACGGCACCCGGCGAGGACGGGGCGGCCCAGACCCGCGTCGAGACGAAATCCTCCGGACGCTCCGGCAACCCGGCGAAGGCGGCGCAGGAGTCGCCGCGCCGCGCCAGCAAGAAGAAGCGCCGCTAGGAGAAACCCGCCGCAGACGGCATCAGGCAAGCAGAAGTGCAGGGCCGGAACGAAAGTTCCGGCCCTGCACTTCTTAACGCGTCCTCCTTTCCCGTTCGGGCTGTGGGACTCAGCCGATCTCAAGCACGGTGACCCGCCACACCAGCCGGCTCCGCTCCAGCCGCAGCGCGACGGCACGGACGCGCAATTCATCCGACACCACGGCGCTGGCCTCGTAGACGTCCCCGGACACCCGGCACGCGCGGACCGAGCGGACAGCCGGATTCCGGTGCAGCCGGCCCGCCGTCGGTGAGGTGCCCGAGGCGACCCTGCGCGTCAGTGCGGCCCGGTGCTGCAGCGCGGCCAGGCAGCGCTCATCAAGCCGGCGGGCGAGCTGCTGGGCGGGCCGGGTGCCGGCGAGGACTTCGATGGCAGCCTGCACGGTGGAGCGGGAAATGGCGCACACCTCGCGGTGCTCATCTACCAGCCGCAGGACCGGCGCAGGGCCGCGGGCCGCGGGGCGGAGCCCGACGCGGTGATCCGGCGGTGCCGGTGGGAGGGGAACCGCGTTGCCTGTGCGGATGCCGGTGAGGGGGCTCATGGGGATTCCTTTGCTGTCGTCGGGCGGGTGTGCGGTTGGAGTGGTTCACAGATTGGCGGGCAGCCTGAGGACCTGCCCGGGAAGCAACAGTCCGGGATCGCCCCCGATGACGTCGCGGTTGGCCTGGTACAACCGGGGCCACGCCAGGGCGATGTCGACGTCGGATGCCAGCGGACCCAGCTCCGCCGCGCAGATGCTCCACAGCGAATCCCCGGCCCGGACAGTCACCTCCGGAGTGCCTGCCGCCGGTCCTTGCGCGGGCACCTGTAACGGCGGCTGGCCTGGATCCAGCGGCCGCAGCTGCCGGGCCGCGAAGGTGTACGGATCCACCGGCGGCGGAACCGGCATCCAGTGCGGGTCGAGGCCAAGGCTGGCCGGACCGGAGGAAGGTGTAGCGGGCTCCGGGACCGGGGCGCCGGTGGGCACCCAGGCCGCGGCCGCGGCGGGGGGATCCATGCCCGGTCCGGCGGCAACCGGGGCCGCGTGGGCCAACGGTGCCGTCACGAGCTGAAGTCCGACGGCGGCCAGCGCCAGCCGGCGCATAAACGCGGGGCTGAATTTCCCGGCTGCCGCGGCGGCCCGCAGGCGGCCGCAGTGTTCGAGCAGCGCGGCCGCGAAGGCGATGAGGAAGGACAGGGCCCACCAGACGACCACGATCAAGCCGACGGTGTTGGCGGCGACGCCGATGTGGTCCTCGAACGAGAGGGACTGGCGCCGCGCCGCGGAGGCATTGAGCCGCTGCACGAGCCCGGCACCCGTCCCGGCCAGGAAGCCTCCCAGAAGCAGGATGACGGACGCCATGGCCGCGTCGGCGCCCAGACCGCGCCCGGGGACGACGCCGGAAGAATCCTTGCTAGCCACAACCGCCTCCTTCGCGGGACCGGGCCCGCTCATTGTGCCGCTCATTGCCGGATAGAACTTTGATATCGTTTGATCAAGTTTGATGCGATTAAGCAAAGTTTGGTCCCGCAAGATGAAGTTTGTCTAGGGGGGGGCTGAAGGCTGTGGATTGACCGCCGTCGGGGGGCCGCCTACGCTGGCGCCATGCGGTGGGATGCCCTGTTTGCAGACCTGGAGGCGCAGCTTGCCGCCGGCGAACGCCTGGACCTGGATACGGAAATCGACGAGCGGGCGCGCGTGGACGCGGCGGCGGTCGAACTGGCGGACCGGCTGCGCGGTTCGGTGGGGCTTCGGATCGGCGTCCATCTCGGTTCGGGAACGGTCTACGAAGGGGCGCTGAGTCACGTCGGCAGCCAGTGGCTGGTCCTGAATGAGGAGCGGCACCAGGTCCTGATTCCCTATGCCTCGGCCGCCCGGTACTCGGGGCTGTCCAGACTGGCGGTGGCCGCGGGGCCGGCAGTCCGGCAGCGTCTTGGCCTAGCCAGTGCGCTGCGCGGGCTGGCCCGGGACCGCGCCAGCCTGACGGTGCTGGTGTCCCGGGCAACTGCGGGGGAGTCCGTGCTGCACGGGGTGATTGACAGGGTCGGACGCGATTTCCTTGACCTGGCCATTACCCGGCCCGGCGAGGAGCGACGCGCGGCAAACGTCAGCGGTGCGGCCACCATTCCGTTTGGCGCCCTGGCCGCGCTGCGGTCGGTCCGCGTCGCCGGCCAGCCGGGCTAGCGCCTGCGGGCGGGACGCGGGGCGCTGGCCCGCGCGGACTCAGCTGCCCTTGGCCTTGGCCTCGTCGATCATGCGGCTTGCTTCGGCGTAGCGCTCCTGGATGTACTGCTCAAGCATGGTCTCCTCGACCCGCCACTGGCCGCGGCCGCCCACCTGGATGGCCTTCAGCTGTCCGCTGCGGACCAGGGCATAGGCGGCGGGCGAGTTGATCTGGAGCTGCTCGGCAACGTCCGCGAGGGTCAGGAATCGGGGCATGGCACCATTTTGCCACCGGTGGCGCGGTTTGGGACCGTTATCCACAGTTTGCTGCGGTTTGCCCCGGGATCTTCCCGCCGGGCCGTCAATTCGTGAGAATAAGGGTGTCCGGCGCCAGGAGCCCGGGCTGCGACTACAGGGGGAGCAGGACGCATGAGTGAGAGCACGGTGGCCGGCGGCGCCAGGTTAAAACGGCCTTCGTGGAAGGATCCCCGACTCCTCGTCGGCATCCTGCTCGTCCTGGCTTCCGTCGCTGGTGTCGTCTCGCTCGTGGCGGCGGCCGACCAGACTACGGAAGCCTATGCGGCCAGCAGTCCGATTGCGGTCGGCGAGAAGCTGACCACGGACAAGCTGCACCTGGTCAAGGTCCGCCTGGGCGACGTCGAACAGCAGTACCTCACCCCGGAGTCCGGCGTTCCCGGCGGCCTGGTCGCCGTCCAGCGCATCGGCAAGGACCAGCTGCTCCCGCGCGAAAGCCTTGGCCGGCCGGAAGCCCTGGACCGCAAACCGGTCGCGGTCACGATCGACGAAGCCCTGCCTCCACAGGCGGTGGCCGGCTCACGGGTGGACGTCTGGGTGGCCCTGCCGGACGCGCGCAACGGATTCAGCGAACCCACCCTGCTGCTCCCGGGGGCCGAGATCGCCCAGCTCACCCCGGGCAGCACCGCCCTCGGAGCGCAGCGCTCCACCGTCGTCATGGTCCTCGTCCCGGACGGGCAGATGCCGAAACTCCTCGGGGCGCAGGCCAACAAGGCGAAGATCTCGGTGGTCTGGAATCCGGGCGGCGCACCCTGATGGGCATCCCGGTGGTGACCGTGGGACGGACCCTGGACGACCTGGTCGGCGGGCTGGAGCGGCTGCACGGGCCGGTGTCGGTGGTCCGGCGTTGTGCTGAACTCGCCGAACTGCTCGCAGCGTGCCAGACGGGGCTGGCGCGGGCCGCCGTCGTCGCGGACGGCAGCGGGGAACTGACCGCCTCGCTCGTGGACCGCCTGTCTGCCGTGGGCGTCGCCGTGGTGGCCCTGAGCGACAGCCCGGAGGAAACGGCCAGGCTGCAGGGGATCGGCGTGACCGTGGAGGGGTCCGCGGTGGAGGCCGAGGCGCTCGCCGCCCTGATCGCCGGCGCCGTGGCACAGATCTCGACGCCGGGGCCCGGCCCGGCGGCCAGCGCCTTCGCTGACCATGCCACGGCGTTCCGCCCCCCGGACGGCAGGCCCGGCACTGCGCCCGGTGCCGCGTCCGGTGCCGGCGCCGCACAGGGCCGGCCGGGGGAGCCGGGCACGGGTCGCATCATCGCCGTCTGGGGCCCTGCCGGCGCGCCGGGCCGGACCCTGGTGGCCGCCAACATCGCCGGGGAACTGGCGGCCGAGGGCAAATCGGTGCTGCTGGTCGACGCCGACAGCTACGGGGCGAGCGTGGCTGCCGTGCTGGGACTGCTGGACGAGGCGGCCGGGCTCGCTCAGGCCTGCCGGCTGGCGGACCAGGGTGTGCTCGACGGCCCGGCCCTGCTTCGGATCGCTGCGCCGGTGGCAACCCGCGCCGGATCGTTCCGCGTCCTCACCGGCATCACCCGCGCCGACCGCTGGACCGAACTTCGGGCCGCGGCACTCTCGCTGGTCTACCAGCGGGCCCGGGAGGTCGCCGAGGTCACGGTGATCGACGTGGGCTTCTGCCTGGAAGCCGACGAGGAGCTCAGCTTCGATTCGATGGCGCCGCGCCGGAACGCCGCCACCCTGCGGAGCCTGGAACTGGCCGACACCGTCTATGCCGTCGGCGCCGCCGACCCGGTGGGAGTGCCGCGGCTGGTCCGCGCCCTGGCCGAACTCGACGCCGCCGTTCCGCAAGCGTCGCCGCGCGTCGTGCTGAACAAGGTGAGGGCCTCCGCCGTCGGACGCCTGCCGGAGCGCCAGCTCCGCGACGCCTGGTCACGTTACGGCCCCGCGACACCGCTGGAAGCGTTCCTCCCGGCCGATCCGGCGGCCTGCGACGCCGCCCTCCTGGCCGGCTCGCTGCTGCTCGAAAGTGCCCCCGACTCGGCCCTCCGCAAGGCCCTCGCTGCTCTGGTTTGTGCACCTGTCCAGCGAAATCGCAAATCCTCTGTTCTTTCTTCCACAGCAAAGCGGCGGGCGAAAGACTAGGCTCGCCATGAGGGCTGCAACGGTGCGGCCATGAACTTTTTGATGGAGGCGTTTGTCGATGTCGTCTGGGTCCAGCGTGGAGGATCAACCCGTTTCGATCGGTGCCGGTGAAGGGTACTTCGGGGACTACTACGAACATCTCGCCGAGGAGGATGCACGCGCCTACGGCGAGGACGTCCTGACCGCGCGGTCGCAGGCGCACCTGGCCACGGCCGCCACCCGGCAGCCCGGCGTGGCGAACATTGTGATCGCCGACGAGGCCGAGTCCAGCGTCGTTTACATCGTCACGGACGACATGCCGTTCCTGGTGGACTCCGTCAACGCCGAGCTCGTCCGGCAGAAGTCCCCGATCCATCTTGTGATCCACCCCCTCTTTGTCGTGACCCGCAACCGCGACAGCGGCAACCTGGTCAAGGTCGCACGGGTTCCCTCGCACCTGGGCATCTCCAGCGGCGACACGGCGGCGATGCCCAACCTGTCGCACCTGATCGCCCAGGGCGACAACGCCTCGCACATGGAATCGTGGATCGCGGTCGAAATCGACCGGGTCGACGACGCCAAACGCCAGCAGCTGATCGAAGGCCTCTCCCGCGTGCTGGGCGACGTCCGGGCGGCGGTCGAGGACTGGCCCAAGATGCGCCACAAGGCCCATGAGGTCTCCGACGATCTTGACCACCTGGCCAACGCCGCACAGATCGCCGAAATCCGCCAGGCGCAGGACCTGCTGCGCTGGCTCGACGACGGGAACTTCACCTTTCTCGGCTACCGCGAATACGACCTGCGGAACGAATCCGGCGAGGACGTGCTGGAACTCCGGGAAGACAGCGGCCTCGGCCTGCTGCGCGACGGCGGCGACACCCGCCACCAGATCCAGCACCTGACCGAGACGGGCCGCAAGAAGGCGCGCGAAAAGAGCGCCCTGGTCATCACCAAGGCCAACTCCCGCTCCACGGTGCACCGCTCTGCATACCTGGACTACATCGGCGTCAAGAGCTTCGACGCCGCCGGCAACGTCAACGGCGAACGGCGCTTCATCGGCCTGTTCGCCACCACCGCCTACGCCGCCTCGGTCAGGGACATCCCGGTGGTGCGCGAGAAGGTCGATGCCGTGCTGCGCGACGCAGGGTTCCCGCCCGACTCCCACTCCGGCAAGGACCTGCTCGGCATCCTAGAGACGTACCCGCGGGATGAGCTCTTTCAGATCGAAATCCCCGACCTGGCCGCCATTGCCACCGGCATTCAGCGGCTGCAGGAACGCCGCCGGACCCGGCTGTTCCTCCGCCCGGATATCTACGGCCGCTTCATGTCCGCGCTCGTCTACCTGCCCCGCGACCGGTACACCACCAACGTGCGGCTGCGCATCGAGCAGGAACTGCGGGAGACCTTCAACGCGGTCTCGATCGACTATGAGGCGCGGATGACCGAATCCGCCCTCGCCCGGCTCTTCTTCCGGATCCGGCTGCCCAAGGACGCCGACGTCAGCCACGTCAACAGCGACGAGCTGGAGAAGCGCCTGGTCCGGGCGGCCCGGTCCTGGAGCGAAGGCATCGCCGAGGTGCTCCGCGCCCGGGCTGGCGCCGACGGCGAGAACGGCGCCAAGGAACTCGCCGCCGAGTGGGCCGAAGCGTTCCCCGCCAGCTACCGCGTGGACTACGAAGTCGAGGACGCCCTCGAGGACATTGCACGCTTCGAGAAGTACGGCGCAGCCGCCGAGCGTGCCGGCGAGGGCCTCGCGGAGCGCCCCGGCGTGCACGTCTACCTGCCCGAGGGCGCCGGCGCCACGCTGGAGGAAGACGCCCGCGTCAAGCTGTACATGCTCGAGCCCAAGAGCCTGAGCCAGATCCTGCCGTACTTCCATAACCTCGGCCTCGAGGTCCTGGACGAACGCCCCTTCGAGATCGAGACCGCCGGGCACCGCGACTTCTTCCTCTACGACCTCGGCCTGAAGTACCCGGCCGGGGTGGACCCGGTCAGCACCGGCGACCTGCTGGGCGAGTCGTTCGGCGCGGCCGTCTCCGGCGTGGTGGAATCGGACAGCTTCGACCGGCTGGTGCTCCGTGAGGGCATGCCCTGGCGCCAGGTGGTCGTGCTCCGCGCCTACGCCAAGTACATGCGCCAGATGGGCAACACCAACTCCTTCGAGTTCATGGCGGACACGCTGCTGGCGAACCCGGACGTGACCCGCGGGCTGAACGCGCTCTTCGCCGCCCGCTTCGACCCCGCGCTGCCCGCCGCGGAACGCGAACAGCGCCAGGACAGCGTCCGCGCCAGCCTGGACACCGCGATCGAACAGGTCGCCACGCTCGACGCCGACCGGGTGCTGCGCACCTTCAAGAACCTGATCCAGGCCACGCTCCGGACCAACTTCTACCAGAACAAGACGCACGTCAGCTTCAAGCTGGATCCCTCCGGCATCGACGGCCTGCCGTTCCCGCGGCCCATGTTCGAGATCTGGGTATACTCGCCCCGGGTCGAGGGCGTGCACCTGCGCTTCGGCAAGGTGGCCCGCGGCGGGCTCCGCTGGTCGGACCGCCGGGAGGATTTCCGTACCGAAATCCTGGGCCTGGTCAAGGCGCAGACCGTCAAGAACGCCGTGATCGTGCCCACCGGCGCCAAGGGCGGCTTCTACGCCAAGCAGCTTCCGGATCCCGCGGCGGACCGCGCCGCCTGGATGGCCGAGGGCGTGGAGAGCTACAAGACGTTCATCCGCGGCCTGCTCGACATCACCGACAACCTCGTCACCACGCCGGAAGGCGAAACCCTGGTGCCGCCCGCCGACGTCGTCCGGCACGACGACGACGATTCCTACCTCGTCGTCGCGGCGGACAAGGGAACGGCCTCGTTCTCCGACATCGCCAACGGCCTCGCCGCCGAATACGGCTTCTGGCTCGGCGACGCGTTCGCCTCCGGCGGCTCCGTCGGCTACGACCACAAGGCCATGGGCATCACCGCCCGCGGCGCGTGGGAATCCGTCAAACGCCACTTCAGCGAGCTGGACCTGGACACCCAGGCCGAGCCGTTCACCGTCGTCGGCGTCGGCGACATGTCCGGGGACGTCTTCGGCAATGGCATGCTGCTCTCGCGGCACATCCGCCTGCTCGCAGCCTTCGACCACCGGCACATCTTCCTGGATCCGAACCCCGATGAGGCGGCCTCCTTCGCGGAGCGTCAGCGGCTCTTCGAACTGCCGCGCTCTTCGTGGGACGACTACAACAAGTCGCTGATCAGTGAAGGCGGCGGAGTGTTCCCCCGCCAGGCCAAGTCCATTCCGGTGTCCACGCAGGTCCAGGCCGCCCTCGGCCTGCCGGAGGGGACCACCCGGCTCAGCCCGCCGGAACTGCTCCGTGCGATCCTGCTGGCCCCCGCCGACCTGCTCTACAACGGCGGCATCGGCACCTACGTCAAGGCATCCACCGAGACCAACGCCCAGGTCGGTGACAAGGCCAACGATGCCATCCGCGTCGACGGTAGGGAGCTGCGCGTGAAAGTGGTCGGCGAAGGCGGAAACCTCGGCATGACCCAGCGCGGGCGTATCGAGGCCGCGCTGCAGGGCGTCATCCTCAACACGGACGCCATCGACAACTCGGCAGGCGTGGACTGCTCCGACCACGAGGTCAACATCAAGATCTTCGTGGACCGGATGGTGGCCGCCGGCAAACTGGAGCCGGCCGAACGCGCCGAGTTCCTCTCCTCGATGACCGAGGAAGTCGGCCGCCTGGTGCTCGAGGACAACATCGACCAGAACATCCTGCTGCTCAACGACCGGATGCGGGTTTCCGAATGGAGCCCCAGCTACGAGCGGCTGATGGACTGGCTGGAGAAATCCGCCGACCTCAAGCGCGAGCTGGAGGCGCTGCCGACCACCGAGACCCTGCGCGAGCGCCTCGAGCAGGGCCAGGGCCTGACCTCGCCGGAGCTCTCCGTGCTGGCCGCCTACGCCAAGATCGAACTCGCCTCCGCGCTGCGCGACAGCGATCTCGCGGAGGATCCGTGGTTCCGCGAGACCCTGCGCGCCTACTTCCCGAAGCAGCTGCGGGAACGTTTCGACGCCGAACTGGACAGCCACCCGCTGCGCCGGGAGATCATCGCGACAGTGGTCGCGAACGACATGATCAACATGGGCGGCATCACCTTCGCATTCCGCGCCATGGAGGAGACGTCGGCCGCAGAGGCTGCCGTCGCCAAGGCGTTCGTGGCCCTCCGCGAGGTCTACGAACTCGACATCATGGTTGCCGAGCTCAACGAGCTGCCGGCGTCGTTCCCGACCGAACACTGGAGCACGGTCCACCTGGACATCCGCCGGCTGCTGGACCGGGCGGTGCGGTGGATCCTGAGCCAGGGCAACGCCGCGCGGCCGATCGCCGAGATCGTGGCCGAATTCAAGCCGCTGATGGACCCGATGCGGGCACGGCTGCTGGACTACCTGCGCGGCGATGACCGCGAGCGGGTGGCCCAGTGGCTCGAGAAAGCCCGGAGCTGGGAGCTGCCCGAGGACCTGGCGCACCGCTGGGCGGAGCTGTTCGAGAGCTTCGTGCTGCTGGACATCGCCAAGATTGTGCATGTCAGCCCCGAGCCGGTGGAGAACATCGCGCACGTCTACTACACGGTCTTCAACCGGTTCCACGCCGATTCGCTGCTCGAACGCATCACGAAGCTGCCGAGGAGGGACCGCTGGCAGGCCCTGGCACGCGCGGCCCTGCGCGACGACCTGTACTCGACCGTCTCTGACATGACGACGGCGGTCCTGGAGGCGACGCCGGCGGATATGCCCGCGGAGGAACGGCTGGTGGCCTGGGAAAGCCAGAACGTCGAGCAGCTGGGCCGGGCCAAGAGCATGTTTGACGAGGTGAACGCGCTCGAGGCCGATGACATGGCCTCACTCTCGGTAGCATTGAGGCTCTTGAGGTCAATCGTTCGACGCTAGGGTCTGCCGGCCCCCGCGTCGCAAATGGAGGTGCTGTGGCAATCTTTACGGACCCTATCAGGGAGCATGCTGATTTCGGGCCGGGGGATGCCGAGTGGCTGCACCTGCTCGTGGGGGACTGGCAGATGGTCGCCGATCTCGCTTTTGCCGACCTCGCGTTGTGGTTCCCGCATCCCGAACTCGGCTATGTGGCGCTGGCGCACGTCCGCCCCTCCACCACGCACACGGTGTTCCACGCCGACTTCGTGGGGGAGGGGATCCGTTCGGACCTGAAACGGCTCGTCGACAAGGCCTGGGAGAGCCGCACGATCGAACGCTCCAACGAGACGAACTGGAGCAGCGACACGGCGATGCGGGTCGAAGCCGTGCCGATGGTGCGCAACGGCCGGACGCTGGCGATCGTGACCTCCCACATGGACCTCTCCAGCTCACGGATGCCTTCCCGGCTGGAACTGACCTATCGGCAGTGCGCCTACGACCTGCTGCGCATGGGCACCCTGGGCCTCTGGCCGGATTTTGCCTCGCCCACCGGATCGCGCCGCGGCGCGCCGCGCGTCGGGGACGGCCTGATCCGGCTCGACGCCGAGGGAATCGTGCAATACGCGAGCCCGAACGGGGTGTCCGCCTTCCGCCGGCTCGGCGACGGCGAGTCCCTCGAGGGCCGGTCGCTGGCCGAGGTCACCGCGGGCCTGCTGCGGGATCGGCGGATGGTGGACGAGACCCTGCCGCTCGTGGTCACCGGACGCATGCCGTGGCGCAGCGAAATCGAGTCCCGCGGGGTGAGCCTGTCGCTGCGGGCGATCCCGCTGCGCGACGAACAACAGCGTTTCGGGGCGCTCGTGCTGTGCCGTGACGTCTCGGAACTGCGGCGGCGGGAGATGGAGCTCGTCACGAAGGACGCCACCATCCGCGAAATCCACCACCGCGTCAAGAACAACTTGCAGACCGTGGCGGCGCTGTTGCGGATGCAGTCCCGCCGGATGGTCAGCGACGAGGCCAAGCAAGGGCTCGAACAGGCCATGCGCCGGGTCGCCACCATCGCACTGGTCCACGAAACCCTTTCCCAGGGCCTGACCCAGAGCGTCGACTTCGACGAGCTGATCGGACGCCAGTTCCGACTGTCCGCGGAGGTCGCCTCACCCTCGCAGCAGGTGAAGACCCAGCGGTCCGGGCTGTTCGGGGAGCTGCCCAGTGACTTCGCCACGCCGCTGGCCCTGGTGATCAACGAACTCGTGACGAACGCGGTCGAACACGGGCTCGAGGGCCGGGCCGGAACCGTCTGGCTGCTTGCCGACCGCTCCGAAAGCGAGGACGGGGACGAACTGCTGACCGTGACCGTCGCGGACGACGGCGTCGGACTCCCGGCCGGGTCCTACACGGAAGGCCTGGGGTTGCAGATCGTGCGCACCCTCGTCATGAGCGAACTCGGCGGGAGTATCCACTGGAAGCCGCGGGAGGGCGGGGGAACCGCGGTGCAGGTGGTCCTGAGCCTCACGCCGCGCTGAGCCAGCGCCGAGCTGCCGTGCAGATCGTGCTTAACAGGAAATGGCCCCGGACCAGTCGGTCCGAGGCCATTTCTGCCTGTCGCCCGGAGGCGGAAAATCAGGAAGCGCGGCGGGCGCGGGCCGCGCGGCGCTTAAGGGCTCGGCGTTCGTCCTCGCTCATGCCGCCCCACACGCCGGCGTCCTGGCCGGACTCGAGGGCCCACTGGAGGCAGGTATCCACGACGGGGCAGCGCCGGCAGACACTCTTGGCTTCCTCGATCTGCAGGAGGGCCGGGCCGGTGTTTCCAACGGGGAAGAACAGCTCCGGGTCCTTGTCAAGGCACGCTGCGCGGTTACGCCAATCCATGCTGATCAGTAACTCCATTCCTGGGAATTCGTTAAATGCCTCTTGTGAAATTATTCACTAGAGGCTTCATAAGAAAAGGGCCCTGTGGGCCCCCTCGGTCATCTGGATTAAGCGTGACATGTTAACGCTGTGTAAACAAGGGGTATTTGCGGTACAAATGCCGCCAAATCGTGAGCGATGCATCACATTGACTGGCGGAGCCCCCACTTCTGTTCGACTATGTCCGGTAGTGTGCCAGTGTGTCAAGACCCCCTGAGAACCCCGCCGATCCCGCCGAGAACGAGGCCGGTGACCAGGCCGGTGACCAGGCCGGTGACCAGGCCGGTGACCAGGCCGGTACCCAGGCCGGTGCTCCCGGCCCCGGTCCCCAGGCCCGGCCCGCGGGAATCACCGTCATTGCGATCGTCGCGGCCTTGGAGGCCACAGCGCTGCTGGTGGCAGCCTGCTGGTATGGATTCCAGCTGCTGACCGGGGCGCCCGTGCTGTCGTTCTGGGGCGCAGTCTTTACCCTGGGCCTGCTCCTGGCTTTTTCGGCGGGGCTTTTCGCCGTGGGCCATTTCCTGTTCCGCGGGTACCGCTGGCCGCGGGCCGGTGCCCTGGTGGCGCAGCTGTTTATGCTGACCATCGGCTTTCCCGCCCTGACCGGGGGCTACCCCCTCGCCGGGCTGGCGATGCTGCTGCCTGCCGCCGTCGCCATCGTGTTGTTGTTCGACAAGCGCGTCATCGCCTTCGGGTCCCGGGCGGGCGGCGCACCCCCCGCACTGTAGGGATGCCTTTTACGGGACCGCTCACGGCGGTTCCTCCGGAGCCAGTGCCAGTTGCACCGCCGCGGCCCGTCCGTCCGAGATCACGACGGCGCGTCCGGCCGGAGGATGGAGCTCCGGCTCGAAGCGCATACCAAAGAGATCTCCGTCCATCAGGCTGCGGGGGCAGAGCAGGATTCCCCGGCCGTGGCTGCGGGCCTTGAGCGCCAACGGCACGCGCTGCTGCAGCGCTGGGCCGAAGCCGGCGGTGAAAACCACCGTCCAGCCCAGGCCGTTGAGCTCGAGCAGCACGGCGTTCGTCTCCCGGCCGGAAAGGTCCGCGTCGTCGGCGAGGATGATCGCGGCGGGATCGAGGTCGCCGGCGACGGCCCGCGTATGGACCCCGGACCAGTAGTCCTCGCGCCTGCTTCCCGCGTCAGGCCGCAGCCACGCCCGTGACTGGTTCAGCCGCGGCAGGGCACGCAGCAGGGTGCTCTTGCCCGAACTGGGGCCGCCGAGGACGGCGGCGACGCTGCCGGGCGGAGCCAGGATGCCGACGGGCCGCAGCTCATCACCTCCCACCCCAATCCAGAGCCGTGCATCCGAGGGCGCCGCCGACGGAATCTCCGGGCCGAGCCGGGAACGGACCTCGTCCGCCGTCACCATCGCCGGAAGCGCCTCGATCCGGAACGGCCGGCCCCGCACGCTGCGGCCCGGCCCGCGGCCGGGAACCGCAGCGCCCCGGTCTTCTGCGGGCCGGTCGTAGAGCTGCGCCGCCCGCGGCACGGTTACGCCCGGCTTTCCGTCCCCGACGAAGTGCCCCGAGACAATAACGCGTCCCGGGATGGCCGGCAGTTTCGGAAGCAACGGCAACGCGAGCCTGCCCTCCTCCGTCGAACCGGCCGGGAAGAAGATCCGGTTGGGGAGCGCCGGGAAGAACCGCGCGGACACCAGCTCGCGCTCGCCGGAGAGGACTGCGGTGATCTCCGCCTTGGGACCGTCCCGGATGAGGTCCGCGACGAGATCCTCGGCCCAAGCGAGGGGGCCTGAGCGGAACGCGGAAACCCACGACCCCCAGTTGTGCAGCACCAGGACCAGCGGGGCAAGCCCCCCGGAGCGGGGTGCGGCCAGCCGCCGGGTCATTTCCTCGGCGGCGCGGGCAAGCACCCGGGCCGCCCGCGCTGGCTCGTGCGGGCCTACCCGGGCACCCACGCGGGGAGAGCCGGCGGCGGCGGCCAGGGCACCGTCCCCGTCCAGCAGGTAGAGATGCGATTCGGCTTCGGAGTCCATCAACTGGTCCAGTGCCAGGCGCAGCGTCCGGGTGCTCCCGCCGGTTGCGTCCTGTGTTCCACCGATCAGGGCCAGGTGACCGTGGAGGTCCGGGTTCCAGCCCAGGCGGCGCACCTGCTGCTGCTCCGGCAGGTCCACCAGCCCCAGCAGGACCGTGCGGCCCGTCCGCTGCCCGGCGTCGGCGTCGGCTTCCGGACGGGACTCTGGGCCGGGTTCGGGTTCGGGGCCGGGGAAGGCCAGGGTCTGCGGGAGCGGTCCGGCGACGGGACGGCGCGGCGGGACGCCGCCTTGGACATGCCACAGCCTCGCCAGTAATGCAGCGAAAGCCGCGGCGGACTCCGACGGCGTGGCCCCCGGCGCAGGGCCGGCCGCCGGCAGGGAGGTGCCGGGCATCCGGTCGAGGATGGCCTCTGCGGGCAGCACCGTCACCGCGGCATCCGGCGGTACGGGCGGCGCCGGGGAGAAAGTGGCCGTCTGGAACTCTTCGGGAGGTCCGCTGCCGCGCACCAGGTAGGCTCGCCCCGGGCTGCCGACCGGGATGGTGGCGGCGAGCCGCGAGTTGATGATGTCGGCGGATTCAAGCTCGGACTGGACTCTCAGCACGACGCAGCTGGTGACATTGGCCCGGATATCCGCGGTGAGCGCCCCCTGCGGCCGCTGGGTCGCCATGACCAGGTGGATGCCGAGGGAACGGCCGATCACCGCAATGCGCATCAGTTCCGTCAGGGCCGCCGGCGCGTCCTCCACCAGCATGCGGAATTCGTCGATGACCAGGACCAGGTGGGGGAGTGCCGGGACCCCCGGGGCATGCGCCGGGTAGGAAGCGAGGTCGGGTACTCCGGCCGCGGCCAGCAGCTCTTCCCGGCGGCGGACTTCGGCCCGAAGCGAGGCCAGCGTCCGGTCCACTTCGTAGCCGTCCAGGTCCGTGAGGAGCCCCACACAATGCGGCAGCCCGGTCAGAGGCCCCAGGCCCGAACCGCCCTTGAAGTCCACGAAGAGCAGGATGACGCGGTCCGGCGGGTAGCACGCGGCCAGCCCGGTCACGAGGGTGCGCAGGAATTCCGACTTGCCCGCGCCGGTCGTTCCCGCCACCAGCAGATGCGGCCCGTCGGCGTGCAGGTCCATCCGCACGGGCCCCTCCGCCCCGCGGCCGACCGGAACCGGCAGTCCCGGCGACCGCCCCGGCGGGTGGCGGTCCGCTTCCCAGCGGGCCGCCACCTCGGCCTCCGTCAACGCCAGGACCTCGTCCAGCGAACAGGACTCCGGGATGGAGGAGGCAGCGGTCACGGGGCGGTGCACGTCCCCGAGCTGCCGGCAGAAACGGTCAAAGACCCGCTCCGGCACCAGGTCCGGCACAAAGCAGGTTCCGCTAGACCCGCGCGTGAGCCGGCCGGTGCCTCCGGCCAGGATGACAGCCTGCCCCGTTTCGGGTGCTGGTGCGGGTGCGGAGCATACGATCACCTGCCAGCCGAGCCGGTGCGCCTCGGTGGCCAGGGCATCCGCGCCTCCGGCCCGTGGCCCGGCCCCGCCTTCGGCCCCGGGACCGGTCCCGGGCAGCAGGATCAGAACGCCCCTGTCACAGCCCGGGCCGGGACCGGACGAAAGCCTGGCGGCGGTGACGGCCGCGCTGGATGACAGGGAAACGCGGGACAGGAAGCGGGCGGCGAGCGGGAGCGACGGGGCGGCCCCGTGAAGATGAACCCAGGTCCGCCCGGCGCGGGGGTAGCCGGCGAGCTGCATGACGAAATACCGGACCAGCCCGGCGACAGACTGTGCCGGGCCCTCCAGCAGGGTCGCAACCGAGGGATCCAGGGTCAACGGCAGCAGATGACCAGCGGGCGGCGCGCCGAAGGCCGGGTCTGCCGGTTCGCGCCGGATGTTCGCCGCCTGCCGGGCCAGCCCGAGCCGCAGCCACACCGGGCCGGCTGTGGTGGGGGCGCGTCCTGCCGACGGAGCGTGTCCGTCAGCCGCGCCCGGCCGTGCCGCGCCGAGCACCAGTTCGGCCGCCGACGGCGCGGCCCGCCGCCGTCGTTCGCCGTCCTGCCGGACCGCTGCCGCCACCGCGGCCCGGAGCTCGCGGCGCAGCCGGCGGCCGGAGAGGGCCGGCAGCAGGACCGGGACGGCCGAGACGGCGGTGAACGCCAGGAACATCCACATCCCGGTGGCCGTGGCAAGGACCACCCCGGCCACGAGGGGCAGGACGGCGGCCAGCACCAGAAGCGTCCGCGGGCCGGCCGGGCCGGGACCGCGGACGCTCAGCGGCTCGGTGGTGTCTTCGCCGGCGCACGACAGCCCTGGGCTGCCCGGGCCCGACAGCCCCGGCTGCTCCCCGCGGAAGAGGACCGCAAGCGTGGAGTGGCCGCAGCCGATGATGCTCTCGGTGGACACCGGAGCGGAGTGCACCTGGCGGCCGTCGATCCGGGTCCCGTTGGCGCTGCCCAGGTCGGTCAAAGTGATCCCCGCATCAGAAACGTCCAGCCGCGCGTGTTCCCGGGAAAGATAGGCATCCGGGATGGCCATTTCCGTTCCGCTCCGGCCGAAGCGGTAGCGGCCGCGCCGCACCGGCAGCACCGTCCCGGCGCCGGGTCCGCTGAGGACTGCCAGCAGCAGCGACGCGCCGGACGGCGCCTTCCAGCCTCCCGGTCCGGGCCCAGCCTGCGTGCGCGCCCTCAGCCCCGCGGGGCAGCCGTCCACGAGCACGGCGCCATTCACCAGCGGGGCGGCGCCGGCGCTGAGGGCCGCAAGCGGGACGCCTGCGACGCTCAGCCGGGCCGTGCCGAACTTCCGGGACACGGCGTCCTGGATGACGGCCCCGGGGCAACCGGAGGGCGCCGCGATGGAGAGCTCCACCGGGCCTGCAACGGCTGAACCCGGTTGCCCGACGAGGGTGCAGTGCAGGAGCATCGCCGGATCCTTTCTCCCGGTCCCCGCAGTCAAGGCTAGGCCGGGCAATCGGCCGATGGCCTGCAGGAATCCCGCCATGTGGACAACGTTGACGTGTCTCGCCGGCGTGCTGCGGCGGCGCCCGATTCGCCGGTTCACACCCTGTCTCGGGTAGGCTAGAGCAGCAGACAATGCACAACGTTGCGCTGCCCACATTCGAACCAGGAGATTTTGTGACCGCTGACCTCGTTATCGTAGGGTCGGGCTTTTTCGGCCTGACAATCGCAGAACAGGCCGCCACTGAGCTGGGCTTGAAGGTCGTCGTCATCGACCGCCGCCACCACATCGGCGGCAATGCCTACAGCGAAAAGGAGGAGCAGACCGGGATCGAAGTCCACCGGTACGGCGCGCACCTTTTCCACACCTCGAACGACCGCGTCTGGGAGTATGTCAACCGCTTCACGACGTTCACCAACTACGTGCACAAGGTCTACGGCGTCCACAAGGGCGAGGTTTACTCCCTGCCCATCAACCTGGCCACCATCAACCAGTTCTTCCGCGCGAACCTGACCCCGGGCCAGGCCAAGGACCTGATCAAGGAACAGGCCGGCGAACTGGCGGGAACGGATCCGCAGAACCTCAACGACAAGGGCATCCAGCTCATCGGCCGGCCGCTCTACGAGGCGTTCATCAAGCACTACACCGGCAAGCAGTGGCAGACGGACCCCAAGGACCTGCCCGCCGGCATCATCTCCCGGCTCCCGGTGCGCTACAACTACGACAACCGCTACTTCAACGACAAGTACGAGGGCCTGCCGACCAACGGCTACACCGCGTGGATCGAGAAGATGGCCGAGCACCCGAACATCGAGGTCCGGCTCAACACCGACTTCTTCGACGAGTCACACGAGTACAGCAAGAACAAGGTCGTCGGCACCATCCCCGTCGTCTACACCGGACCGGTGGACCGCTACTTCGACTACGCCGAGGGTGACCTCTCCTGGCGCACCATCGACTTCGAGGAGGAAGTGCTCGACGTCGGAGACTTCCAGGGCACCTCGGTGGTCAACTACAACGACGCCGACGTCGCCTACACCCGCATCATCGAGCCGCGGCACTTCCACCCCGAGCGCGACTACCAGACGGAGAAGACCGTCATCATGCGCGAGTTCTCCCGCGCGGCCGAGAAGGGCGACGAGCCCTACTACCCGATCAACACCGCCGCGGACCGCGAACGCCTGCTCAAGTACCGCGACCTCGCGGCCGCCGAGCGGGACGTCCTCTTCGGCGGACGCCTCGGCACCTACAAGTACCTGGACATGCACATGGCCATCGGCTCCGCCCTGACCATGTTCGACAACAAGATCCGCCCGCACTTCGAAAGCGGCGCCAAGATTGAAAGCGGGGGAGTGGACGCATGAGCGTTGCAACCGAAGTTTTGAACGAGGGGAACGCCGCCCGCGTGAACGAGGAATGGCAGACCGTCCACCGGGTTGTCTTCCCGACCGACGGCGACACGGACACCCTTCCCCTGTACCTGGACTTCAACGCCGCGCAACGCGTGGTGTCCGAGGACTCCCAGAACTCCAAGTCCGGGTCCGGTGTCACGGCTGTCTCCTCGGCCGGTGCCAAGGTCCGCACCGACTTCCTTGAGAACCGCCGCCAGCTGCACCTGCCGGCATTCCGCCGCGTGTCCTTCGGCACCTACTTCAACGCGTTCCCGGCCAGCTACTGGCGGGCCCACACGGATGTCACCGGCGTCCGCCTGACCGTTGCGGTCGACGCGCCGGCGACCGTCGTCATCTCCCGATCCACCGCCCGGGGCACGTCCAACCGGGTGGAAAGCATCACCGTCGACGCCGATACCCCGGCCGACGTCGTGCTCCCGCTGGCCAACTTCGGCGACGGCGGCTGGTACTGGTTCGACCTCGTCGCCGCTTCAGAGCAGGTCAAGCTGCTCGGCGCCGAATGGTCGGTGCGCAAGCCCGAGGGCTTCGTACCGGGCACCGCAACCGTGGCCGTAACCACCTTCAACCGTCCCGACTACTGCGTGAAGCACCTCACCACGTTCGCGGAGTCACCCGAACTCCTCGAGGTCGTTGACCGGCTGCTCATCACCGATCAGGGCACGCAGAAGGTGCGCGACCAGGAGGGCTTCACCGAGGCCGCGGCGCGGCTCGGGGACAAGTTCGCCATCATCGAACAGGGCAACCTGGGCGGCTCGGGCGGCTTCGCCCGCGGCATGCACGAGACTGTCGAGGACGGCCGCAGCAAGTACGTGCTGCTGCTGGACGACGACGTCATCATCGAGACCGAAGGCGTGCTCCGCGCCATCAACTTCGCTGACTTCACCCGGAAGCCGACGATCGTCGGCGGCCACATGTTCAACCTTTACGAGCGCTCCGTCATGCACACCTTCGGCGAGGAAGTGAACGAGTACAAGTTCTTCTGGGGCGCCGTTGAGAGCACCCGGGAGGGCCACGACTTCTCCGCGAGCAACCTGCGCACCACGCCCTGGATGCACCGCCGGATCGACGTTGACTTCAACGGCTGGTGGATGTGCCTGGTGCCCACGAGCATCGTGCGTGAAATCGGCCTGTCGCTGCCCGTCTTCATCAAGTGGGACGACGCCGAATACGGCATCCGCGCCAGCCGCCACGGCTACCAGACCGTCACCCTTCCCGGGGCAGCAGTCTGGCACATGCCCTGGACGGAAAAGGACGACACCATCGACTGGCAGGCGTACTTCCACCAGCGCAACCGGTGGCTCGCAGCGCTCGTCTACTCGCCCTACAAAAAGGGCGGCATCCTGCCCCGGATGAGCTTTATGGTCGACGTCAAGCACCTGCTCTCGATGCAGTATTCCGCCGTCGAGCTCCGTCTCGATGCGCTGGAGGACCTGCTCAAGGGCCCGTCCCACCTGCACGAGACGATCAAGACGAAACTCCCCGAAATCCGCGCCCGCCGTGCGGACTTCGACGACGCACGGATCACCAAGGAAGTCTCCGGCTTCCCGCAGGTCAAGCGCGTCAAGCCGCCGCGCCGCGGCAAGAAGCCCAAGGCGCCGAAGTCGATCCTGACAGCCCTCGCCACCGCCGCGACCGCGGGCATCCGCCAGGTCCAGGGTGTCCGTCCCGGGGCCCTGGAACACCCCGAGGCGCTGGTTCCCGCCATGGACGCCCGCTGGTGGCGGCTGTCCCAGCTGGATTCCGCGATCGTGTCCTCGGCTGACGGCTCCGGCGCGTCCTGGTACAAGCGCCAGCCCGAGCAGTTCCGGACCATGATGGCGCGCAGCATCAAGCTGCACCAGCAGCTCCTGCGCGACTGGGAGAAGCTGTCCAAGGTCTACGCCGAGGCACTGCCGGAGTTCACCTCGCCGCAGGCCTGGAAGCAGACCTTCGAGGCCATGAGCGAGAAGCCCGCCGCACAGACGCCGGAGCAGAAGTGACCTCAGCCGCTACCGACGGCGGGTCCGACGCCCTCGTCCGCCCCGGCGTGGGCGGCGGCCTCGCCGATGTTTTCAGGCAGCGCTTCCTGCTGAAGCTGCTGGTGCGCAAGGAACTGCAGATCCGCTACCGCGGTTCAGTGCTGGGACTGCTCTGGTCCTACGTCAAGCCCGGTGTGCAGTTTGTCGTGTTCTACATCGCCCTGGGTGTCTTCCTGGGACTGGAGCGCAGTCCGCGCAACCCCGACGGCCTCGCGAACTACGCGATCTACCTGTTCTCGGGCATCGTGTTGATCAACTTCTTCTCGGAAGCCCTGAGCAACGCGGCCCGGTCGATCGTCGGCAACGGCGGGCTGATCAAAAAGATCTACCTGCCCCGGGAGCTGTTCCCGGTGGCCTCGGTCTGGGTGTCGGCAGTGCACTTCGTGCCGCAGCTCGCGGTCCTCGTGGCCGCCTGCCTGGTGGTCGGCTGGCAGCCCTCGCTGCTCCAGTTGGCGGCCGCGGCGGCGGGGTTCATCATTGTCGCCATGCTTGCCACCGGTCTGGGGCTGCTGTTCGGGTCGGCCAACGTCTACTTCCGTGACTTCGAGAACATCGTGGACATGCTGCTGATGGTGGCCACCTGGGCTTCCCCGGTCATGTACGCGTGGACCATGGTGCGGAGCAAGCTCGGCGACGGCTGGTACTCGGTGTACCAGGTCAACCCGATCACCATCGGCGTCGAGGCTTTCCACTATGCGTTCTGGTTGCCCACCACCGACGGCACCGCCCCCATCCCCCCGGGTCTGCTGTCGCTGTGGATCCCGGTGGGGCTTGTCGTTTCGTTCCTGCTCCTCATCCTGGGCCAGTGGACATTCCGTCGGCTCGAGGGCCGTTTCGCGCAGGAGCTGTAGCATGCCGGTGGCAATCGAAGTAAAGAAGATCAACAAGCAGTTCGTGCTGCGGCACACCCGGTCCCTCAAGGAGACCATCGTGTGGCTGTTCACGGGCCGCAAGGGCGACCTCTCGAAGAAGTTCCACGCGCTCCACGACGTCGACCTCGAGGTCCAGCAGGGCGAAACCGTGGCGCTGCTCGGCCTGAACGGCTCGGGCAAGTCCACCCTGCTCAAGCACATTTCCGGCGTGATGCTCCCCGACAGCGGGACGGTCCGGACCCGGGGCAAGGTGGCCGGACTCATCGAGGTCGGCGCCGGTTTCCACCACGACCTCTCCGGCCGGGACAACGTCTACCTGAACGGTGCGATCCTGGGCATGACCGAGGCCCAGATCAACGAGCAGTTCGACTCGATCGTCGAGTTCGCCGAAATCGGTGAGTTCATCGATACCGAAGTCAGGTTCTATTCCTCCGGCATGTACCTGCGCCTGGCGTTTTCGGTGGCGGTGCACACCGATCCGGAGGTCTTCCTGGTCGATGAGATCCTCGCCGTCGGCGACGAGCCGTTCCAGCGCAAGTGCCTGGACAAGATCAAGGAACTGTCCGCTGCGGGCAAAACCCTCGTCGTCGTGAGCCACGACCTGGAACTGGTGTCGCGGATCTGTGACCGCGGCGTCGTCCTGCAGCACGGCAATGTTGTCTTCGACGGGCCGATCCACGACGCCGTCGCACGGCTCCGCACCGAAACGTCGCGCTGATCCCGGTGACGTCGCCAACAGAAACAACTTCAGCACGCAGCAGCGACCGGCCCGGCGATACCGCCGACGGCGGGATCCGTTCCGCCGACACCCCCGCTCCGGCTGCCGCCGCCAGGCGGCCGTTCCGGACCGACATCCAGGCCCTGCGCGCGCTGGCCGTCAGCCTCGTCGTCGCCAACCACCTCTGGCCCCTCCGGCTGCCGGGCGGCTACGTGGGCGTCGACGTCTTCTTTGTCATCTCCGGGTTCCTGATCACCTCCCATCTGGGCAAGGAGCTGTTCGCCAGCGGCCGGGTCCGGCTCGGGCAGTTCTATGCCCGCCGCGCGCGCCGGCTGCTGCCGGCGGCCTTCACGGTTCTGGCCGTGTCGCTGGCCTGGGCCTGGCTCTGGCTGCCCTACACGCGCTGGAGCGCCAACGCCCAGGAAATCGTGGGTAGCGCGTTCTACGTGGAAAACTGGGTACTCGCCGCCAAGGCCGTGGACTATTCCGCGATGAACTCCTCCGCCACCATGGTCCAGCACTACTGGTCGCTGTCGGTGGAGGAACAGTTCTATCTGGCTTGGCCGCTGGCGCTGATGGGGCTCTACCTCCTGGCCGTCCGCCGGAACTGGGCGACGCGCCGGGTCCTGCTGGCAGGGCTCGCGGTGGCCACGGCCGCCTCGCTTGGCTTCAGCATCTTCCTGACGGCTGTCTCGCACAGCGAGGCCTACTTCAGCACCCCGGTCCGCGTCTGGGAGTTCGGCGCCGGTGCGCTGCTGGCACTGGGTGCTTCCCGGCCGCTTCCCTCCAGGCTGGCCCGCAACATCCTCGCGTTGCTTGGCTTCGCCATGGTGCTCTTCTCCGCGGCCGCCTATGACCACACGACGCCGTTCCCCGGCTGGATGGCGATTCTGCCGGTCGCCGGCACGGCCCTGGTGATTCTTGCCGGCGCCGGCGGCGGCCGTTTGTGGCACGACCGGCTGACCGCGCTCCGGCCCGTGCAGTTCCTGGGCAACATTTCCTATTCGCTGTACCTCTGGCACTGGCCGCTGATCGTCGTCGCACCGTTCGTGCTGGGCTCCACCCTGGGCACACCGGCGAGGGCACTGCTCGCCGTGGCCGCGGTGGGACTGGCATGGTTGACCAAACGGTGGATCGAGGACCGTTGGATTGTGCCTCCGCGGCAGGCTTCACGCCCGCGCCGCGTGCTGGCGGGCGTCGCGGCAGGCATGCTGGTCGTGCTGCTGGCGGGGCTGACCCTGCACCTGCAGGTTGCGCCGAAGGCCGCGGCGGCAGCGGAGCTCGCGCGGACCGACGCGGCAGGACCGTGCTTCGGTCCCCGCTCGGTGGGTAAAGCCGAGTGCGGTGATCCTTTCGCGCGTCCGGTCAGTGACCCGAACATGGGTCCCGCGAACGAATACTGGGGCCTGCCGGCGGATTGCCTGGACCAGGAGGACACCCTCTACCTGGAGCAACCCGGTGGACCGGCCGTCTGCGATTATTCGGCGGGGCGCCCGGGAGCCGAGTCTGTGTGGCTCGTCGGGGATTCCCACGCGCAGCAGTGGCAGACCGCCATCATCGAACTTGCCCGGCAGAAGCACTGGAAGCTGAACGTGAGCTACAGCGGTGGTTGCCCGCTGGTCGACGCGCCCTACCAGGGGTACCGCGGTGGCGCGGCCGACCCGGCCAAGGTCCGCAAGTGCGGGCTCTGGGGCGCGAACGTCGCCGCCGCAGTGGAGCGCGACAAGGCCGCCAAGGTGTTCACCTCAACGTTCGCGGCGGGGGAGCAGATCAATGACGGTTCCGGCCGGAGCCAGGTGGAGCAGTACCAGGACGGCCTCCGCCGCTACTGGTCACGGTGGTCGCAGTCCGGGGCCGTCGTCTACGCCCTCGCCGATCCGCCGCTCAATGACAAGGTCCGCGACGTCAACTGCGTGGCCGTCAGCGCAGGGGACCCCCTCACTTGCCGTGCGCCGCGGGCGCTGGCTCTTCCCCGGGACCCGCTGGTGGCGGCCGTGGAGGCTGCCCGGGCCGCCGGCGACGAGCGGGTACGGCTGCTGGATCTGTCGGAGTACTTCTGCGACGCCGCCTACTGCTACGGCGCCGTCGGCGGCCTTCCAATCTACTTCGACCCGGACCACCTGAACCGGCAGCTCTCGCTCCAGCTGGCACCGTATATTGCCGCACGACTCGAAACTCCGGCGCACGGCTAGCGCGGGAAGCGCAACGCACGAACGACAAAGCGGGCCGGGGCATCATCCGAAGGGATGCTGTCCCGGCCCGCTTTGTTACTCCGTAGCCGCTACATGATCACTGGTACTTGATCACCGCTGCTTGATCACGGGTACTTGATCACTGCACCGCCGGCCGAGGTCCAGGAGATCGTCCCGCCTTGGAACCCCTGGGCGACGCCGCCGTTCGCGATGGCGTACTGATCGGTGGTGGGGTATCCGAGCTTGCCGCTTTCAAAGCCCTGCGCTGCCCAGGCGTCCCGAATCGGGCCGAACGTGGCATGGGCGCCGGTGGCCGCGGTCCAGTAGATGGAGCCGCCCTGGTAGGCCTGTGCCCGGCCGCCGTTGGGGTAGCTCAGCTCATCCGTGGTGGGGTAGCCGAGCGTGCCGCTCTCAAAGCCCAGCGCTGCCCACGCCGCACGGATCGGGCCGGCGGACGCGTGGGCGCCGGTGGCCGCGGTCCAGTAGATCGAGCCGCCCTGGAACACCTGCGCGCGTCCGCCGTTGGGGTAGCTCAGCTCGTCCGTGACAGGGTAGCCGAGCGTGCCGGTCTCAAAGCCGAGAGCGGCCCATGCGGCGCGGATCGGGCCGGTGGTGATGTGGGCGCCGGTGGCCGCCGTCCAGTGGATGGCCCCGCCCTGGAACGCCTGGGCCCGACCACCATTGGCGGTGGCGGCCTCGTCCGTCGTCGGATAGCCGAGCTTCCCGCCCTCGAAGCCCTGCGCGGCCCAGGCGGTACGGATGGGTCCGGCGGTGGCATGGGCGCCGGTTTCCGCGGTCCAGTAGATCGCGCCGCCCTGGTAGGCCTGCGCGATGCCACCGTTGGGGTAGCTGAGCTGGTCCGTCACCGGATAGCCGAGTTTGCCGCCTTCGTACCCCAGGGCGGCCCAGGCATCGCGGAGGGGGCCGGAGCTGATGCGGGCGCCGGTGGCACCGGTCCAGTAGATGGCGCCGCCTTGGAAGGTCTGGACCATGCCGCCGTTGGCTGCCGGAGCCTGGTCACCCGTGGGGTAGCCAAGTTTGCCGCCCTCAAAGCCCTGCGCCGCCCACGCGGCCCGGATGGGCCCGGACGTGGCGTGCGCGCCCGTGGCGGAGGTCCAGTAGATGGAGCCGCCTTGGTAGGCCTGAGCCAGGCCGCCGTTGGGGTAGCTGAGCTCGCCCGAGATCGGGTAGCCGAGGATCCCGCTTTCGTAACCCAGTGCCGCCCAGGCTTCCCGGATGGGGCCGGAGCTGGTGCGGGCCCCCGTGGCTGCGGTCCAGTAGATGGCGCCGCCCTGGAAGGCCTGGACCATGCCGCCGTTCGCTGCCGGTCCTTGGTCACCGGTGGGGTAGCCAAGTTTGCCGCCTTCGAAACCCTGCGCGGCATAGGCGGCCCGGATGGGACCGGACGTGGCGTGCGCGCCGGTGTTCGCGGTCCAGTAGATGGCCCCGCCCTGGTAGGCCTGCGCGACCCCGCCGTTAGGGTAGTTGAGTTCGTCGGTGCTGGGGAAGCCCAGTGCGCCGGCTTCGTAGCCCAAGGCTGCCCAGGCTGCCCGGATTGGGTCGGTGCTGGCGTGGGCGCCCGTGGCTGCGGTCCAGTAGATGGAACCGCCCTGGAAGGTCTGGACGGTTCCGCCGTTGATCGTCGGCGTCTCATCCGCCGTCGGGTAGCCGAGTTTGCCTCCTTCCAAGCCCTGCGCGGCATAGGCGGCCCGGATCGCCCCGGACGTGGCGTGGGCGCCGGTGGCTGCGGTCCAGTAGATGGCTCCGCCTTGGAAGGTCTGGACGGTTCCGCCGTTGATCGTCGGCGTCTCGTCCGCCGTCGGGTAGCCGAGTTTGCCGCCTTCGAAGCCCTGCGCCGCCCAGACTGCACGGATGGGCCCGGACGTGGCGTGGGCGCCGGTGGCGGCGGTCCAGTAGATGGAGCCACCTTGGTAGACCTGGGCCTGGCCGCCGTTGGGGTAGCCCAGAACGTCAGTTGTGGGGTAGCCGAGTTTTCCGCCCTCGAACCCCTGCGCCGCCCAGGCGGTTCGGATTGGGCCGTAGCTGGGACGGGCGCCGGTGTCGGCGGTCCAGTAGATGGAGCCGTTTTGGAAGGCTTGCGCTACGCCGCCGTTGCTCGTCGACATTTCGTCGGTCGTGGGGTAGCCAAGCTTGCCTGTTTCAAAGCCCAGTGCGGCCCAGGCGGCCCTGATGGGCCCGGACGAGGCGTGGGCGCCGGTGGCCGCGGTCCAGTAGATGGAACCGCCCTGGAAGGCTTGCGCGCGACCGCCGTTGGCGGAGCTGAGCTCGTCCGTGGTGGGGTAGCCGAGTTTGCCGGTTTCAAAGCCGAGGGTTCCCCACGCGTCCCGGATGGCCCCCGACGTGGCGTGGGCGCCGGTGGCCGCGGTCCAGTAGATGGCACCGCCCTGGAAACCCTGCGCACGTCCGCCGTTGGGGTAGTCCAGCTCGTCGGTGACCGGGTAGCCGAGCTTGCCGCTTTCGAACCCTTGGACACCCCAGGCCGCACGGATGGCGCCTGCCGTCGTGTGGGCGCCGCCGTCGGCGGTCCAGTACACCGAGCCGCCTTGGAAGATCTGGGCGACCCCGCCGTTGGGATAGTTCAGGGCATCGGTGGTGGGGTAGCCCAGGCTGCCGTTCTCGAAGCCGCGGCCGCCCCACAGGGCGCGAATGGCGCCGGCAGTGGTGTGGGCGCCGGTGCCGGGACTCCAGTGAATGGCGCCGATGTCAAAGGAAAGGTAGCCACCACCGTCCTTGAGGCCATAGGTCTCACCGGAGGTCTGTGCCCCGAAGCGCCCGTTCAGCTCGGAAGCCTTGAGCGCCAGGGGGGAGGGCACGTACAGCAAGCGGTTAGGGGTGCCCGGCGTCGCACCGTTGATGATCCCCACGGTGGCGCCGTCGATCAGGGCCGAGCTGACCTGGGCGGGCGTCATTGACGGATTCCGGGACAGGAGGACGGCCGCCGCGCCGGCCACGTGGGGCGAGGCCATCGACGTGCCCGACTCGATCCGTTCCGCGGTGTCGGAGGAAAAGCCCGCCGAGGTGACGCTGACGCCTGGTGCGTAGAGATCCACGCAGCTGCCGTAGTTGGAGAATGAGGCCTGGTTGTCCCCTTTATCGCTTGCGGCCACGGTCAGCACGGCAGGGACTCTGGCAGGGGAACCGGAGCAGGCGTCCTGGCGGTAGTTGCCCGCCGCGGCGACGACGGTGATGCCGTCGTCAATGGCCCCCTGCACGGCCGCATCGAAGGCGGCATCGCTGAAGCCTGCCATGCTCATGTTGATCACGGCGGGTTGGCCGGCCTTGTGGTCGGCGGTGACCCAGTCCAGGCCGGCAATGACATCGGAGGAATAACCGGAACCGTCGCAGTAGAGGACCCGCACCGGCACAATGGTCGCAGACTTTGCCATGCCGTATTGGGTGCCAGCCACGGTGCCGGCGACGTGCGTCCCATGCCCGTTGCAGTCGCCGGTTCCGAGGCCGTCGTAACTCCAGCCCGGAGCGACGCGCCCTTGGAAATCGACGTGCGTAGACCGAAGCCCGGTGTCCACGATGTACGCCTTGACGCCGGCGCCGGAGCCGAGGGGTTGGTAATAGGTGTTCAACGGGAGACTGCGCTGATCGGTCCGGTCGAGGCCCCACGGGGAGGAATCCTGGGCGATGCTGACGCGCTGGTCGAGCTGGACAGCCACGACGCCGGGCGCCTGCTTGAGCTGCTCCGCTTTCGCGGGGGTCGCGGTGATTGCGGCCCCTTTTAGCGCGTGCGTGAACGTCTTCTCCACCGCAACGCCCTGGGACGCCAGGCCGTCGGCCTTGGCACCGATGTCTGTGGCCTTGGCGTAGCGGACAATGTAGCGGGCTGTCCCGTCCGTCGGGGCAGGAGCGGGTGCCGTGGGGGCCATGGTGGAGGACGGGGCGGGCGCCGCCGTCGAACTCTCGGCAGTGGGGGAGGGCGACGGGGTGGCTGCCGGTGCGGACGGGGCCGTGGTTGCCGTCGGCGAGGCCGTCGGGGCCACAGGGTCGGCGGGAGTGCCGGGAGCGGGTGCCTCGGCAGTTGCCGCCGGCTGCGTAGGGGCTGGCGCGGCGGGGCCGGACGGGGCGCCGGGGACGACGGCGACGGCTGTCCCGGTGCCAAGCGCCGTCAGCGTGCAGAGGACTGCGGTGAAAAGGAAATTCCTCGTGGAGGCGGGGCGAAATGGCATGAGAAATCTTCCAGTCGGATATGCGGGGGCCGGCCGCATATAGAGCTTTCCGCGACGTAAGACTGGAAACGGTCCCGGGCGGCGGAGCGCCCGGGACCTCAGTCTTCATCCATGAAGATACACGATCGAAATGACTATTCAGCCGAATTTGATGCGAGCCGCGCCCCCGACTTCGGGCGGCCCTATTTCTTGTGCAAAAGGTGGCCCGGGCCTGCGCCGAAATTGCGCCTAAATTTACCTCCGCTTAATTGCCGCAGGCTGTGACTTTGTACAGTTTCGCGTCGCCCTGGGAGTCAACCAGGGTGAAGTCCGGGTCGGTCGCCATGTCAACGAGCCCCGGCATCGTGTGGACGTGGCCGTGGATTTCGCGGGTGCCGAAGTCCAGCACGTAGTAGGTTTTGAGCCGCCGGACGATGTCGCAGATCGCCGGGTCTTCGCCCGCCTGGTTGAGCCGGTTCAGGATGGCGCTGGTGTCGGCGCCGAACTCGCTGAAGATGTGCGGCGTCAGGGATTTCCGGTCCGCAATGGCGTAGACCATCGAGGCGCCGGTCCACGGGCTGGACACCACGGTGTTGTCTGCCGGAATTTCCGCCGCGACCCGCCGCAGCAGGATCATCTCGTTCGTGTCCACCAGCCGGGCGGCCGGTGTGAGTGCGTAGCTTCCGGCGGCCGAGGCGACGGAGGCGCTCACGGTCCCGCCCTGGGAGAGCCCGAGGAGACCGGTGAACACCAGGACGCCGGCCACTGCGGACGCGACGGTGGCCCGCGACCCGGTGGTCCAAGCGGCGAACGCCGGGGCCTTGCCTTCGGCCAGCCGGGAGCGGACCGCCCCGTGCACGAGGTCGGTCAGCCAGACAACGCCCATAACGGCGACGGGCAGGGCGGCCACCGGCAGCAGGGCCGCCAGCCGGAACGGATCGTTGTACCAGACGCCGCCGAACCAGGTCCGCAGCGGGCCAAACGGATAACCGGAGACGACGATGAACATCACGCAAGAGATCCCGAACATCATGAGCACCCACAAGTGGCGCCGCTGCCTGAGCATGGCCCAGATCCCGGCCAGGGTCAGGGCGAAGATCAGCCAGGGGATGGGCCGGCCCTGCGGGGCGCTGGTCAGGGCCTGTCCGAACGCCTGGGCAAGGCCCTGGATGGGCTGCCAGGTGGACTGGGCCTCGTCCGGACGGATCAGCTTCCAGGCGACGATCAACGCGGCCGTGTAAGCGGCCAGCGCAACGAGGACGACGCCGGCCGCACGCGGCGTGCCGAAGCGGCCCCGCCAGTGCCGGAACAGGGCGACGGCGGCCACCAGGATGGCGGGGTACGTCCAGGCCAGCAGCGCCAGCATCTGGCTTGGGTGGGCCAGTGCCAGCCCCGGAAGCGAGCCCAGCCCGAGGATCCAGGCGGAAACCGTGGGCAGCACGAGTCCGCGGGCGGCGCGCAGCGCCAGGGCCGCCAGGCCGATGCTGGCCGGGAGCAGCGCGATCGAGAGCAGGTTGGGGTAGAGGACACCGAAGTCCAGCATCAGGTAGGGGAACGAGCTGAAGCCGGCGGCAAAGGCGGCAGCAGAGACGACGACCATCCGCCGCTTGCCGAAGACGGCCGTGGCGAGCAGGAGGCAGGACAGCGGCCAAAGGAGCGCGGAGATGGCGACGTTGGTGGCATTGACGGCCGCGGGGACGGTGCTGCCGGTCAGCTGCTGCGTGAGCGAAGCGACATCATGCCAGGCGGCCGGGTAGAAGCCGCCCATCCCGGTGGACGAGGTGAAACCGCTGACACGCAACGACGACGCGTTGCCGGTGTCGACGATGTAGCGCACCGCGTTGAGGTGGAAGACGTTGTCAAAGGTCTGCGAAATGTTGTCGATGCTGCCGAAAATCTGGCCCATGCGCCAGAACAGCACGAGAAAGACCACGCCGACGGCAAACCAGCCGAGGATGATGCCGGCCCAGTGGCGCGGCCCGTAGCCCAGCAGCAGGCCGTGCCCGGTGCCGTGCCCGGCGGGGACCGGTGCCCCATGGTTCCGCAGCCGGGCCGGCAGCAGGCGGCGCAGCACAAAGATTGCGGCGGCAAGAACGGCGGAAACGGCCAGGATCACGACCATGCCCCAGGGCAGCCCCGCGAACCCGGTCAGGATAGCGGTCACCGAGATGATGGAGACGCTCACGGGCCCGGCGGATCCTGCCAGCACCCACCCCCGTGCTCCGGCGGCCCAGGAAACCAGGAGGCCGGGGACCATCAGCACCACGATTGCGGCGAAGACAAGGGGAGCCAAATCGGCGTAAATCATGGGCATACCCCATCGCAAGGCAACATCGAACTACTTTCCGGGCGTGGTCTAGAGAATTGACCGGTAAATCGAGAGGAGCCGTTGCTCCATGATTTCCCAGCTGAAGGTGGTCTCGAAAAGGGCCCGGGCTCGTTGCTGAATATCTGCAAGTTCACCGGCGTCGGCAAAAAGCCGTTCCGCTGCCTGTTCAAAAGAACCAGCTGAATAATCGCACACCGCGCCGACTTCGTGGGCGCTTACCAACTGGTCCACACCCGTGTCCTTCGCCACAATGATGGGCAGGCCAAGCATCAATGCCTCGTAGAACTTGTTCGGGGAGGAATATTTGTGGTTTGGCACCGCCGGGTCATAAACGGCGAGCAGGCAGTCGGCGGAGGCTTCGAGCTTCAGCGTTTCCGCGTAGGGGAGCCTGCCGTGGAAGGTGATGTTCTCGAACTCCGCGGCGTACTTGCGCGCCGTCGCTTCGAGGCCGCCAAACCCGCCAATGTCCAGGTGCCAGTCCGGCCGCCGGGAGAACAGCTCGAGGAGTTCGGCCAGCAGGCGGCCTTCGCTCAGGATCCCCACGTAGACGAACCGCTTGCGCGGGTCGCCGGTCCGGACGGCGTGGACTTCGGTCTCCGGAGGAGAGTTGTGGATGACGACCAGCTGCTTCGGCTTGGCCTTGGACAGCTGGGATTCACGGTTTTCGCCCACGATGATCACCACGTCGGCGCGGTTGATCACGAAGGTGTCGATGCGTTCGATCAGGGGCGCCACCGCCCGGGGCACGGAAAACGAATCAACGAAGTAGTCGTAGATGTCGTAGACGAGCGGGACCCGCAGGATTTTGGCCATGATCAGGCCGCTGAGCGCCGTTCCGAGGTCGCTCGCGTGGATGGCGGTGATGCCCTTGCGGTGCTTCCACAGCTGGCGGAGCAGGAACAGCTGGAACAGTGCCATGCCGAGCAGGGTGCCCAGGCTCGCGCCATAGCTGGACTTGATGCCGGACCGGAGGATCCGTGCCTTGCCGTTGGGGAACGTCAGGACCTCGTCCCGGGCCAGGTCGCCGTCACGGTCCCAGCCGAGAATCAGGATGTCCGGGTGTTCCTTCAGGACGCTGTTGACTTCTTTTTCGACCCTCGGATCGGGGGCCACGTGCGTCGCACGCAAAAACGCGATGGTCATCCGTTCGTGCCGGCCTCGGCTGCCAGGGGCGTGGCGGTGGGATCGAAGTCCGGAAGCCGTTCCCCCGTTCCGAACAGGGCCTGGATGGCGGCGAGGGTGCGGGCGGCCGCCTGGCCGTCGCCGTAGGGGTTCACGGCGTGCGCCATGGAGTCGTAGTGCTCCTGGTTGTGCAGCAGGGCGTTGACCTCGGAGACGATCCGGTCCTCGTCGGTGCCGATCAGGAGCACGGTGCCTGCGTGGACGGCTTCGGGACGTTCGGTGTTCTCGCGCATCACGAGGACCGGCTTGCCGAGGCTGGGCGCCTCTTCCTGGACTCCGCCGGAGTCGGTGAGGACGACGTCGGCCAGGGCCAGCATGCGGGTGAACTCGCCGTAGGCCAGGGGCTCGGTCACGACGACGTTGGGGAACTTCTCGATGAACGGGAGGACCGCTTCGCGGACCACCGGGTTCTTGTGGGCCGGGAGCACAATCGTGAGGTCGGGCTCGGCCTCGGCGATCCGGGCGAGGGCGCGGCCCACGCCGCGCATTGCCTCGCCCTGGTTTTCGCGGCGGTGGGTCGTGACCAGCAGGATCCGCCGGCCGGCGTCGGCCAGTTCCTGGAGCGCGGGGTCGGAGAAGGGCACCTGCTTGCCGACGGTGGTGAAGAGGGCATCGATGACCGTGTTGCCGGTCACCACGATGTCCTTTTCGGGGATTCCCTCGGCCAGCAGGTTGCTCTTGCTCTCCGAGGTGGGTGCCAGGTGCAGGGCGGTGATCTGGGAGGTGATCTTGCGGTTCGCCTCTTCCGGGAAGGGCGAGTACAGGTTCCCGCTGCGCAGGCCGGCCTCAACGTGGATGACCGGAATGCCATGGTAGAAAGCGGCGATGGCTCCGGCGGTCGACGTCGTGGTGTCGCCCTGGACGATCACGGCATCCGGCTTGTGCTCGCTGAAGAGCTTGTCCAGCCCTTCGAGGGTCCGGGTCATGATGCCGGTCAGCGACTGCCGCGGCTGGATGATGTTCAGATCATGGTCGGGGACGATTTCGAACAGCTCGTTGACCTGGTCCAGCATGTGCCGGTGCTGCCCGGTGACAGTCACGACGCACTCGAAGTCCGGGGACTCCTGCAGTGCCGCGACGATCGGAGCCATCTTGATGGCCTCCGGACGGGTGCCGTAAATCGGCATGAGCGTACGCATCAAAACTCCCTAGGGTGATCACATTGGAACTCTGGCCACCATATCAAAGCCGCCGCTCAGGCCTCGGCGGCGTGGTCGGGCACCCGGCCGTGCTGGCGGAGCAGGAACGCGGGCCAGACAAGGGCGGCGGCGGCGTTCGCTGCGACGAACCCCGACACCGCTCCGTCCAGGCCGTTGAGGAAGAGCCCGCTGAAGGGGAAGAGGATGTGCATTACCGTCTGGATCGCCCTGCCCTTGACGAGGCTGCCGTGCGCGAGGATCCCGCGGGAGACGATGTAGTAGAAGTGTCCAAGGAATCCGACGGCGACGTAGATGGTGCAGGCCACGGCGTAGTGCGCCAGCGTGGCCAGCGCACCGGCGACAAAGTGGAGCTGCGGCAGCACGAGGCCCAGCACGGCGAAGCAGGCCAGCGCCATTAGCGCCGCGACGCCGAGCACACCGAACAGAACCTTGCGGCTCAGCAGCACCGCGGGCGGCATCTGCGAAATGTTGGGCCTGATCGGGTCCAGGGTTAGCTGGATCGGCATGGCCACGCTGGAGATGCTGCGGTATGCGCCGAAGTTGGCGGTGCCCAGGAAAGGTGCCATGGCCAGCGGTGCGCCGATCGACCCGGCGTCCATCAGCAGGGATTCCCCGAGCAGCGGCACGATGCGAGCCCGCCGGCGCCGGACCCACGTGATGAGTCCCGAGCCGCGGCGCAAGCGCGGCGGGGGGAACAGCAGCGAGGACGCGAGGCTGGCCAGGGCCCACCCGGCCAGCACCCCGGTCAGCGCACCCACGTGGAAGAACAGGGCGGCGGCGACGGTAAGGATGAAGACCGCGACGCCGGCGAGGTCCGACGCAAGTACCGCCTGCGGTCCCTTGCTGGCGGAGTGGAAGAACCGCGCACCGAGCCGGTAGATGTTGGCGCCCACGCCGGCGGCGGCGGCCAGGGCATTGCCCCAGTTGCCGAGCACGATCGCGGCGACCGCCAGGGTGACGAGGCCGGCGACGCCGGCACCCGTCAGGAGCGCGCCCGAATAGTCGTGCCATTCATTGCGTTCCGGAGCCTGCGCCCGGCCGCGTGCCCAGGTGTCGCACACCGCCGAAAGCGTCATGGACCAGCCGAGGGCAAAGATCAGGTACGGCACGGAAAAGGCGCCGTAATCCACCGTGGAGAACAGCAACAAGGCGGAGATGGGAACCATGGCGCTGCCCGCCGCGCCAAGCAGCGAGGATCCCAGGAAGTGCAGCCGGGCCATCCTCAGGAGTTCCGCACGCTGTTGATGACTGCCAGGTATTCCGCCGCCCGGCGCTTCCAGTCGAAGGAGTCCACGAGGGCCTTCGCCGGCGGCGCCGCGGGGGAGTCGAGGGCTGCCCGGACGTTTTCCACCCAGGCGCCGGGGTCGGCGGCGTCGGCCAGCCGTACATCGGCCCCAGCCTCCAGGAGGTAGCGGGCTGCGCCGACCGGTGTGCTGACGACGGCGGCGCCCGCGGCCACCGCTTCCAGAAGGGTGGTCTGGAAGCCCTCGGAGAGCGTGGTGGGGTTCAGGAAGACACTGCCCTGGAGCAGTTCGGCGATCCGGGCCGGGGGCTGCTGGCCATGGATCACGACGCGCTCCGCCAAGGGCGAGGCCGCGGCCCGGCTGGCCAGGGCGGTCCGGTCGGTCCCGTCGCCGACAATGTGCAGTTCCATTTCCGGGTGGTCGACGGCGAGCTGCTCCGCCGTCGCGAGTGCGAGGTCCCAGCCCTTGCCGGGAACAATCCGGCCGACATAGACCAGCCGGTTCCTCGCGGCGGTGCCGGCGGGGCCGGTGGTGCCGGCGGTGTCGGCCGGAGCCGCGGTGAAGGCTGCGGTGTCGATCGCGTTGTGGAAGACCTCGCCCTCGACGCCGGCGAGGTCGCGGACGAACTCCCGCGCGCCGTCGGAGATGCACAGGACGCGGCTGGCGCCGCGCAGTACCAGCCGGCCCATGGTGCGGTCGACCAGGTTGCTGGCCAGTGCGACCAGGGGGGAGACGCCCTTCACCGCGGCGGAGCCATGTTCGGTGTGAATGCCCGGGACGCCGAGCCGCCGGGCGAGCCGTACGCCGATCAGGGACATCGGAAAGAACCGGGTGTGCGTCGAGATGGCGGTCACGGAGCCGTCCGAGAGCATCCGCCGGATCTTCCGCGAGGTGCCGGGCCACGGCCACGCGAGGACGCCGCCCACGGCCGGGGAGCAGGGGAAGCGCACAATCCGGGGGTTGGAGTCCAGCTCCGACGGCGTGGTGTTGTCCAGGCAGAAGACGGTCACCCGCGCGCCCAGGCTGGCCAGTTGCTTGGCCAGTGCGGCGACGTGGAATTCGACGCCGCCGACGCTGGGCAGGTAGTTGTTGACCACAAACGCAATATGGTGGGCGGAGTCCGGGACCGGGGGAACGGGGGCGGTCAAAGTAGCTGGCAGCTTTCTCTCGGGGCTGCACACCGCCGTCGTCAGTACTTAGCGACGGCCCGATGCGCCGGGTCTAAGTGCTGACCACTATACCGGCAGCCCTTCGCGCCCCGGGCTGGGCGGCCGCCGGGCATATGGAATACTGGATTCTTGTGAGTCGCACATGGTTCGTTATTCCGATGTACAACGAGGCTACCGTCGTAGGCGGGGTCGTAGCGGATCTCCGGAAGGAGTTTCCCAACGTTGTCTGCATTGACGACGGCAGCTCCGACGGCTCCCAGGACATCGCGCGGGAGGCCGGCGCCGTCGTTATCCAGCACCCGATCAACCTCGGCCAAGGCGCCGCGCTGCAGACCGGGTTCGAATACGCCCTCCAGGATCCCGAGCTTGATTGCATCGTGACGTTCGACGCCGACGGCCAGCACCGGATTGAGGACGCCAAGGCGATGGTGGAGCGGATCCGCAGCGGCGAGGCAGACATCGTGCTGGGCTCCCGCTTCCTGGATAAGCGGACGAAGCTTTCCCCCGCCAAGCGGGTGGTGCTCAAGACCGCCGCCATCCAGTCACGGCTTGCCACCGGCATGGACCTGACCGACGCGCACAACGGGCTTCGTGCCATCAGCCCCTCGGTGGCCAGCCGCATTCATCTCACCCAGAACCGGATGGCGCACGCCTCCGAACTGGTGCACCAGCTGGCGAAGATGCAGCCGCGCTATGTGGAGCACCCCGTGGAGATCATCTACACGGACTACTCCAAGGCGAAGGGGCAGTCACTGCTGAACGCCGTCAATATCGTCTTCGAACTTTTCTTCAAGTAGTAAAGGCCCCCTGAGATGTTGATTTTCGTCCAGATCGCGCTTGTCCTTGCCGTCATCATCGTCTCGGTGGCGCTTATGCGCGGCGGCTCGAACGCCCGCCACCTGGCCATCCGCCGGATGATGCTGATCGTGTTCGCCGTCGTGGCGGTGCTCTCGATCTTCTTCCCCGGCATGCTCTCCACCGTGGCCAACTTCTTCGGCGTAGGCCGCGGCACCGACCTCGTGCTCTACGGCACCATCGTCTCGGTGCTGGTCTTTATGTCGACCACCTACCAGCGTTTCCGCCACATGGAGATCTCGACCACGAAGCTTGCACGGCGCATCGCCATCGACGAGGTGCCCCGCCCCGAGATCGCCGCCCAGGCGCAGGTCCACTAACCGCGGCGTTTCACACCAAAAGGGCCGGGCCCGGAACCATTGCTGGTTCCGGGCCCGGCCCTTTTGTCTAGGCGCTGCGCCCCGACGACTCCCGCGCTAGGGGTTCTTCACGATCACGACGCCGCCCGTGGAGGACCAGCGGATGGTCCCATTCACGAAGTTCTGGGTGCAGCTCGTGGTGCCGGAGCACAACTCGCGGTCCCGCGGGACGCCGAGGGCCCCGTCGACGCCGCCCTGGCCAAGCCAGGCCTTGCCGATCTCCTTCGTGGTGTTCACCGTCTGCAGCCCGGTGGAGGCGGCCCAGGTCACGTAGCCGGAGAGGAACCGCTGGTAGCAGATGGTGCCCTTGCACTGCTCGGCGCTGGCCGGGTAGGACAGTGCGCTGGCCGGGCCGCCCAGGGATTCGTAGTAGCCGCCGATGGTGGCGGTGGAGCCGTTGGTCCATACCGGCTGGATCCCGCCAGCGGCGCTCCAGTACACATTGCCGTACTGGAACTTCTGCACACAGGCGTTGTTCTGGCAGGTTTCGGCGCTGATCGGGAAGCCGAACTTGCCGGTGGTGCCGCCAAGGTTCAGCGTGTAGTAGGCCCCGATGGTGGAGTTGTCAGTGCTGTAGTACAGGGGCTGGATGCCGCCGGCGGCGCTCCAGACGATCGTGCCGTACTGGAAGCGCTGCTGGCAGGAGGTTGCCGTGCAGGTCTCGGGCCCGATGGGGAAGCCGTACCGGCTGGCCGATGCGCCGGCCTTGACCCAGAGGCCGCCGATCGTGGAGTTGTCGCCGTTGGTGAAGACCGGCTGGGTGCCGCCGGCCGCGCTCCACAGGACCCGGCCGCGCTGGAAGAGCTGCTCACAGTAGTTGGAGTAGCATTTCTCGGCCGCGGTCGGGAACCCGTACTTGCTGTTGATGCCGCCAAGCTTGGTCCAGACCCCGCCCACCGTGGAGCTGTCGGCGTTGGTGAAGACCGGCTGGATGCCAGTCGCCGCGGTCCAGTAGATCGACCCGCGTTCGAAATACTGGGCGCAGTAGCTGGCGGCGCAGGATTCGCCGGAGGTGGGCAGGCCGTACTTGCTGTTGGGTCCGCCCTGCTTCTTCCAGTAGGCACCGATAGTGGAGTTGTCCGTGCCGACATAGATTGACTGCACGCCGGTGTTGGCGGACCAGTACAGGTCGCCGGTCTCGAAGTTCTGGACACAGTAGGTGCTGGTACAACCTTCGTTGGCGACCGGCAGTCCGTATCGGCCCGCAGCCGCACCGGAACTACGCCACGTGGAACCGATGCCGCCGGACGTGCCCACGGTCAGGACGCCTCGCTGGGCTGTCCAGTAGGCCATCCGCCGCTCGAACACCTGCAGGCACAAGGAGGAGTTGCAGCTTTCGAGGTTGGTCGCCTGGCCCCAGGAGCCGTTGGCGCCCCCGGCCGCCAGCCAGGCCTGGCCGATGGCCCCGCCGGTGTTGACGGAAACCCCGCCTGCGAAGGACTTCAGCTGGGCGAGCGTGCCGCGCCAGACGTTGGAGTCGCCGGAAAACGGTCCGGTGCTGCTGTACTGCCAGATGTCGTAGCCGAGCCAGCCGTTGGGTAGGACTCCGGGCTGATCCACGCCGTAGGCCGCAATGTGGAGCGGGTTGCCCGAGAAACCGCCGTTGTTCCCGGCGCAGGTGCTCCACCAGTCCGTCGTCGTGTAAATCGCCGGAAGCCGCTTGGTCAGCGCGTAGACGGTGTCGGAGAACTCCCGTGTCCAAGCCACGATCTGCTCCGGGGTTTGGTCGTAGCAGGTGTTGCCGAAGTACGAACCCACGTAGGGGTTGTATTCGATGTCGAGCAGGGGCGGAAGGGTCATGCCGTCACCGGACCAGACCCCGCCGTTCGCTACGAAGTACCGGGCCTGGTCGGCGGCCGTTCCCGCATCCGGGTGCGGGATCGCGAAGTGGTAGGAGCCGCGGACCAGCCCGACGTTGAAGGAATTGTTGAACTGGGAGGAGAAAGCTGGGTTGAGGTAGTAGTTGCCCTCGCTGGCCTTGACGTAGGCGAACTTCGCGCCCTTGCCGACCTCGGCTCCCCAGTCAACGCCTGCCTGGTAATTGCTGACGTCCAGGCCCTGGACCCCCGGCGGCATCCAGGTGGCCCCGGCCGTGGTCCCGGTGACCGATGCCGCCCCAGGTCCCGCGGGTTTGGCCTCGTACTTCCGGACTCCGTCGCCCATGCTCGCACCGTTCGGGCCGATGGTGGAGAGGAAGTCGCTGCTGGATGTGGCGGGCACGGCGCCCTGTTTGACGGCGGCCGGTGCGCTAAGGCTGCTCGGCGCCATGGCGGCCGGGGCGGCCGCAAAGGCGGGGGACACGGACCCCAGGGAGAGGACAATTGCGGCGCTGGCCGCAAAGCCCCACCGCAGCCTGGAACGGCGGTATGGGACAGGAAGAGGGGACCGGGTTCGGCTCATTGTTGTTCTCCTGGAGGAAGTAGGCTTCCCGTCTCACCGCCTCCAGATCACTGAACCGCGGTGCGCATAAGGGCCGGCGCTGCCGCCGGTAGCCTCCGCATGGTGGACACACCATAACACCGCAGATACCGGCGTTACTACAGTTGCCAATGTTACCTGTGTTGCAGGAGTGGGTAGCGCCTTTTCCACGCGGCGTGCGAGCCGTGCCGCGGGAACTAGCCCAGGGCCGCGGCGATCGGGGCCGCCAGCGCGCGGGCGGCGGTAGTTGTGATGTGGTTGCCGTCCCGGGACATCAGCACGCTGCGGTAGACCGCCGGGCAGGCGGACTCGTCGCAGAGCAGATCCACGGTGTCCACAAAGGACCCGCTGCGGGCAGCCACTGCATCCTTCTCCATGGCCTGCAGTGCCGGGCTGTAGGAATCCGCGCGGCTCACCGCACACGTGTCCGGGTCCTGCAGGTGCTTGGAGACGCAGGAGTTCGGGCTTTGCTGCCAGCTCGGGTTGTCGCCGATGATCACCGGCTTGGCGCCGGCCGGGAGGCCGTTCAGGAGTGCGTTGAGTCCGGCGGACCACTGCTTCTCATAGTCGGGGCCGACACCGGGGAAGCTGCGGTAGCTGCGTTCGGAGTTGGAAATCACCACGCGCTCGGGGTTGAGTTGGCGGATGCGCTCCAGGCCGCCGCGCTGGAACTTGTCACAGTTGAAGGGGCCGTTGATGTCCGGGTGGCCTGTGATGGGGAGCTGGACGGACGGGCAGGCGGACTTGGTGATGGTGACCAGCCGGAAGCCCTCGACGTCGGCGGCCTTCTTCAGCGCTGGGAACCAGTGGCCGGCGTGGGAGTCGCCGAAGAGCACCACGGTCCGCGGCGAGTCGAGTTTCCCGAACTCGCAGCCGGTGGTGTTGTAGTCCGCGCCGTTGTTATTGCACCCGTTCGTGAAAATATCCGTCAGGTCCTTGTCCACGGTGTCCAGCGACGGGGTGAGCTTGGCCTGCGGGATCCAGCGGCCGCTGGCGTCGACGACCGAATCCGCGAACGGCGCCAGGCCTGTCCCGGCCCGGTCCGCGTTGATGGTCAGCTTGCTGGATGCCTGGGCGGACTGCAGGGCGTGCTGCTGCACCAGGCCCCAGCCGCCAAAGGCGGCGACGAGTGCCGCCGTCGTACCCAGTGCGACGACGTAGGTCTGGCGCTTGCGGCGGTCGATGTTCAGGGTCTGGAAGGGCTTTTCGACAAAGTAATAGGTCAGCGTTGCCAGCACGACGGCGACGGCGGCGAGGACAGCCTTCTCGCGCAGGCGCAGCGGTCCGGCGGCCAACAGCTGCGGGATGACCAGGAGCGGCCAGTGCCACAGGTACAGCGAGTAGGAGATCTTGCCGAGGAACAGCATCGGCGCATTGCCCAGGATGCGGTCGGCTCCGGGAGGCATGGTACCGCCGGTGCCGGCGAGGATGATGGCCACCGTGCCGAGGACCGGGAAAATTGCCACCCAGCCCGGGAACTCCATGGTCTTGGTGATGAGCAGCGCGGACAGAATTACCGAGCTGAGACCGGCCGCCAGCAGCAGGCCGCGCAGCCGGGCGGTCAGTGCTGTCAGTTTCGCCGCGACGAGGTAGGTCAGCGCGCCGGCGGCGAGCTCCCAGGCCCGGGTGTGCAGGAGGTAGTACGAGCTGGTGGGCTGCGAATGGGACAGCACGATGCTCAACGCGAGGGAGACTGCAAACACGCCGCCCAGCAGGTACCAGAGCAGATGCCGGGAGCGGCGGGCCCGGTGCAGTACCAGGAACAGCATGATCGGCCAGACAAAGTAGAACTGTTCCTCCACCGCCAGGGACCAGAAGTGGACGAACGGGGAAGGCTCCGGGTCGGCAAAGTAGCCGGTGGTCTGGGTCGCGAAGTTGAAGTTGGCGGCGTACAGGGCCGCGGCAATCAGGTCCTTGACGTAGCGGCCCGCCTGCAGCGGCGTCAGCAGCGTCATCACCGCGGTGCCGGAGGCCAGCAGCACCAGCAGGTAGACCGGCGCGAGCCGCTTCAGCCGCCGTGCGTAGAAAGCCGAGAAGGAGAAGGTTCCGGTGCGCTGCAGCTCGCGGATGATCAGGCCGGAGATCAGGAAGCCGGAAATCACGAAGAAGACGTCCACACCCACGAAACCGCCCGGGATAAAGGGCGCCCCCATGTGATAGAGCAGCACCGAGCCGACGGCGATGGCGCGCAGGCCCTGGATGTCGTTGCGCAGCGAAGACTTCGGCGCGGTGGGCCGCGCCAGCGGGCGTTGGAGCGTTCGTTCGGCCGTGATCGGCGGCATGGAATACTTCCTGTTTCAGGGGCAGTTCGGGCGCGAAATCCACAGGGCTCCGCCGGCATCCAAACTCCGGACGTCTCTTCCCATGGTAAATGTTGGGCGCTAGCGGGGCACAATCGCGGATCCCGGAGCGCGCGGGCCGAATGAGACCTCCGGCGCTTCCCGCCCTACACTGGACCGCATGAAGGTATTGGTTACCGGCGGGGCCGGCTACATCGGATCGCACACGACGCTTTGTCTGCTCGAAGAGGGGCACGAGGTTGTTGTCCTCGACAACCTGATGAACTCGAACCCCGAGTCCCTGCGCCGGGTGGAGCAGCTCACCGGCAAGAACGTGGACTTCCGCGAGGTCGACCTGCTCGACGCGCCCGCCGTCGACGCCGTCTTCGCCGAGGGCGGTTTCGAGGCCGTCATCCACTTCGCCGGCCTGAAGGCCGTGGGGGAATCCGTGGAGAAGCCGCTCTGGTACTACCAGAACAACGTGGTGGGCACCCTGAACCTGCTGCACAGCATGGACGCCGCCGGTGTGCGCCGCCTGGTCTTCAGCTCCTCCGCGACGGTGTACGGCGCCTCCGAGGAGGTTCCGCTCATCGAGAAGGCCCCGCTGGACGCCACCAACCCCTACGGCCGCACCAAGGAACAGATCGAGGACATCCTCTCCGACCTGGGTGCCGCCGACCCGCGCTGGAGCATCGCCCTGCTCCGGTACTTCAACCCGGTGGGCGCCCATGAGTCCGGCCTGATCGGCGAGGACCCCAGCGGCATCCCCAACAACCTGCTGCCGTTCGTGGCCCAGGTGGCCGTGGGCCGCCGCGAGAAGGTCATGGTGTTCGGCAATGACTACCCGACGCCGGACGGCACCGGGGTGCGCGACTACATCCACGTGATGGACCTCGCTGCCGGCCACCTGGCCGCGCTGGGCTACCTCGGCGACAAGGCCGGCGTGTTCCGCTGGAACCTCGGCACCGGCCGCGGTTCCTCCGTGCTGGAGGTCATCGAGGCGTTCGGCAAGGCCGCCGGCCACCCGGTGCCCTACGAATTTGCCCCGCGCCGCCCCGGCGACGCAGCGGTCAGCTACGCCGACCCCTCCGCGGCGCTCGCCGACCTGGGCTGGTCCGCGCACCGGAACCTCGCGCAGATGTGCGAGGACCACTGGCGCTGGCAGAGCAACAACCCGCACGGCTACGCGGCGGTGGCCGAGGCTGCCGCGGCCAAGACCGAGTAAGGACGCTGCCGGCCACTTGTCCACATAGCGTGGCCGGCACCCTTGCCCGAATGCGCCGGCTCCTTTAGCTTTAACCCCAGTTGCACTGCCCCAGGGGGAGGGGTAGCGGTCATGTTGGGGGCACCGTGGAAGCTGTGCGCATCGTCGAGGACGAGGTCCGCGAGCTGATCCGCCGCCGCGGGCTGGACCCCCTCCGGCAGGCCGGCGAAGTCCGGCGCCTGGTGGAAGAGGCAATCAGCGACTACGACGAACGAGCCCTGCTGGCGCCGCTTCCGCCCATCGGTTCCCTCGAAACGGCCCGACGGTTTGTCTTTGACGCTGTCGCCGGCTTCGGGCCGCTGCAGCCGCTGCTCGACGACCCCGCGATCGAGGAGATCTGGCTCAATGCGCCGAACGAAATCTTCGTGGCCCGCAACGGCGAGTCGGAACTGACGTCCATCGCGCTGAGCGATCAACAGGTCCGCGACCTCGTGGAGCGCATGCTCAAGAGCTCGGGGCGCCGGCTGGACATGTCCTCCCCGTTCGTCGATGCCGCGCTGCCCGACGGTTCGCGGCTGCACGTCGTCATCCCGGATGTCACCCGGCGCCACTGGGCCATCAACATCCGCAAGTTCGTGGTCAGGGCCAGCCGGCTCGAGCACCTCGTGGAGCTGGGGACGCTCACCCCGCAGTCGGCCCGGTTCCTCGGCGCCGCGGTGGCCAGCGGATTGAACATCCTGGTTTCCGGCGCGACCCAGGCAGGCAAGACCACCATGCTGAATTGCCTCGCTGCCAGCATCGGCACCCGCGAACGGGTGGTCACGGTGGAGGAGATCTTTGAACTGCAGTTCCCGCTCCGCGACGTCGTGGGGTTGCAGTGCCGGCAGCCAAACCTTGAGGGGGAGGGCGAAATCCCGCTCCGCCGCCTGGTGAAGGAGGCCCTGCGGATGCGGCCGGACCGCTTGGTGGTCGGCGAAGTCCGGGAAGCCGAAAGCTTGGACATGCTCATAGCTTTGAATTCGGGGATGCCGGGCATGTGCACCGTCCATGCGAACTCGGCCCACGACGCGGTCACGAAGATCTGCACGCTGCCGCTGCTCGCCGGCGAGAACATCTCCAGTGCCTTCGTGGTCCCAACCGTGGCCTCCTGCATCGACCTGGTGGTCCACTGCAGCCGGCTTCCGAACGGGCGACGCCAGGTCACCGAGATCCTCTCGCTGGGCCGGCGGGTGGAAAACGGCGTCATCGAATCGTCCATGGTCTTCGACCTGGCCGACGGCCGGCTGCGGCCCAGGGCGAACTCGATGCCCGCGGCGGAGAAGTTTGCCCGCTCCGGGTACGACGTCGCGGCGCTGCTGGAGCCGCGCTGATGGCGCCGCTGCTGGGGGTGCTTGGCGGCGCCGGACTGCTGCTGGTCTGGTGGTCTGCCTGGGAACATCCGCAGACACCAGTGCGCCCGCCGCGCGTCAGCCGGCTGGAGGACCTGCTGCGGGCCGCCGGCATCGAAAAAGTCAGCCGGCTCGGCCTGCTGGCGACCTGCTGTGGTGTGGGTGCCTTCGTCACCCTCATGTTCTTCGCGGGCACCAGATCCTGGCCGATTTCGGGCTGTTTTGGCCTGTTCGGAGGCTGGCTGCCGCTGGGCCTCGTGAAGTGGCGGGCCCGGAAGCGCTCGGCCGTGCTCCGTGAGCTGTGGCCCGACGTCGTAGACCACCTGCGCTCCGCCATCCGGGCTGGCCTGTCGCTGCCGGAGGCGCTGATCCAGCTGGGCGAGAAAGGACCGTCCGAGCTGCGCCCGCTGTTCCGCGACTTTGGCGCGGACTACCGCTCCGGAGGCCAGTTCGACCCGGCCCTGAGCCGGCTGAAGGAACGGCTCGCCGACCCGGTTGCGGACCGCATCGTCGAGGCGCTCCGGCTGACCCGGGAGGTGGGGGGATCGGACCTGGGCCGGCTGCTGGGCACCCTCGCGGAATTCCTGCGGGAGAACGCCCGGACCCGCAGCGAACTGGAGGCCCGGCAGTCGTGGACGGTCAACGCCGCCCGGCTCGCCGTGGCCGCGCCGTGGATTGTCCTGGTGCTCCTGGCCAGCCGGCCCGAGGCCGTGGCCGCCTACAACTCGCCCGTCGGGGCGGCGGTGCTGCTCGGCGGACTGGTGGTCTCCTTGTTTTCCTACGCCGTGATGCTCCGGATCGGCGCCCTCCCGCAGGACGAACGGGTCCTCCGGTGACCGGGCTTATGGCCAGCGCCGTGGTCTGCGGCGTCGTGCTGGGCGGCGGTCTCTGGTTGTTCCTGGTGCGGCTGCCGTTTCTGCGGCCCATCAGCTTCGCGGAGCGCATCGGACCGCAGCTCAGGTCCCACAACCTGGAATCCCGGCTGCTGCGCGCCACGCCCGGCAACGTCACCCCCTTCGGCCCGCTGGAACGGATTCTGCGCCCGGTGGTCCGTGACTGGGTACGGGCGCTGGGCAGGCTGAACCCGGGCTCGTCGGCGCTCAACCGCAGGCTTGCCCGGGCCGGAAGCAGCAAGTCGTCGGTCGATTTCCGCGCGGAGCAGCTGCTCTGGGCGGCCGGCGGATTCGTGGCGGCTGCGGGCACGGTGCTGCTGGGAGGAGCGATCGGCCGGTTCAACCCGCTGTTCGCGGTGCTGATCGTCGTCGGCTCCGGGCTCGCCGGCTTCCTGTTTCGCGACTATGTGCTGGGGGCGCACATCAGGAAGCGCGAAGCCCGCATGATGGCGGAGTTCCCCAGCGTGGCCGAGCTTATGGCCCTGGCCGTGAGCGCGGGGGAGAGCGCCACTGGCGCCCTGGACCGGGTGTGCCGCAGAACGCAGGGGGAGCTGTCGAAGGAGTTCTCCCGGGTGCTCGCCGACACCCGGGCCGGCAAGCCGCTGGCCGACGCGCTGCAGCAATTTTCGTCCCGCACCGAACTGGGCCCGCTGGTCCGGTTCGTTGACGGGCTGATCGTGGCAGTGGAACGCGGGACGCCGCTGGCGGACGTTCTGCGGGCCCAGGCGCAGGACGTGCGCGACACCGCCAAGCGCGAACTGATGGAATCCGCCGGCCGGAAGGAAATCGGCATGATGGTCCCGCTCGTCTTCGGCGTGTTGCCGCTGACGGTCGTATTCGCCGTCTTCCCGGGCCTGGCGGCCATCAGCCTGGGACTTTGAGCGGGGCAATGACCAACCGAGAGAAAGGGGAAGCAGTGAAGACTATGGGTATTCGAGCTATGTTGTTGGTCCGACTGGCGGTCATGCTGTTGTGGCGCTCCGGCGCCGACGGGCCGGAGGCTACCCGCCAGTCGGGACGCCGTGACCCGGGCGAACGCGGTGACGTGCCCGGCTGGGTCATGATCACACTGATGTCGGCCGTGCTCGTGGCCGCGCTGCTGGCGCTCGCAGGCCCGGCGCTGGAGGGGCTCTTCAATCAGGCCATGCAAAAAGTCGGGCAATAGGCGGTGAACCCAGCAGGCAGCGCACGCGCACGCGCACCCAGCGCCGCCCGCGCCGAACGCGGCTCCGCTGTGGTGGACTTTGTCTTGGTCGGTGCCCTCCTCACCCTGTTCTTCCTGGGGATCGTGCAGCTTGCCCTGGTGCTGCACGTCCGGAACACGCTGATCGATGCCGCCGCCTCGGGCGCCCGGTACGGCACCCTGGCCGACCGCACCGCCGCCGACGCGCGGGAACGCACCACGCAACTGATCGGCGTCGCCCTCACCCCGGAGTTTGCCCGGGATGTCAGCACCACGGAGACCAGCTACGCCGGCATCCGCACCCTCGAGGTGACGGTCCGCGCCCCGCTGCCCGTCATCGGCCTGATCGGCCCCCGCGCACTCCTGGAGGTGAAAGGACATGCCGCCATCCAGCCCTGACGACGGCGACGCCGAGCGGGGGAGCGCCGTCGTCGAATTCACCTTCCTCTGCCTGCTGCTGATGGTGCCGGTGGTGTACTTCATCATCACGGTGGGCCAGCTCCAGGGCGGCTCCTTCGCCGTGGTGGGCGCCGCGGACCAGGCGGCCAAGATTTACGTGGCCCAGCCCGACGCGGCGAGCGGCCGGGCCGCCGCCGAGCAGGCCGTGCAGCTGGCGCTCGCCGACTACGGCCAGCCGGCCGACAATGCCAGCCTGGAAACCAGCTGCGAGCCGGCCGACTGCACGGCGCCCGGGTCCGCGGTCACCGTTACCGTCCACCTCA